>NZ_JBFTMX010000068.1:0-14155 GCF_056397205.1 Massilia sp. 05N420
CGCCCACACTTATCGACTGTTGATTGTTAAAGATCGTATTCGGTACTGCCTTGCCGCATCCGACGAATCGTTTTGTTCGTCAGCAGCAGAGAAGCGAGATTATGCAGTGTTTCGCAGTGTTCGTCAACTCATCCTTTTCTGCAGTGTGCACTCGGTGTTGAATCTCGACGTGCGCTGCAGAAGCAGGACGCGAACTATAACAAAGCCGCCTGCAGTCTGCAACGCTTGCCCGTATGCTATCTTTGCCGCTTTTATCACTCCCCMCGCCCCCATGCGCCTGCCTTCCATTACCACTACCGCACATCCCGAACTCGCCAGCCGGCTCGACGATGCGATCAATAACAAGACCAAGCCGCTCGGCAGCCTCGGCGCACTGGAAAGTCTGGCAAAGCAGCTCGGCCTGATCCAGCAGACCGTCGCGGTATCGATCGACCGGCCGGCCATCATCGTGTTCGCGGGTGACCACGGCGTGGTCGCCGAAGGCATCTCGGCCTACCCGCAGGACGTGACCTGGCAGATGGTCGAGAACTTCCTCGCCGACGGCGCCGCCATCAATGTGTTCGCGCGCCAGAATAGCGCCTCCTTATATATCGTCGACGCGGGCGTGAATCACGACTTCGGCCTGCGCCCCGGTCTCCTCGACCGCAAAGTCGCCCATGGCACCCGCAACTTCGCGCTCGAACCCGCGATGACGGCCGAACAATGTGCGACGGCGATGGAACATGGCGCGGCCCTGGTGGCTGAGCTGCCGGGCAATGTGGTCGGCTTTGGCGAGATGGGCATCGGGAACACGACCGCCGCCGCCGCGCTGATGCACAAGCTGGCCGGCGTAGCGGTCGCGGATTGCGTCGGCGCCGGCACCGGCCTGTCCCCGCAGGGCGTGCTGCGCAAGCAGCATGTGATCGAAGCGGCCGTCGAGCGCCATGCCGGCGTGAGCGATCCGCTCGGCGTGCTGGCCACTTTCGGCGGCTTCGAAATCGCGATGATGGCCGGCGCCATGCTGCAGGCGGCATCCATGCGCAAGACCCTGCTGATCGACGGCTTCATCGTCAGCTCCGCCCTGCTCGCCGCCAGCCGCATGGCGCCCGCCATCCTCGACTACTGCGTGTTCGCGCACTGCTCCGACGAAGCCGGCCACCGCCGCATGCTGGAGCAGCTGGGCGCCCGTCCGCTGCTGCAGCTGGGGATGCGCCTGGGCGAAGGTACCGGCGCCGCGCTCGCGCTGCCGCTGCTGCACGCGGCCGCCAACTTCCTGAACGAGATGGCGACCTTCTCGTCGGCCAGCGTCAGCGAAAAATCCGCCACCGAATAAAGACACCAAGATGCAGCAGGTCCGCCTCTTCTTCATCGCGCTGCAGTTCTTCACGCGGCTGCCGATTCCATCCTGGGTCGGCTTCGAAGCCAGCTGGTTGCAGCACGCCTCGCGCTACTTCCCGCTGGTCGGCTGCGTGGTCGCGGCCATCGCGGCCGGCGTCTACTTCGCCGCCGCCCTCGTGCTGCCGGCGCCGGTAGCGGCCGTACTGTCGACCGCTGCCTCGATCTACCTGACCGGCGCCTTCCATGAGGACGGCTTCGCCGATACCTGCGACGGCCTGGGCGGCGGCATGACGCGCGAGCGCGTGCTCGAGATCATGAAGGATTCGCGGGTCGGCGCCTACGGTGCGATCGGCATCGTCTGCATGTTGGCCGTCAAGCTGACGGCGCTGGCGATGCTGCCGCCGCGCGTGGCGGTCGGCGCCCTGTTCCTGGCTCACCCGCTGTCGCGCCTGGCCGCCGCCTCGCTGATCTGGAAGCTGGACTATGTGCGCGGCGAAGGCAAGGCCAAGCCGCTGGCCCAGCAGATGAGCAGCACAGAATTCGCGATCGCGACGATCGCCGCCCTGCTGCCGGTGCCGGTCCTGCTGGCGAGCGGCTGGATCGCATCGTCGGCCGTGCTGGCGGCCTTGCTGGCGGCCCTGCTTGCCGCCTTGTGGCTGGGCCGCAAGCTGCACATCCGCCTCGGCGGCTATACCGGCGACTGCCTGGGCGCAGTGCAGCAACTGGCCGAAGCGCTGATCTATGTGGGCGTGCTGGCCACCCTCGGCCATGGCGCCTGGACCTGAGCCGTGAAGCTGCACCTGGTCCGCCATCCGCAGCCGGAGGTCGGCCAGGGCCTGTGCTACGGCGCCAGCGACGTCGCGATCACGCAAGCCGAGCTCGCGCGCGTGCACGCCAGCCTGCGCATGGCCGGCCTGCCCGGGCAGCTGCCGGTGATTGCCAGTCCGCTGCGGCGCTGCGCCGAGCTGGCGCGGCGCTTGCAGCCGCACAGCCTGCGCTTCGATGCGCGCCTGGCCGAGATGGATTTCGGCAGCTGGGAGCTGCAGCCCTGGGACGCGATCCCGCGCGAAGAAGTCGATGCCTGGGCCGCCGACCTGCTCCTCTACCGCCCCGGCGGCGCCGAATGCGTGCTCGATGTCGCCCGCCGCGTGGCCGCCTTCAGCGACGACCTGCGCCAGGCCGGCGATGCCGAAGCGCTGCTGGTCTGCCATGCCGGCACCATCCGTCTCCTGAGCGCCATGCAAGGCGCCGGGAGCCTCGACGAAGCCGCATTGAACGCCGCCCGCAAGCCGCACCGCATCGCTTACGGCGAAGTCGTCACGCTGGAAGTTTGACAACACGGCGGGCTATTCGCCGTATAATGTCGGCGTTTTGGTGCTCGCGCCTGTGTTCTCAGGCGCAGTTAAACGGGAAACACGAAGCTCTTCGAACGAGCCGACGTGTGCTGCCCCCGCAACGGTAAGCAAGTGCCGCGTGATGCGAAAGCTGATGCGGCAACCGTCTTCTCATACCACTGTGCGCAAGCATGGGAAGGTCAGACGGCCACACTTGCCAGCCCGGATACCGGCCAAAAGGTGGAAGCGGCCGGCTTGCCGGCGCTTCTGTTCAATCTGGCCTACGGGGACGTCGGCCGGTTGTCCACGAAAGAAAACATCGTCATGAGCTTTCCCGTTTCACGGCAGGCGGCCGCGCCCCTGCTCGCCCTCACCCTTGCCCTACCTTCGATTTCCGCCCTCGCCGATCCATCGCTCGAGACCGTGGTCGTCACCGCCGCCCGCACGCCCCAGCGCGCCGACGAGGTGATACCCGACGTCACCGTCATCTCCAGCGACGAAGTCGCCCGCGCCGGCGCAGGTTCGGTCGCCGACCTGCTGCGCCGCCAGCGCGGCATCGAGATCGTGCGCAACGGCGGCCCGGGCGCCAGCACCAGCGTCTATCTGCGCGGCGCCAACAGCAACCAGGTCGTGGTCCTGATCGACGGCGTGCGCATCGGCTCCTCGACCACCGGCGCCGCCAGCTGGAATGCGATCCCGCTGTCCTCCATCGACCACATCGAGATCGTCTACGGACCGCTCAGCTCCCTGTACGGTGCCGACGCGATCGGCGGCGTGGTGCAGATCTTCACGAAGAAGAGCGCGGGCACGGCCGCCTTCAGCGCCAGCGCCGGCGGCGGCACCTACGGCACCAGCCAGGTCGACGCCAGCGTGCACGGCTCCACCGGCGGAGACCACAGCGTCAGCTACGCCCTGAGCAGCGCGCGCGAGGATTCGGACGGCTTTTCGAGCACCCGCCCCGGCTCGTCGAGCTACAACAAGGACGACGACGGCTACACCCGCAACAGCGTGAACGGCCGCCTGGCCGTGCAGCTCGCGCCGGGGCATGAAGTGGGCGCGCAATTCCTGAAGAGCCGCCTGCGCGCGCAGTACGACAGCGGCGCCTCCAGCTACGACACCCACAGCGAGCAGGACATCGACAGCTATGCCGTGTTCCTGAACGACCGCATCCTGCCGAACTGGCGCAGCAGCCTGCAGGCCGCCCGCTCGAACGACAGGCTGGGCAGCTTCACCAGCGCGGCCGCCAGCGGCGCCAGCCAGATCGACACGCGCCAGGACGAATACACCTGGCAGAATACCTTCGACCTCGACGGCGATACCCTGCAGGTCCTGTTCGGCCACCGCAAGGAAGAGGTGCTGTCCAGCTCCAGTACGGCCCTGAACCGTTCGCGCATCACCAACTCGGTCGCCGCCGCCTACGATATGCACCACGGCAGCCACCTGCTCGATCTCAGCCTGCGCAACGACCATTCCGTCTACGGCGGCAAGACCACCGGCGCGGCCGGCTATGGCTACGAGTTCAGCAAGGACTTGCGCGCCACCGCCAGCGTCGGCACCAGCTTCCGCGCGCCGACCTACAACGAGCTGTACTACCCGGGTTACGGCCTGCCGACCAACAAGCCGGAACAGGGCCGCAATGCGGAAGTGGGCCTGCGCTGGCAGGTTGCCGGCGCCGAGCTGCAGGCGAACTACTACCGCAACCGCCTGACCGACATGATCGTGACGGTCAACCCCTGCCCGAGCCGCACCGGCAGCTGCGCCTACAATGTCAACCACGCCCTGCTCGAAGGCCTGACGATGTCGGCCGAGACTCGCCTGCACAGCCTCGACCTGCGCGCCAGCGTCGACCTCCAGGATCCGCGCGACGAAACCACCGGCAAGCAGCTGGCGCGCCGTTCGCGCCGCCACGCCAGCCTGACGGCCGGCTACGCGCTCGACCAGTTCGACCTTGGCGCAGAGCTGCAGGCCTCCGGCCGCCGCTTCGACGACGCTGCCAACCTCAATCGCCTGGGTGGCTACGGCCTGCTGAACCTGTACACTACGTGGCGGTTCACGCGCGACTGGTCGGTGCTGCTGCGCCTCGACAATGCGGCGGACAAGCGCTACGACCTGGCGCGCAACTACGGCACGGCCGGACGCAGCTGGTTCGCCGCGCTGCGCTACGGGATCCGTTAATTCACTCATCAAGCCAGCATGCATCCACTCCATCATTCCGCCGCGCGCCGGCGCACCACCATGATCGTCGGCTCGCTCCTGCTTGCCGCCCTTGCCTGCCTGCTGTTCTCCGGCACCACGGGTTCGGTCACGGTCGGGCTGGCGGAACTGCCGGACGCGGTGAACCAGGTGCTTCACGGCCGCCAGGACACGCTGGCGGCTTCGCTGCTGGCGCTGCGCGCCGGCCGTGCGCTGACGGCCTTCGTCACCGGCGGCGCGCTGGCGCTGGCGGGCATCATGATGCAGGCCCTACTGCGCAACCCGCTGGCCGATCCTTATGTACTGGGGATCTCGGCCGGGGCCTCGGTCGGCGCCCTGTTCGCGCTCCTGATGATGTGCGCGGCGGTGGTGGTCGACGGTGCCGCCCTGCTCGGCGCGGTGGCGGTGTCGATGTTGCTGTATCTATTGGCGCGCCGCGACATGCGCGGCGGCGTGGCGGCCGAAGGCGGCACCTCGACCCTGCTGCTGACCGGCGTCATCCTGATGTCGGCGTGCATGGCCCTGGTGACGCTGATGCTGTCGATCGCGCCCGAAGGCGCCCTGCGCAACATGGTGTTCTGGATGATCGGCGACCTGGCCGGCACGCCGCTGCGCGTGCTGCCCTGGGTCGTGCTGGCCGGCGGCCTCGCTTTTGCCCTCCGCAATGCGCGCGCGATGAACGTGCTGGCCCTGCATGCCGATACCGCGCGCACGCTCGGCATCGAAGTCGGCGGGCTGCGCAAGGGCCTGTTCTTCGTCTCCGGCGTGCTGACCGCCAGCGCGGTGACGAACGCGGGTTCGATCGGCTTCGTCGGCCTGATCGTGCCGCATGCCTGCCGCTTCGCCTTCGGCCCGGACCACCGGGTGCTGATTCCCTCGGCCGTGCTGCTGGGCGGCAGCTTCCTGGTGTTGTGCGACACCCTGGCGCGCACCGTGATCGCCCCGACCCAGCTGCCGGTGGGCGCCATCACGGCCCTGATCGGCGCGCCGGTCTTCCTGTATCAACTGCACCAACTGCGCAAATAAGATGATTACTACCGAAGGACTCACGCTGGAGGTGGCCGACCGCACGCTGGTGCGGGACCTCGACTGGGCCGTGCAGGCCGGCGAATGCTGGAGCATCATCGGCCGCAACGGCGCCGGCAAGAGTACCCTGCTGCGCACCGTGGCCGGGCTGCGCGGCGCGAACCAGGGCACGGTAAGACTCGACGGCCGCATGCTGGACGACTGGCCGCTGGAAGAGCTGGCGCGCCAGCGCGCCTACCTCGCGCAGTCGCGCACCGACGCCTTCGCCTACAGCGCGATCGACACCGTGCTGTCGGCGCGCCACCCCTACCATGCGAACCGCTACTGGGAAGGCAGCGACGACCATCAGGCCGCCCTGCGGGCCCTGGCGGCGATGGAAGTCGAGCACCTGGCCCGGCGCGACGTGCGCACCCTGTCCGGCGGCGAGCGCCAGCGCGTCGCGATCGCCGCCCTGCTGGCCCAGGACACGCCCCTGCTACTGCTGGACGAGCCGGCCAATGCGCTCGACCTGGCCCACCAGGTGAGCGTGACCGGCCTGCTCGCGCGGCTGTGCCGGCGCGAGCGCAAGACGGTCGTCATGATCGGCCACGACCTCAACCTGGCCTACGGCATCTCCACCCACGCCCTGCTGCTGCGCGGCGACGGCGGCTGGCTGGCCGGACCGGTCGCGCAGGTGATGCAGCCGGCCCTGCTGGGCGACTACCTCGGCCACCCGATCGAGATGATCGAACACGGCGGCCGCCGCATCTTCATTCCTTTCGAAGACCACCATGAACGACATGACTCCTGAAGACACTGCTTCCGCTACTACGGCGCTGAACGAGCGCCACCGCCAGCGCATGGAGCGCAAGAAGGCCGTCATCGACGCCAAGATCGCGGCCGCCGACAAGAAGATCGGCATCATCATCGTCAATACCGGCAACGGCAAGGGCAAGAGCTCGAGCGCCTTCGGAATGGCGGTGCGCGCGCTGGGCCACGGCATGAAGGTGGGCGTGGTCCAGTTCATCAAGGGCGCGATGTCGACCGGCGAAGAACGTTTTCTCCGCCGCTTTCCCGACGAAGTCAGCTTCCACGCGATGGGCGAAGGCTATACCTGGGAAACCCAGAACCGCGAACGCGACATCGCCAAGGCCGAGGAAGCATGGCAGCAGGCGAAACGCTTCCTGGCCGATCCGGAGGTCGGCCTGGTGGTGCTGGACGAGCTGAACATCGCCCTCAAATACCGCTACCTGGACGTGCACACGGTGATCGCCGACCTGCTCGACCGCCCCGCCATCCAGCACGTGGTGGTGACCGGCCGTGCGGCGCCGCCCGAACTGATCGAAGTGGCCGATACCGTCACCGAGATGAACGTGGTCAAGCACGCCTTCAAGGCGGGCATCGCGGCGCAGGCCGGCACGGAGTGGTGATGGATCATCCCGGCGCACGCATGCTGCTGGTGGCGGCCACCGCTTCCGGCCAGGGCAAGACCACCGTCACCGCCGCCCTCGCGCGCGGCCTGGTTCGCCAGGGCCAGCGCGTACGCGTCTTCAAGTGCGGTCCCGATTTCATCGACCCGATGCTGCTCGAGCGCGCCTGCGGTGCGACCGTGCACACCCTCGATTTGTGGATGGTCGGCCTGCAGGAGTGCCGGCGCCGCCTGGCGGCAGCCGCGCGCGAGGCCGACGTGGTGCTGATCGAAGGCGTGATGGGCCTGTACGACGGCAACCCGTCGGCCGCCGACCTCTCGCGCGCCTTCGACATTCCGGTGCTGGCCGTGATCGACGCTTCCAGCATGGCGCAGACCGCCGGCGCCGTGGTGCAGGGCCTGCGCGACTACGGTCCGGTGCAGATGGCCGGCGTGGTCGCCAACCGCGTGGCCAGCGAAGGCCACCGCCAGATGGTGGCGGCTTCGCTGCGCGGCATTCCGCTGCTGGCGACCTTGCCGAAACAGGCGCGCCGCCTGCCCGAGCGTCACCTGGGCCTGGTGCTGCCTGGCGAAGTCGACGACATCGACGCCATCCTCGACGAGCTGGCCGACCAGCTGCACCTCGACACCGAGGCCTGGCAGGCRCTGACGCCGCGCCTGCCGGAACACGCCGATCCGGAACAAGCGATTCCGCCGCTGCTGGCCGGGAAGACGGTGGCGATCGCGCGCGACGCCGCCTTCTGCTTCATCTATCCCGCCAACCTGGACGTGCTGCGCAGCCTCGGCGCACAACTCCGCTTTTTCTCGCCGCTGGCCGGCGAGCCCGTACCGCCGGGGACGGACGCCGTCTGGCTGCCCGGTGGTTATCCGGAGCTGCATACGGAAGCCCTGTCCCGGGCGGCGCCCTGGCGCGACTCGATCCGCGCCATCCACGCCGCCGGCGTGCCGATCCTGGCGGAGTGCGGCGGCATGATGGCGGTCGCGGAATCGATCACCGACAAGGACGGCCAGTGCTGGGCCATGCCGGCCCTGCTGCCCGGCCGGGTCGTCATGCAGCAGCGCCTGGCCGAGCTCGGGTCGCAGGGAATGCCGACCGCCGCCGGCGAGCTGCGCGGCCACACCTTCCATTACTCGACCATGGACACCGACCTTGAACCGGTCGCGTACACGGTCAAGCAGCCATCGGGCCTGCGCGGCGAAGCGGTGTACCGGCACGGTTCGCTGACGGCTTCCTACTTCCACGGCTTTTTCGCCTCCAATCCCCTGGCCGCGGCCGGCCTGTTCACGCAGGAGACACCATGAGCCGCACCCTCGTCTTCGGCGGCGCCCGTTCCGGCAAAAGCGCTCTGGCCGAGCGCCTGGCGCGCGAATCCGGCAAGGAAGTGGTCTACCTGGCGACCTCGCATGCCGGCGACGCCGAGATGGCGGCGCGCATCGCCCACCATCGCGAACGCCGCCCCGAAGCCTGGCAGACGGTGGAGGAGCCGGCCGCGCTGGCCCGGGCCCYGCGCCGGCTGTGCGCGCCGGACCGCATCGTGCTGGTCGACTGCCTGACCCTGTGGCTCAGCAACCTGATGTTTTCGACGCAGCAGGAAAATCCGGAGGTCGGCAAGGTCGAGCTGCCGCCCCTGTTCACCTGGGAGCGTTCCGACCTGCTGGCCTGGCTGGACGAAGCGCCCGCCGGTGAAGTCATCTTCGTCTCGAACGAAGTCGGCATGGGCATCGTGCCGGTCGGTGCGGTGTCGCGCAGCTTCGTCGACGAAGCCGGGCGCCTGAACCAGGAAGTGGCGGCGCGCTGCGAGCGCGTGCTGTTCGTCGCCGCCGGCCTGCCGCTGGCCCTGAAGGGATCGCCGTGCTGAGCGGAGTGGCGCCGCTCACGCTCGCACTGCTGCTGGCGGCCGGGGTCGCGCTCGACCTGCTGCTGGGCGAAGCGCGGCGCTGGCATCCGCTGGTCGGCTTCGGCCGCCTGGCGCAGTGGCTGGAACGGCGCATGAACAACGGCGGCCGGCGCATCGCCCGCGGAACGCTGGGCTGGGCGCTGGCGGTGCTGCCCCCTAGCTGCATTGCCGCCTGGCTGTGCGCTGCCGAGGGCGCGGCCGGCCTGGCCTGTCACGCGATTCTGCTTTACCTCTGCCTCGGCCTGCGCAGCCTGCGCGACCACACGCTGCCGATCCACGAGGCGCTGACGAGCGGCGACCTGGCGCGCGCACGCTGGCTGACCTCGCGCATCGTCAGCCGCGACACCTCGGATGCGGGCGAAGCCGAGCTGGCCAAGGCCGGCGCCGAATCGCTGCTCGAGAACGGCAACGACGCCGTGTTCGGCACCCTGTTCTGGTTCCTGGTCGGCGGCGGCGCCGGCGCCCTGCTGTTCCGCCTGGCGAACACACTGGACGCGATGTGGGGTTACCGGAATACGCGTTTCAATCGGTTCGGCCGCGTGGCCGCGCGCATCGACGACGCCTTGAACTATGTGCCGGCGCGCCTGACCGCGCTGTCGTATGCGCTGCTGGCGCCCGCCGCCGGCCGCCTGCGCGCGCTGCGCTGCTGGCGCACCCAGGCGCCCGCATGGAGCAGCCCGAACGCGGGCCCGGTGATGGCCAGCGGCGCCGGTGCCCTCGGCATCAGTCTGGGCGGCGCCGCAGTCTATGACGGACAGGTCGAGCAGCGGCCGGTGCTGGGCAGCGGCCCGGCCGCCGCCGCCGGCGATATTCGGCGCGCCTGGCGCCTGGTCTTCCATACCACCCTGCTGTGGACCGTCGCCGCACTCGGCCTMGGCGCCGTCCTCTACCAGATCGGAGCGCCCCGTGCTTGAACACGGCGGCAATCTGCGCGAAGCCCGGCGGCGCTATGGCGGCGAGGACTGGATCGACCTTTCCACCGGCATCAACCCGGCCGGCTATCCGGCGCCGGCGCTGCCGCCCGACGCCTGGCAGCGCCTGCCGGAACCGGATCCGGCGCTCGTCGATGCCGCCTGCGCCTGGTACGGCGCCCATACGCTGCTGCCGGTGGCCGGCACCCAGGCCGCGATCCAGGCCCTGCCGCGCCTGCGCCCGCCGTCGCGGGTGACGGTGGCCGCGCCCTCGTATGCGGAGCATGCCCATCACTGGGCACAGCACGGCCACACCTTGCGCCTGACCGGCTACCCGATGCTCGACGCCGCGGTGAGCAACAGCGACGTGGTCGTGGTCTGCAACCCGAACAATCCGACCGGCGATGTGGTCCCGCCGGACACGCTGCTGCGCTGGGCCGCGGAGCTGGGCGCGCGCGGCGGCTGGCTGGTGGTCGACGAAGCCTTCGGCGACACGGCGCCGGCACTGAGCGTGGCCGCGCATGCCGGCCGACCGGGACTGGTGGTGCTGCGCTCGGTCGGCAAGTTCTTCGGCCTGGCCGGACTGCGGCTGGGTTTCGTGGCGGCCGAGGCGCCGCTGCTGGCGGCGCTGGCGGACCTGCTCGGGCCCTGGACGGTCAGCGGCCCTGCCCAGCAGGTTGCGCTGGCGGCGCTGGGCGACGCGGCGTGGCGGCAGGCGACGCAGGAGCGCCTGGCGCGCGATGGCGCCCGGCTGCGCGGACTGCTCGCGGCCTACGGCATCAAGGCGTCCGGCACGCCGCTGTTTCACTGGTGGGCGGAACGACGCCCCGAGGAATTTCATGAACATATGGCGCGCCACGCGATCTGGGTGCGCCTGTTCCGCCAGGCGGCGCGCGGCATCCGCCTCGGCCTGCCGGCCCGGGAACCGGACTGGCACCGTATCGAACACGCACTTCAAGAATGGAAGCACCGATGAACACTTCGAAAGCACTGATCTTGCTGGCCGCCCTGGCGGCTGGCCAGGTCCAGGCCGCCGTCACCGTCAAGGACGACGACGGCAATACCGTCACCCTGCAGAAGCCGGCCCAGCGCGTGATCTCGCTGGCCCCGCACGTCACCGAACTGCTGTTCGCGGCCGGCGGCGGCAGCCATGTGGTCGGGGTGGTCTCTTACAGCGACTTCCCGGAAGAAGCGAAGAAGATCCCGCAGATCGGCTCCAACCGCGAGGTCGACCTGGAACGCATCATGGCGCTCAAGCCCGACCTGATCGTGGTCTGGCGCCACGGCAGCTCCGAGCGCCAGATCGATATGGTGCGCAAGCTCGGCGTGCCGCTCTACCACAGCGAACCGGTCAAGCTCGAGGACATTCCGGAAAGCCTGGCCAGGCTCGGCCAGCTGATGGGCACCGAGAAAGTGGCCAACCCGGCCGCCGCCGAGCTGCGCCAGCAGCTGGCCAGCCTGCGCAGCCGCTATGCCAGCCGCCCGACGGTGCGGACCTTCTACCAGGTCTGGGACAAGCCGCTCTACACCCTCAGCGGCAAGCACATCGTCAGCGATGCGCTGCGCCTGTGCGGCGGCGAAAACATCTTCGCCAAGCTCCCGGTGACGGCGCCGGTGGTCAGCGTGGAAGGCGTCCTGCAGGAGAATCCGGAAGCGATCTTCGCCACGGCCGAAAAGAACTACGGCGGCGTGAACATGTGGAAGCCTTATGGCACCCTGCTGGCGGTACGCAACGATAACCTGTTCACCATCGACGGCAACCTGCTGAACCGCTCGGGCCCGCGCATGATTCCAGGGGCCGCGATGCTGTGCGAGAAGCTCGAACTGGCGCGCCAGCACCGGACCAAATGAAGCCCTTTCCCTACCGGACCCTGATGATCCAGGGGGCGACCTCCGATGCCGGCAAGAGCACCGTGGTGGCCGCCCTGTGCCGGCTCTTGAAACGATCCGGCGTGAAGGTGGCGCCGTTCAAGCCGCAGAACATGGCGCTCAACAGCGCAGTCACGAAAGACGGCGGCGAGATCGGACGCGCCCAGGCCCTGCAGGCGATCGCCGCCGGCGTCGAGCCGCACACGGATTTCAATCCGGTGCTGTTGAAGCCCTCCAGCGACATCGGCGCCCAGGTCATCATCCACGGCCGCGTGCGTGCCGAGATGAACGCGCGCGACTACCACCAGTACAAGACGGTGGCGATGGGGGCGGTGCTGGAATCGCATGCGAGGCTGCTGTCCCAGTACGAAAGCATCATCGTCGAGGGCGCCGGCAGCCCGGCCGAGATCAACCTGCGCGACCGCGACATCGCCAACATGGGCTTTGCCGAAGCCGTCGACTGCCCGGTGGTGCTGGTGGCCGACATCGACCGCGGCGGCGTGTTCGCCCACATCGTCGGCACCCTGGCTTGCCTGTCCGAGAGCGAGCGCAATCGCATCGCCGGCTTCGTGATCAACCGCTTCCGCGGCGACATCGCGCTGCTCGAGCCGGGCCTCGAATGGCTCGAGCAGCAGACCGGCAAGCCGGTGCTGGCGGTCCTGCCCTATCTGCACGGGCTCTACCTGGATGCGGAAGACGCGGTCCAGGGCGTGACCCGGCGCGAAGGTAAATTCCGCGTGGTGGTACCGAGTACGCCGCGGATGAGCAACCACACCGACTTCGATCCGCTGCGCGCCCACCCCGACGTCGACCTGTGCTTCGTGCGCGAGGGCCAGGCGATTCCGGGCGCCGACCTGATCGTCCTCCCCGGCAGCAAGAACACGCGCGCCGACCTCGCCTGGCTGCAGCGGCAGGGCTGGCAGCAAGCCATCCAGCGTCACCTGCGCTATGGCGGCAAGGTGATCGGCATTTGCGGCGGCTTCCAGATGCTGGGGCGCAGCGTCGACGATCCGGACGGCGTCGAAGGCACGGCGGGCCGATCCGACGCGCTCGGCCTGCTCGACGTGGGCACCGTGCTCACGCGCGACAAACGCCTGGCCAGGGTGAGCGGCCGCTGCGTCTTCGATCCAGCGGCAGCGGGCGCCGCGGTGGAAGGCTACGAAATCCACATGGGCGTGTCGAGCGGCGCCGCACTGGCGCGGCCGGCCTTCGAAATCGACGGCCGCGGCGAAGGCGCATGTTCGGACGACGGCCAGGTCATGGGCAGCTATCTGCACGGGATGTTCGACCATCCCGCCGCCTGCGCCACCCTGCTGCGCTGGGCCGGACTGCACAGCGAACACGCCGTCGACGCCGCAGCCCTGCGCGAAGCCAGCCTGGACCGGATCGCGGATGCGGCTGCCCCCTTGCTTGATAGACTCCTTCTATCATATCGTTAAAATCTATCGATTTTACTGATTAAATGAGAATCGCTATCATTTCCTACACGGTAGAGAACGACAGGAGTTTCCCATGGCAGTGGCACGCAAAGGCAGTCAAGTCATTACCCACCTGGCGATCGGTTTCGCGATCGCCTATGCGGTAACGGGTTCGATGGCCCTGGGCGGACTCGCCGTGCTGATCGAACCGCTGCTGAACGTTCTACTGGTGCCCTTCCATGAAAAAGCCTGGCATCGCTGCCTGCATGGCGTCGGCGGTCAGCGGCGCTACCTGCTGCTCACGGCCGAGAAGTTCAGCCTGGGCGCCATGCACATGGGTGTCGCCTTCGGGGTGCTGTATTACGCAACCGGGTCGACCGCGCTCGGCGGTCTGGCGGCGGTGCTGGAACCGGTTTGCAATGTGATCCTGATGCCGCTGCACGACCGCATGTGGGACAGGCTGCCGTTCGGCCGCAGCCTGCGGGCGGCCTAATCGTCGGCGTCAAGCGAACTCGGGTGGACAAGCACTGCATGCGCTGAAATTTGCCCGGCTCGCGGCTGCGTTTGCGCTTGAATTGGGGAGCGATTGAAAGCGGTTTCAGGGACGCCAGAAAAGCAAAAAGCCCGCTCAAGAATTGAGCGGGCTTCTGCGAATAATTAGCCTGACGATAACCTACTTTCACACTGGTTGCAGCACTATCATCGGCGCAAAGTCGTTTCACGGTCCTGTTCGGGATGGGAAGGGGTGGTACCGACTTGCTATGGTCATCAGGCATGACTT
>NZ_JBFTMX010000069.1:0-13540 GCF_056397205.1 Massilia sp. 05N420
CGGCTCGGCGCGACGGTCACGATCTGGCGGCACAGCTCGCTGCCGATGGAGCCGCCGGCGCCGGTCACGAGCACGGACTTGCCGCGCACGCAGCGGGCGAACAGGTCGATGCGCGGCGGCACCGGCGGCCGGCCGAGCAGGTCTTCGAACTTCAGTTCGCGGATGGTTTCACGCGGGCTGACCCTGTCGTCGGCCAGGTCGACCAGGCGGCTCAGGATCTTGGTGCTGACGCCGGCCTGGGCCAGGCGCTGCATGATGTCGCGCAGCCGTTCCGGCGATACCGAGGGCAGGGCCAGCACGATCGAGCGGATCGCCATCGCCTGCACGATCTCGGCCAGGCGGTCCGTATGGAAGACACGCAGGCCGGCGACGTTGCGCTCGCTCAGGGCGTGCTTCTCATCGAAGAAGCAGACCGGGCGGTATTCGTCGCTGCCGCGCATGGCCTGGGCCAGCCGGGCGCCGGCTTCGCTGGCGCCGTAGATGGCGACCACTTCGGCGGCGCAGCGCTGCTGGGCATTCAGCTTTCGCAGGAAATTGCGCATGCCGACCCGGGAAGCGACGACATAGGAAAACACGATAAACCAGTAAATCGCCAATGCGCTGCGCGGAAAGCGCTCCTCGTTAATTGCGAACATCACGATATAGGCGCATAAAATGGCGACCGCGAGTGCGAGTCCCGTAACGCCCAATAGACGCTGGTCAATGAATCGAATAACGGCGCGATAAAGATCGGAGACGGAAAATGCCGCAATCGTCACCACGGCAACCAGTACATAGGAGGCGGGGCCGAAATGGGAAGCAAGTTTCAGATCGCCGCCGCGTAACAGCATTGCGACCAGAAAGCAGAATGGCAGCGCGATCAGGTCGGCGCTGACCATCATGGCGATTTTCGTCCTGCGGTGCAGGGACACCATCCTGGCGCAAAGCTGGCTGACAAGGCCTTGATTTAGCTTGGGCATGATCTCGGAAAGGCTGCGTGGTTGCGGGTTATCTTTTTCTCGCGGATATCGCCAGGCTAAAAGGCGCTGTGTTTTGGATTTAATTTCTTATTAAGCGGAAATAATTTCGGAAAGAATAAAAAATACCGCTGTTTAGATTGCTTATTGCTGAGTAAATTTATTATCCAGTTCGCAAAGATTGACGGGTTTGACTGTGCTCAACCGGCATAAGGGAATTAAATCTTTCGCCGTTATTGTGAAAATGGGAAATTAATTCCTCAATTAAATTAATTTCTTGATTGCACAAATAGGAAAGAAATACGGAAGCGGAAAAGACAACGGGCCGCATGAAGCGGCCCGTGGAGGGGATGAGCGGCCCGCCGCAGCGGGTGGTGGATCAGGCACCCGAACCGGGACGAGGCTGCGGCGCCATCGGCGGCACCACGATGTTGTCGTTCAGGCGCAGGAACTTGAAGCCGGCCAGCACCTGGCCGTTCTTGCCTTCCTTGCGGTTGCGTTCCTCGCGCGCCGCGGCGCGGGCGATGAAGGACTCGAAGGTCTCTTCGCGCACCTGGGGTTCGGACGAGTGCAGGAAGTGGCGCTCGCCGTTCGGGCCCAGCACCACCAGGCCGACGTGGGAAGCCCAGTACTCGCCGTTGCGGGTCGAGATCACGTTCACGAAATCGCCTTCCTGCAACTGGCCGGCGATGGCCGCCACCTGGTCTTTCGCCACATAGGCCTGGCGGCTGGTCTCGACCGGGATATTGCTCTCGGTGTGGTGGCGGGTCTTCAGGAAGCGCGCGCGGTCGACCGTCATCGAATACGCCGGTCCGGTGGGGCCGGCCAGCTCGGCGCTGATGTCGGTGACCAGCCAGCGGTTGGCCACGTTCCAGTCCATCTCGGTGTAGTGGTTGCGGGTGGCGACCCCGATCACGCCGTCGCGGTAGCGGATCCGCTGCAGCATCCAGAAGAATTCTTCCCACGACTGCGACAGCGCCATCGCGTAAGTGTGTTCCGCGAACACCACGCAGTCGCTGTGATCGAGGCTGAACATCGGCAGGTTGTCGTGCACTTCAAACGGAAATTCGCCGAGCAGGTTCAGGTCGTAGGGCTGGCCGATGTTCTTGCGGCCGATTGCCGCGATGCGCTTGCGCAGGTCGGGCTCGGCCTGGTGCACCCAGGCCACGTAGCGGCCCGCTTCGACCGGGCTCATCTGGTAGAGCTGCTTCTGCAGGATGGTCTCGATCGGCGCCGTGGCCTGCGGCTGGAGCGTGGCGGATTTCGCCGCGGTGGAGGGCGGCGCGGACGGGGTGGCGCAGCCGGCGAGGGCGGCGGCGAACAGCAGGCAGGCGTAACGCATGGAGTCTCCGGTAGCGGATGCAAAGCGCCACGCTACCGTGGCGGGCGTGTGTTTGCGAAATGAAAATTATGCGGGCGAGTATAACCCGCCGTTCTCACCCGACAGCAATCATTCCCTAGGGTTATGGATTCTCCAATACTAATCATTATTCAAAAGTTTCTTGCTCGTCAATACTGTGCGCGCGGCAGGGATACACCTGCCCTCGGAAAACTATTCAGGAGAGTGAGAATGTTCAAACAGAAGCCGCTCGCGGCCGCTGTATCGATGGCAGTGCTGGGTCTGGCTGCAATTCCCGCGCTGGCGCAGGACGCCTCGGCCGGCGCCACCACCATGCAGACCGTCGAAGTCACCGGCATTCGCGCCTCGATGGCGAAATCGCTGGCGGTCAAGCGCGATTCCGCCGCCAACGTCGAGGTGATCACCGCCGAGGACGTCGGCAAGATGCCGGACAAGAACCTGGCCGACTCGCTGCAGCGCCTGCCCGGCGTGGCGGTGCGCACCGACTACGACGAAGCGGAAAAGGTGTCGATGCGCGGTACCAACCCCGACATGTCGCTCATCATCTTCAACGGCCATACCGTCTCCGGCGGCGACTGGTACGTCGCCGACCAGGCATCGAGCAGCCGTTCGACCAGCCTGTCGCTGATGCCGTCCTCGGTGCTGAACCAGGCGCTGGTCTACAAGACCTCGCAGGCGAATATCGTCGATGGCGGCCTGGCCGGCACGATCAACGTCACCACCCGCAAGCCGCTGGCGCAGAAAGAGCGTTTCGGCGGCGTGATCAGCGGCGGCGCCAGCTACGCCGACCTGCCGGGCAAGAGCGCGCCCGACCTGAACGCGATGTTCAACTGGAAGAACGAGGCCGGCACCTTCGGCTTTATCGTCCAGGGCTTCGCCGAGAAGCGCTATGTTCGCCGCGATTCCGTCTCGCGCTTCGCCTATAGCGGCGGCAGCGGCTGGGACGTGATCAATACCTCGACCATGTTGGGCATCACCGACGAGTCGCTGAAGGGTAGCGGCTACAAGGCCGCCGACCTGAATGGCGTGCGTATCCCGGGTTCGATGAGCATGGAGTTCGTCGAAGGCGTGCGCGACCGCAAGGGCGGCATGTTCTCGCTGCAGTTCAAGCCGAACCAGGACCTCGACGTGACCATGACCGGCTTCCATTCCGGCATGAATGCGAACAACTACGGCCGCCTGAACGCCGGCGCCATGTTCAGCATGCTGCTGGGCCGCGGCGGCCTGCAGGGCGGTGCCGCGCCGACCAGTTCGAACGGCCAGCGCGTCTATGCGACGATCAAGAACCCGGTCATCGTCACCGAGACCACGATGTATGGCGACCAGCTGAAAGTGCTGAAGGCCGCCGACATCGTCTACGCGCCGGGCACCACCCCGCAGTACATCGGCGAGACCGAAGGCGCCTACCGCGACGGCGCGCGCGCCACCTCGGCCTTCCTCGACCTCGACGCCAAGTACCGCGTCAGCCAGGACCTGACCGTCAAGACCCTGCTGTCGACCACCAAGGGCGTCGGCAAGACCGGCCTCGACCAGGGCCTGACCTATTCGCGCTACGGCACCGGCGTGTCCTACCGCCTGGGCGAGGTCGACGAAGCGCCTTACGTGCAGTGGCTGGGCACCGGCCCGAACGTCCCGGGCCGCAACGCCGACGGCAGCGGCTACGTGCTGAGCGGCCGCGCAGCGTCCGGCATCGTCACCAACGACAAGGAGCACAGCGGCCAGATCGACGCCGAATACCGCCTTGACAAGGGCTGGGTGCAGTCGATCGAAACCGGCGCGCGTTTCTCCGACCACCACCGCGACAGCGCGCGCCGCTATCCGGCATTCCGCACCCCGCTGGACACCAGCACCATGGGCGTGACCTCGTTCATCCCGTATCCGTCCGACTTCGGCAACGGACTCGGCGGCCCGGCCGGCTGGGACAACACCAGCTGGACCATGAGCCCGGAAACGATGAAGGCCTATTTCGAGGCCAACACCAAGGCCACCACCGACCAGTGGGAGCGCCGCATCTCGTCCGAACTCGACATGCGCGAGCGCCAGACCGCGGCCTATGTGATGGCCAACCTGGAAGGCGAGCGCTGGTCGGGTAACGTCGGCGTGCGCTATGTCCGTACCCGCGTGAACGCGAACATCCCGATGCCGATCGGTATCGGGGTCTGCCAGCGCTCGGCCCCGGGCCAGGCGCCGATCCCGTGCCCGGGCTTCCCGAACGCGATCACGGACGTCGGCGAAGCGCAGCCGTACTACGACGACCAGACCAACAAGGACACCAAGTTCAACCCGCTGGCCGGCCTGATCTATTACAAGCTGGCGTCCGACCGCACCTTCACCAATGTGCTGCCGAGCCTGAACATCCGCTACGAGCTGAACAAGGACATGCTGGCCCGCTTCGGCGCCAGCAAGACCCTCGGCCGCCAGAACTACAACCTGTACGGCGCCGGTTACGGCACGCCGACCTGCAGCGACAACGGCTGCACGGTCACGGGCCCGAACCCGAACCTGAAGCCGATGACGGCAACCAACCTGGATGCGTCCTGGTCCTGGTTCTTCGCCAAGCGTTCGCTGGTGGCGGTCGACGTGTTCTACTCGAAGATCGACGGTTATGCGAAGACCGGCGTGGGCACCGACAGCATCGCCCTGGTCGACCCGAAGGATTCGCTGGTCAAGACCTTCCAGGTGCAGACGTCGTCGCAGCAGGGCGCACGCATCGCCGGCCTCGAGATCTCGTATGAGCAGCCGCTGTGGAACACCGGTTTCGGCTTCACCTCGAACGTGAGCCGCGCCAAGACCAAGGTCGACGACGGCCGTCCGATGGTCGGCGCTTCCGAGTGGGCGGCCAACCTGGGCGGCTACTTCGAGAATGACCGCCTGTCGGCGCGCCTGGTGGCGAACTACCGCAGCGAGTACGTGAACACCAGTACCGCGCCGGCCGCCAACGCCAACAGCCAGGGCCTGTCGAACATCAACGGCATCCTGATGCCGTCGGCGCCGACCATGGCGGCACCGGTGACCACGCTGGCCTTCAACGCCAGTTACACCATCACGCCGAACCTGGTGCTGACCTTCGATGCAACCAACCTGACCAACGTGCGCCGCGCGCAGTACCGTTACAGCGAGGAAGAGCAGCAGAAACTGGACGTCAGCGGCCGCCAGTACTACCTGAACCTGAAGTACAAGTTCTAAGGTTCGCTAATCCTGACGCAGCATGAAAAGGGGAGCTCCGGCTCCCCTTTTTTCGCCTAGGACCCGGCCGCATGCACAGTGTGCGTCACCTAACGGTGCGGACGCGGGCGATTCGATAAGATGGAGGCGTTGAGTGAGGACGCCAGCGATCTTCCGCAGGACTTCAACCACCTCAACAGGTCAGCCGGTCGCCTCGAGGATCGGCACCAGATTCCACGCCTTTCGGGAAGCGAGGTAGCCCATGTCAATGCCAACGACGAGCCATCCACCGAAGCACCTCGTGCGCGAGTACCTCGAGCGCCGGACGAAGGAAAGCGCACCGCCGCCGACACCGGAAGAGATCCGGCGCCAGCTCGGCTGGGGCATGCTGATGGACTCGCGCGACGACGACAAGATGGGTTCGTCCCGTTCATGAGACATCACAGGAGAACAGCATGACCAAGAAAATCGGCAGCAAACACGTGGCCCAGCACCGCGGCAAGAAGGAACGTGCGGAGATCCGCAAGACCAATATCGCCCGCGAAGCGGTCAAGCAGGCCATCGCCAGGGCCAAGTACCGCAACCAGCAGAAGGGCCAGCCGACCATGGTCATGGCTTCGCCCACACCGTGACGGAACGCTGAATCCGGCGACCCGTCGCCATGCCCGCCCCGGCAACGCGGCGGGTTTTTTTTCGCCGTTCGCCGCCGCCCGCGCCGTTCGCCGCCGTTTGTCCGCCATTCACCGAAAACCCCTTCCGCTGTCCGCGCCGTCCCGGTTATCTTGTCCTCATTCCAACCTGGAGGACATATGAACAGCGAAGCATCCTATCAACTGCGGCGCCAGGTCTTGTGGGGCCTGCTGCTGATCGGCCTCGGCGTGGCCTTCCTGCTCGACCAGTTCGACGTCTACGAGATCGACCACCTGTGGCATTACGCGCCGCTGCTGCTGGTCGTGGTCGGCATCAACCAGACCATCGGCTATCCGAGCGCGCGCGAATTCGTGGGCGGCCTGTGGACCGTCTTCATCGGCCTGTGGCTGTTCGCCGTGTTCGAGGGACTGTTCGGGTTGAACTGGTTCAACAGCTGGCCGCTGTTCATCATCGTCGGCGGCATCGGCATGGCCGTGAAGCCGATCGCCGAGCGCCGCTTCGGCGCCAATCCGGACCGCGGCCGCAACGGCTGCTTCGAGAAGCAGGGAGACCGCCATGGCCAATGAAACCACCCGCTCCAACTCGCGCGTCTCGGCCCAGGTCGTGATCGGCCTGCTGGTCGCGGCCTTCGGCGTGCTGTTCCTGCTCGATAACCTGAACATCATCTACCTGCGCCACGTGATCTTCTTCTGGCCGCTGGCCTTCATCGCCTCGGGCCTGGTGGCCCTGTGCAGCGACGGGCCGCGCAGCGGGCGCGTCACCGGCATCGTCCTGGTCGCGATCGGCGTGGCGATGCTGGGCAACCGCCTCGGCTACGAGTTCATCAGCTGGCGCACCTTCTGGCCGCTGGTGATGATCGCCATGGGCGGCCTGATCGTGTTCCGCACGCTCGGCGGCGGCCGCGTCGTGCATGTCGGCACCACTCCCTACACCAAGGACGACGCCAAGAGCGATAACGTGGTCGACATCACCGCCATCCTCGGCGGCTTCGAACGCCGCGTCAGCGCGCCCGACTTCCGCGGCGGCGAAATCACCGCGATCATGGGCGGCTGCGAGCTCGACCTGCGCGAAGCGACCCTGGCCACCGAAGCCGTGATCAACGTCTTCGCGGTCTGGGGAGGGATCACGATCAAGGTCCCGCCGGAATGGACCGTGATCCTGCACGGCACGCCGGTGATGGGCGGCTTCACGGAAAAGACCGCGCGGCCGCCCGACAACAGCAAGCGCCTGGTCGTCACCGGCTACGCCATCATGGGCGGCGTCGAGGTCCGCAACTGAAGGCGCACGCGGCATGCACGGGGTGATCTCGCGGTGGTATGCGGCGCTGCTCTACCTGCTGGCCTGGCTGATGCTGGGCCTGGCGACCAGCGCCTTGCTGGCCGCCGGCGGGGCGGGCTGGGGCGCCAGCCTGATGTTCGCGGTGCCGATGGCGATCGTGTATGCGAACGCCACCGCGTTCTCGGCCTACTACGTGTGCCGCGCCTACCCGATCGGCCAGAAGCACCCGGCCGCGATCGTCGGCGGCATCGGCGCCACGGCAAGCTGCGCGGCCCTGCTGTGGTGCGCGATCGGCTCGGCCTGGGCGGCGCTGATACGCGCGCTGGCGCCGGCGGGGATGGCGATCGAACTGGATGCGGCGCGGCTGGCGACCATGTTCGCGCTGGGCGTGATCCTGTACGGGCTGGCGGCCGCCGTCAACTACCTGCTGATCGAAGCCGAGCGCGTGCGCCAGCTCGAGACCCGCGAGCTGGAGACGCGGTTGATGGCCCAGGACGCCGAGCTGCGCATGCTGCGCACCCAGGTCGACCCCCATTTCCTGTTCAACAGCCTGAATTCGATCAGCGCGCTGACCTCGATCGACCCCGCCGCGGCGCGCGCGATGACCTTGCGCCTGGCCGGCTTCTTCCGCCTCAGCCTGGGCTTGCACGCCGACCGCAAGGTGGCGCTGGACAGGGAGCTGGCCCTGGTGCGAGACTTCCTGGCGATCGAGCAGGTGCGCTTCGGCGAGCGCCTGCGCTTCGAGGCCGAGGTGAGCCCCGGGGCCGAGGCCTGCCTGGTGCCGCCGATGCTGCTGCAACCGCTGGTGGAGAACGCGGTCAAGCACGGCATCGGCCAGATGATCGAACCCGGCCTGGTGCGCATCAAGGCGGTGCGCGCCGGCTCGCTGCTGCGCATCGTGGTGGAGAACGACGTCGATCCGGACACGCCCTGCAAGAAGGGAATCGATGCGGGCACCGGCACCGGCACCGGCCTGGAGAACGTGCGGCGGCGCCTGGCGGCGGCCTATGGCATCGAAGCCAGCGTGCATTGGGGCAGGGAAGGGAATACATTCAGGGTCGAGCTGGCGTTGCCGGCCGAACCGGTCGAACTGAACGTGGAACAGGAGGCGTAGAAGCATGCGGGTGATCATCGTGGACGACGAGCTGCTGGCGCGGGCGGTGCTGCGCGAGTACCTGGAGACGGAAACAGGCGTCGAGATCGTCGGCGAATGCGCCAACGGTTTCGAGGCCGTCAAGGCGATCGCCGAACTGGCGCCGGACCTGGTCTTCCTCGATATCCAGATGCCCAAGCTGGACGGGTTCGAAGTGGTCGAACTGGCCGGCGCGAAGAGCCAGTATGTGTTCGTCACCGCCTACGACCAGTTCGCGCTGCGCGCCTTCGAGGTGCATGCGCTCGACTACCTGCTCAAGCCTTTCACACGCGAGCGGCTCGGGCAGGCGCTGGCGCATGCGCGCGAACGCATCGGCAGTCCGCAGGCCGGCGCCGCGGCGCGGGAAGCCGTCGCCGCCGCCTCCGAGGCCGCGCGGCGCCGCGTGCCGCTGGAGCGCATCCTGATCCGCGACGGTGCCCGCGTGCAGGTGATCCCGGCCGCGAGCATCGACTATATCGAGGCCCAGGACGATTACGTGCAGGTGGTCGCCGGCGGCAAGCCCTGGCTGAAGAGCCAGCGCCTGTCGGAGCTCGAGGAGCAGCTCGATCCCGGCGCCTTCCTGCGCGTGCATCGTTCCTACATCGTCAGCCTGGCCGCCATCGAGCGCATCGATGCGGTGGGCAAGGACAGTCACTGCGCGGTGCTGCGCGGCGGGGCGCGGATTCCGGTGAGCCGCAGCGGCTATCAAAAACTCAGGGAGTCGATGCGTTAGCTCGTGGTGTGGACGTGCCACCAGCGCGGCAGCAGCTCCAGCACCTCGGGCCGCGCGAAGCGGTCGTCGATCAGCCAGACCGTGCCCTGGTCCTGCTCGGTGCGGATCACGCGGCCGGCCGCCTGCACCACCTTCTGCAGGCCGGGATAGAGATAGGCGTAGTCGTAGCCGGCGCCGAACATGGCCTGCAGGCGTTCGCGCAGCTGTTCGTTGACCGGATTCACCTGGGGCAGGCCGAGGGTGGCGACGAAGGCGCCGATCAGGCGCGCCCCCGGCAGGTCGATGCCTTCGCCGAAGGCGCCGCCCAGCACCGCGAAACCGATTCCTCTGCTTTCGGAGGTAAAACGGTCCAGAAACGCAGTGCGTTCCAGCTCGCTCATGCGGCGCGACTGGCGCCAGGCCGGGATCTCCGGATGGCGCCGGGCCAGCATGTCGGCGGCCTGTTCGAGGTAGTCGAAGCTGCTGAAGAAGGCCAGGTAGTTGCCGGGCTGTTGGGCGTACTGCTGCGCCATCAGGTCGGCGATCGGCGCCAGCGAGGCCATGCGGTGCTGGTAGCGCGTCGAGATCCCGCGCGCCACCTCGACCTTCAGCTGGCTGGCCACGAAAGGCGAATCGACATCGATCCAGCCCGTGTCCTCGGGCATGCCGAGCAGGTCGGCGAAATAATGCCAGGGACTCAGGGTGGCCGAGAACAGGGTGGTCGAATGGGCCAGTTCGAAGCGCGGCTTCAGGAAGGGCGCCGGCACCAGGTTGCGGATGGCGAGCACGGTGTCCCTTTGGTCCGCGCGCGTGAGGTCGAACATGGAGTGCTCGCCGAAGCTCTCGGCCAGGCGCAGGAACTGCAGGGCGTCGAAGTAGAACTCCTGCAGGGCCGGATCGAGCGCCGATCCCGCCATGTGTTCCGCGAGGTGCTCCGTGATTGCGCTGGTGGCGTTCTGCAGGCTGTCCAGCAGCTTCTGCGGGATGGCCTCCAATACCTGGTAGGGCAGGGGCGCGGACTTCCCCGCGTCAAGCCAGGCACGCCCGAGCTTTTCCAGCGGCTTCTGCACGCCGGCTGGGGCCACGGCACGGGCCGCGCGCAGGCTGCCGCGCGCCAGCGAGGCGCTGTACATGCCGCGGGCGCGCGAGACCAGGTTGTGGGCCTCGTCGGCCAGCACGCTGACCCGCCAGCCGCGTTCCAGCGCCAGCGCGTACAGCATGGCGCCGCCGTCGAACCAGTAGTTGTAGTCGCCGACGATCAGGTCGCTCCAGCGCGCCATCTCGCTGCCCAGGTAGTAGGGGCAGACATCGTGTTCGAGGCCGATGGTACGCAGGGCGTCGCGGTCCAGCAGCGGCGCGTCCAGGCATGCCCCGCGCGCGGCCGGCAGACGGTCGTAGAAGCCGCGCGCCAGCGGGCAGGATTCGCCGTGGCAGGCCTTGTCCGGATGCTCGCAGGCCTTGTCGCGTGCGGTCAGTTCCAGCACCCTCAAGGGAATCGTGGCGCCGGCTTTCAGCGTCGCCGCCGCATCCAGGGCGAGGCGGCGTCCCGGCGTCTTCGCGGCCAGGAACAGCAGCTTGTCGATGTTCTCCTTCGGCGCCGCCTTCAGGGCCGGGAACATGGTGCCGAGGGTCTTGCCGATGCCGGTCGGGGCCTGGGCCAGCAGGCATCGCTTGGCGGCGTTGGCGCGGAACACGGCTTCGGCAAGCTGGCGCTGGCCCGGGCGGAAATCCGCGTGCGGAAAGCGCATGTTCGTGAGGGCCGCGTTGCGTCCTTCGCGGTGGCGCATCTCCTGTTCGGCCCAGGCGATGAAGCGGCCGCAATGGTCGTCGAAGATGGCTTTCAGCTCGGCGCGGGTGCGGGTCTCGCGCAGCACGGTCTCCTGCTGGTTGCCGATGTCGAAGTAGACCAGGGCCAGGTTCACCGCCTCCATGTCGAGCTGCTCGCACATCAGGTGGCCGTAGATGCGCAGCTGGGCCCAGTGCAGGTGGCGGTGGTTGTCGGGGATGCTGTCGAAGCGGCCGCGGAAGGTCTTCACCTCCTCGATCAGGTTCTGGTCGGGGTCGTAGCCGTCGGCGCGGCCGCGCACGTGCAGCAGGCCGTAGTCGCCCGCCAAGCCGACTTCGGCGCGGTAATGCTCGCCGCGCCGCGACGCCACCACGGCGTGGCCGGCGATGCCTTCGAGGGCGGTCGGCGAGGGCGTGAAGCGCAGGTCGAGGTCGCCCTGCTTGGCGGTGAACTCGCACAGCGCCCGCACCGCCACCGTGTATCCTTTCGCGGCAGCGGTCAAGCCGCCTCCTGCCACTGCAGGTAGCACACCGTGACCGGCATGCCGTGCTCGGCGCAATAGTCGATCCAGCGCAGCTGGTTGTCCTGCAGGCGGTCGCCGGGACCCTTCACTTCGATCATGTCGTAGCGGCCTTCGCCCGGCCAGAACTGGATCAGGTCGGGGAAGCCGGTGCGGTTGTCCTTCACGTCCTGCAGGATGCGGCGGAACCACAGCTTCAGGTGGGCGGCCGGGATGCAGCGCAGCGCCAGTTCGATGATCTCGCGGTCGAGCCAGTCCCAGGCCACGAAGGGCGACTGGATGCCGGCCTTGTCTTCCCAGGTGGCGAGGATGGCGTCGACGTGGCTGCCGTCGTCCAGGCGCGCCAGGCAGGCCTCGAACTCGCGCGCGCGGCGCTGGTGGAAGTCGGGGCTGTACAGGTCGGCCGGACCGCGGTGGAAGGGGTGGAAGAAGGCGCCGGGAATCGCCGCGAACACAGCCGGCCAGCACAAGAGGCCGAACAGGGTATTCGCCAGCGTGTTCTCGACGTAGTAGACCGGCGCTTCGTCGCGGTGCAGGTGGCCCAGCACCACGCCTTCGACCCGCGATTCTCCACTCGGGACGGGCAGGTTCAGGTCCAGCCGCGCGGCCTTGCTGGTGCGCCGCGCCTTCGGCGTGACGTGGCCGAGCTTGCGCGCCAGGCGCGGGCCGATGCGCAGCAGGTGCTGGCGCTCGGCTTCGTTTTCCGGCGCCTCGTTCGCCTGGCAGAACAGGGCATAAGCCTGGTCGAACTTCTCGTCCTTCTCCAGCACGCGCATGGCGCGCGAGCGGGCGCCGGGGAAGCGGCAGCCGGCATAGACGGCGTGGGCGGCCTCCCAATCCTTGTCCTTCTCGAGCTGCTGGCCGAGGCGGTACAAGAGTTTTTCGCGGCGGCTGTCCAGCCAGTCGTTGCCGAAGCTGTGGCGTGGCACTTCCTGCACCAGCTCGCGCAATTCCGGGGAGCCCGGCTCCAGCGTCTCGAAGCGTTCGCGGCAGGCGTGCAGCTGCAGGTAATGTTCGATGTCCTGGCGCGAACGGAAGCCGCGCGAGGCTTCCGAAAATTCCACCTGCTCGTAGCGGAACAGGCCGAGGTCGGACAGCACGAACTCGGTCCAGTCCTGGTGGAGGTTGCCGAAGAAGAGCAGGCGCAGGCGGTCGCACAGCGCCTTCACGGCGATCGAAAACAGGGTGTCCTTCGAACCGGGATACCACTGCGAGAAGGGGCGCGCTTCGGCATGCCCGTCGCGCAGCGCTTCCAGCTGCTGATCCTTGCGCGCCGCCTTCAGCGGCGCCGTCAAGCCGAAGGCCTCGACGATCTCGGGCTTGACCAGCAGTTCGAACAGCTCGGCGATGTCCAGCACCGGATCAAGGGCGATCCAGCCGGTCGGCAGCAGCGCCTCGGCGGCCGCGAGCGGGCAGCCGATCTCCGGATAGTTCATCTTCGAGGCGCGGAACAGGCTGCCCTTGCGCATCACCATGCGCACGAACAGGGCCTGGGAGGGGCGGGGCAGTTGGGCGAAGGCCTGGATGAAGGCTTGCTCGCCGTCGTCGAGCAGATCGGCGTAGCGCTGGGCGATCCAGTCGAGAACGCGCTGGAAATTATCCAGATAATAAAACTCGTTTTCCAGAACCCTGTTCATGTCGCACCATACTGTAGCTTTGTACAGTATAGCGACGCGGCATGACTTTACCCAGCCATTGTGTGGCTTTTTTACCGCGGCGTGCTCTTTTGCCAAGCTTGCTAAGGCTTGCTGGCGGCGTCCTCGGCTTCCTGGCGCTTGCTGGCGTGCTGGATGATGGCCGAGATCAGGGCGACGTCGGTATCGACCGCGTCCTGGGCCGGCTTGGCGGACGGCGCCTGGCGGCCGCGGCGCGTTTCGGCGTGGGCAGGCGCCCTGGCCGCCACGGTCCGCGGCGCCGGTTTGGCGGCGGCGTGGGCGGCCAGGCGTGGCGGATCGCGCGGGGCGTCGCGCGGGGCGATGC
>NZ_JBFTMX010000070.1:0-13153 GCF_056397205.1 Massilia sp. 05N420
GCGTTTGCGGACGCGCGTCCGGCCGCGTGCGCGCCCGTCCCGCCCGCAGGTTGCGCGCGCGCCGCCAGCGCGCCTGCCCCGCCGCCAGGGCCCCGAACACCGTTGCGATCATGCCGCCTCCCCTTGATGTGTCGGCCAGGCCTAGCGGGGGGCGGCCGAAAACGCAGAGTTTCGGGCGCGGTTTTTCGCACTTCATCCCGCGTTTCTTGCGGCCTGTCGCAAGCCGCTGGAGACATGAGGGCCGTCTGGATAAAGTGCACACATCGAAACCCGATTCACAACCCGAAACGAAAGGAGCAACATCATGAACATCATCAAGCACATGGAAGCCGCCTTCCTGTTTTCGCTGAGCGTCGCCGGTGTGGCAAGCGTGGCCGTCGAAGCGATTCCGCCGGCCCAGGCCAGCGCCCCGGCCCGCATCGAAGTCGTCGCCCAGTCGAGCATGCCGGTCGTGCACGTCACCGCCAAGCGCATGACCGAGGCCGAGAAACGCCTGTCCCTGCAAGCCGAGCGCACCGGCAACAGCAACGGGGGCATCCAATGAACCGCGGCGTCCGCGGGCGGCGCCGGCACCTTCGCCGGAACCTGCCCGCGGCCAGCTGAGTTGCCGCATCGTCCTTCCGCTTCACCCTCCGCTTTACTCCTCCTCTCATCGATCCCCTCCAGCGCCCACCGGGCAGCGTGGCTTCCAGGCACCATCAAACGGCCGGATTCTGTTTCAGATGTAAGCGACTTTTTCAGACGCCCACAGCGGTGCTCGACCGAGCTATAGTGAACTCGTCGAAAACGCATCTGATCCTTGACTGGACTGGAGACCGAATATGAAACGCACCCTTGCCCTTGCCGCCCTGATCTTCGCCGGCGCCGCCGCCGCCCCCCTGCCCTCGCTGGCCGCGAGCAACGTCAGCCTCTACATCGGCACCGCGCCGCCGGCGCCGGTCTACGAACGGGTCCCGCCGCCGCGCCACGGCTATGCGTGGGCGCCGGGCTACTGGAACTGGGCCGGCCACCGCCACGTCTGGGTGCCGGGCTACTGGGTCGCCGAGCGGCCGGGCTATGTCTACAATGCGCCGGTCTGGACCCAGGGCGGCGGCGGCTGGTATATGCAGCCGGCCCGCTGGACCCCGTACGGCGGCTATGATAGGGTATATGAGCGCGGCTACCGCGACCGCGACCGTGACGGCATTCCGGACCGCTACGAAGTGCGCCGCGGCTGGGACCGCGACCGCGACGGCATCCCCGACCGCTACGAGCACGGCCGCCGCGACGGCCGCTGGGACCAGGACCGCGACGGCGTCCCGAACCGCTATGACCGCGACCGCGACGGCGACGGCGTGCCGAACCGTTACGACCGCCGCCCGGACAATCCGTGGCGCCGCTGATCGACGCTGCCCGATGTCCTTCTTAAAATGCGCCGCCTGCCGGCGCATTTTGCGTTTTGGGGTATCCTCCCGGCATGATTGAGCATTCCCGTCTTCAAGAGATCGCCTACAAGAGCGAACGCGCCGCCAGCCGCCGCCTGGCCGCCGCCGATGGCCTCAGCGACGAGCAGGCCCTGCGCCGCACCCTGGAATTGAAAGCCGGCAAGGCCGGCCTGGCCGCCCTGGTCGAGGCCCGCAGCGCCGACCTGGCCGCCCAGGCCAGCCGCAGCGCCGCCCGCGACGCCCTGCGCGAGGCGGCGCGGGCACGCCAGGCCCGCCGCCACGACGGTCCGCCCAGCGCCTGGCGCGCCTGGTTCGACGGTTCGGCGCGCCCGAATCCGGGACGCTGCGGGATCGGCGCCCGCCTCGACGGGCCGGGCGGCAGCGTCGAGATCTCGCGCCCCGCCGGCCACGGCAACAGCAGCGAGGCCGAATACCGCGCCCTGATCGCCGTGCTGGAAGCGGCCGTCGCCGGCGGCGTGTCCGGCCTCACGGTGTACGGCGACAGCCAGGTCGTGATCGGCGACGTGACCGGCCCGGACGCCCTCGCCGCGCCGGCCCTGCACGCCTACCGCGCCACGGCGCGCGCACTGATGGCGCGCATCGACGGCCTGGTCCTGCGCTGGGTCCCGCGCCACAAGAACCAGCAGGCGGACGCGCTGTCGCAGCGCGCCTTCGACGATTTCCCTGACCATGCAAACGCAACCGAAACCGCAACTTATGCAGCTGAACTCTCCTGAACTCGAGGCCTGGCGCGCGCGCCTGGCCRCCCTCGCCACGGAATGCGCCGCCGGCGACCTCGACGGCGCCCACGATGCCAACCACCTCGACCGCGTCTGGCGCAATGCCCGCGCCCTGCTGGCCGATCATCCGGACGCCGACGTGCCGGTGGTGCTGGCCGCCTGCTACCTGCACGACCTGGTCAACCTGCCGAAGAATGATCCGGCCCGCTCCAGCGCCTCGCGGCTCTCGGCCGAGCTGGCGCGCGCGCGGCTGGCCGGACTCGGCTTCCCGGCCGCGAAGCTCGACGCCGTCGCCCATGCGATCGAAGCGCACAGCTTCTCGGCCGCGATCGCGCCGCGCACGCTCGAAGCCCGGCTGGTGCAGGATGCCGACCGCCTCGACGGCCTCGGCGCGGTCGGGCTGGCGCGCATGTTCTACATCGCCGGCCGTATGGGCAGCAGCCTGGCTCACGGCGGCGATCCGCTGGCGACCGCGCGTCCGCTCGACGACAAGACCTATTCGCTCGACCACATCCCGGTCAAGCTGGCCCTCCTGCCCGGCATGATGCAGACCGCGGCCGGACGCCGCCTGGGCGAGCAGCGCCTGGCCATGCTGATGGACTTCCGCGACGCCTTTGCGGCCGAGTGGAGTGCTAGCCAATAACCCCACTACTGCCATTAACTGACAGGCAACAGTGCTAACATAGGGATTTTCCGTATCCGTGACGGCGATCCCATGACCAGCACTGCGACCCTTGCCAAGGCTCCGGCCGGCAACCTGAACTTCGTCCTGATTTGCGTGTTCATCGACATGCTTGGCATCGGCCTGATCGTGCCGGTGCTGCCCGGGCTGGTCGGCGAATTCGTCCACGGACGCGAGCAGCAGGCCATGTGGTACGGGATCCTGGCTGCCTCCTTCGGGCTGATGCAGTTCCTGTTCATGCCGATGGTCGGCGCGGTCAGCGACCGCCTCGGGCGCCGTCCCGTGCTGCTGTATTCGATGGGCGGCATGTGCATCAACTTCCTGACCACGGCCTGGGCCCCGAACCTGGCCTGCCTGTTCATCGGACGGATCATCGGCGGCGCCTCCTCGGCCAGCATGTCGGTGGCCTCGGCCTATGCCTCGGACGTGACGCGGCCCGAGGACCGCTCGAAAAGCTTCGGCAAGATCGGCGCCGCCTTCGGCGCGGGCTTCGTCTGCGGCCCGGTGCTGGGCGGCCTGCTCGGCAACGTCTCGCTGCACCTGCCCTTCTACGTCGCCGCCGCGCTGTCAGCCGCCAACTTCGTGTACGGTTTCCTGGCGGTGCCGGAATCGCTGCCGCCGGGCCAGCGCAAGCCCTTCCGGCTGGCCGACATCCATCCCTTCGGCGGCCTGGCGCGGCTGGCGCGGCGGCGCGATATCCGCAGCCTGATCGTGGTGTACACCCTGGCCACCTTCTCGCAGATGATGCTGCAGTCGGTCTGGGTGCTGTACACCACCTTCCGCTTCGACTGGACGCCGCGCGACAACGGCATCGCGATGTTCTGCGTGGGCGTGGTCAGCATCGTGGTCCAGGCAGGCCTGCTGTCGGTACTGATCCGGCGCTTCGGCGAAGTGCGCCTGACCCTGCTCGGCCTGGCCTCCGGCGCCATCACCTTCCTGCTGTACGGACTGGCCACTCACGGCTGGATGATGTACGTCTTCATCATGTGCAACCTGCTGGCCTTCGCCTCCGGTCCCGCCCTGCAGGGCATCATCTCGAAGTCCACCGGCGCCGGCGAACAGGGCGAGCTGATGGGTTCCCTGCAATCGGTGGGCAGCCTGGGCGTGATCCTGATGCCACTGCTCGGCACCTTCCTGCTGGGCGCGGCCAGCCACCTGCCGCCGCAGGACTGGCGGATCGGCATGCCCTTCTTCGTCGGCACCACGATGCTGGGACTTGCCTTCTTGGTCGCGCGGCGCTACTTCCGCAGCCACGGCCAGCTGTGACGGCGGCCATTCCGCTGCCCGTGATCGCGGCGGTGCTCGGCGCCGCCCTGCTGCACGCGACCTGGAACGCGCTGGTCAAGGGCCGCGCCGGACAGGGCGACCCGCTGCTCCCGACCGTGCTGGTGGTGGCCGGCGGCGCGCTCGCCAGCGCCGTGCTGCTGCCCTTCCTGGCCGCGCCGCAGCCCGCCAGCTGGCCTTTCATCGCCGCCTCCAGCCTGGTCCAGACCGTGTACTACCTGCTGCTGATCGCCACCTACCAGCACGGCGACATGAGCCATGCCTATCCGCTGATGCGCGGCAGCGCACCGCTGCTGGTGGCGGTCTTCAACGGCATCCTGCTGGGCGAGCACCTGAGCGGCGCGCAATGGTTCGCGGTCTGCCTGATCTGCGGCGGCGTGCTGGCCATGCTGCTGGCCGCGCGCACGCCCCCGGCACAACGGCCGCAGGGCCAGCGCCGCGCCACGCTGTTCGCGCTGGCGACCGCCTGCGTGATCGCGCTGTACACCATGATCGACGGCGCCGGCGTGCGCCGCTCGGGCGCACCGGCCGCCTACACCATGTGGATCTTCCTGCTGACCGGCGTGGCGGTCTGCGCCTGGAGCGCCCGCGGACGCATGCGCGCGCTGGCGGCGCTGGCCCGCGCCCGGCCGCTGCTTCTGCCGGTCGGCGGCGTGAGCACCCTCGGTTCCTACGGCATCGCGCTGTGGGCGATGACCCTGGCGCCGGTGGCGGCGATCGCCGCCCTGCGCGAAACCTCGATCCTGTTCGCCACCGCGATCGCCGCGCTGTTCCTGCGCGAACGCGTGGGCCGCGGGCGCCTGCTGGCGGCAGGGCTCATCGCCTGTGGCGCCATCGCCATGCGCCTTGCATAGAAATAAAGTTGTGCTAAGGTCCTGAAGCGGGCCCGGCAGGCCCCGATCACCTATCTGGCGGAGACTCCATGAACATCCATAAGAAAACCCTGTGCGGCGTCATGTTCCTGCTCGCTTCGGCATCGAACGCGGCGACGGCCGGAAAAAGCTATACCTACTCCTACCTCGGCAATCCCGACAACCCGAACGTCAGTGCCAAACCGGTCTCCTGCGCCACGAGCGCCTGCAGTTCCTCGGTCGCACTGGTGGGCGGCGGCTACGACGTCGGCGAAGCCTTCCGCTGGATGATCGCCCGCGCCGGCGTCGCACCCGGCACCGGCGGCCGCTTCGTGATCATCCGCGCCACCGGCACCGACGCCTACAACCCCTATATCTACAGCCGCCTCGGCCAGGTCGACAGCACCAGCCCGAAAGGCTACGAAATGGTGGGCGGCGCCGACCTCGGCCTGACTTCCGTCGAGACCCTGGTGATCCCGAACCGCGCGGCGGCCGAGGATCCCTTCGTCCTGAATGTGGTCAAGCGCGCGAACGCCATCTTCATCGCCGGCGGCGACCAGGCCGACTACTACAATTACTGGCAGAGCACCTCGCTGAACACGCTGATCCAGAAAGCCATCGCGGCCGGCATTCCGGTCGGCGGCACCAGCGCCGGCACCGCCATGCTGGGCCAGTATGCCTTCGCCGCCCTGAACGGCGCGGTGGAATCGCCCAAGGCACTGAGCGATCCGTTCAACCGCTACGTGACCCTCGATCCGCTGAACACCTCGTCGAACAAGTTCGTCCAGACCGGCAGCTTCGTGAACATCGCCCCGCTGGCGAACACCGTCACCGACACCCACTTCAATACGCGCGACCGCCTGGGCCGCCTGTTTACCTTCGTGGCCAGGATCGGCAAGGGCTGCAGCGGCGGCGTGGCGAACTACGGCGACGTGCTCGGCGTGGGCATCAACGAGGAGACCGCGCTGCTGATCTCCGGCGCCCCGGGCGGCGCGAAAGCGGAGATGGCGGTCAATCCCTACAACGCCGAGAACACCACGGCCCAGTACACCGCGCAGAATTCCGCCTACTTCGTGAAGTACAACGGCGCGCCCTCGCAATGCGTGGCCGGCAAGCCGCTGGTCGACAACAGCAACATCCAGGTCTACCGCCTCAGCGCCCAGCCATCCAGGCCCTCGCCCTACCCCTCGGCGCCGCAGTACAGCTTCAGGGTGAGCGCGAGCTTCAACACCTCGAACTGGAACGCGCAGACGGTGCAGACCTATGGCGACGGTTCATCCCTGAGCGGTCCGTACACCTACGGCACCTCGGGCGGCGCAATCCTCGGCAATACGGTGCATTGAATGAGCGACGAAATGAACTACGATTCCGGGAACGCCTTCGCCAGGATCCTGCGCGGCGAACTGCCGTCCCTGAAGATCTACGAAGACGAGGCCACGCTTGCGATCATGGACATCATGCCGCAAGCCGACGGCCACGTCCTCGTCATTCCGAAGGAGGCGGCGGTCGAGATCTTCGAGCTATCCCCCGACGGCGCCTGCGCCTGCATCCGCACCACGCAAAAGGTGGCGGCGGCGGTGAAGGCCGCGCTGGACGCGCCGGGCATCATGATCGCCCAGTTCAACGGCAGCGCGGCGGGCCAGACCGTACCGCACGTGCACTTCCATATCATCCCGCGGCGTGAAGCGGAGCCCTTGCGGATGCATGGGCGGGTTCCTGCGGATCCCGTGCATTTGCGCGAGATCGCGGCGCGCATCGTGGCCGCGCTGGAGGGCGGTGCTGGCTGACTTGTCCCACGACGGCATTTGCTAGCGCGAGTCCTTATGTGGGCTTCCCGGCGCATGGGATATCGGAGACGAGCTAGGACTCTTGACGAACTGGTCGAACGCATCGGCTGGAATATCTGAACCGCTTCCAGTCTGCTTCGAGTCGGCAGCGGGCCGTCGTAACAGCACCAGGGCCTTTATGGCAGGATTACGTCGATCTCGACCAGCGCGCTTCCTTTCGCCGCATAGCCGAGCTTGGCTGCGGCCGCGTACGATAGATCGATGATCCTGTCAGAGAGGAATGGGCCGCGGTCGTTCACGCGAACAATCAGCGTTCGACCGTTTTCGACGTTGGTAACCCTGACATAAGAGGGGATGGGAAGGAGTGGATGCGCCGCCGTGAGCTTCATCACGTCGTAGAGTTCACCACTTGCCGTCGGCATTCCGTGGTAACGGGTCCCGTACCAGCTTGCCACGCCACGCGCATGGTAGGGCATTAACTTGTTCATCGGACGGTAGCTGTTTCCCATTGCAACATAGGGCTTGAGCGTACCGGAGACGAACCGCTCTGTTCTAGGTACTGGTTCGTTGACTGCATCAATCTGCGCCTGCGTTACGCCTTTTGGTGGACCATCGTTGAGGTAATAGCGCCCACCAGCTTTCGCTGGCTGAACTTTTGTTGTCGAGCAGGCTGCAAGGGACAGTGCCAACGCAGCTATCAGCGCTGGTGTTGAGCAGATAGGTAAAATGCTTCTCATCGTTGCTTTCAAAACGTTTTTATCGCGCCAGACACTCCGCCGACTCGCCATCACTTCGGGTGACTTGCCTCGGCATCCGTTGGCAAATACTGCGAGGCTCAAGGCCGAGCTTGCCGATCATACATGTGGAACGGCAGAACAGAAAAATCGTTCTGTCGCAGTCTYGGATCAGCGAAGGGCCGGATTGACACGTTGCAGAGCGTCGGCTCGGCATACCATGTTAGTCAAGTAGCAATCCCATCAGGGGTCATGACTGTCCGCAAGCGGGGCCAGAAGCGGACCAAAGAGAGGACATATGCTTAAATATCACGTTATTACAGTTGCAATGTTTGCTGCAAGTGTCGCGCTTTCAGCTATTGGGATGCACACAAGCGCAGTGCTGGCTATGGTTATGGGTGGAGTGCTTGAATTAATTGCATGGAAGCGGCTTGTGAAGGGCCGCAGAAATGCTTAAGACGTAAGCCTAGCGGCCGCTTTGGGTCGTGGATTCCAGCCCTCTGTGACAGTCTGCGATTTTTCCCGCCCGACCAAGTGCTATGCTGAGCCCAGCGGCCCGGCTTAGCCGCCAGCAGTCTATTCAAAATCCCAATCCTCCAGCAAGAACTGCGAACATGTGGAAATCAATGAACCCTGGCGTCATAGGGAGGATAGTGCGACAGGCTTCCCATAAAAGGTGGCTAGCTGTGCCACTCTTATGGAGCGCTTTGACGGCAAGCGCCATTCCTCCTCCGCCGGCAGCTCCTCCACAACTGCGCGAAGCACGGATGACCGTCGCGATTCGGCTCGTCGAAGCTATCCATGGACGGATTGCCAACATAACCGAGCTTTGCAAAGTTAGCGGAACAATCCCTGTCTACGCTGATGACGGTGGCGCTACCCGTGCTAATGGCGGCGAGATTTCCGGTTGCAAGATGCTTTGGAAGAGACAGAGCTTGAATGTCTCTGTGCGAGGAGCGATAGCAATTTCAGACGGTCCCGTTACCTTTGCGTTTGCAAGCGTTAGCGTCGTCCCCCCAGATGCCATCCCACTCTGCCCAGGCATGTGCGGGCCACAACCGTTAGCAGATTCAAGAGCAGAAGTGAAAATGAACGGCAACCCTAAGTCGATCAATTTCAGCTTAAATCCCAACCCGGTATCCTTAATGAACTCCAAGCCGACCGTCTGGCTCGAAGCGGATGTCGTGGCCGAGGGGCGGGGCCGCACGTTCTAGCTCAAGCGGCGCGGTACAAGTCTGCACGCGCGATCTTAGGATCTGCTCTGGATCGTGGATTCAACTGGTGAACGCAACACTCTAAGACATATGGAGGAGTGTTCACATGAAACGGAAACCTCGGATCTATTACTCGGACAGTCAGAAGGCACTGATGTGGGAGCGATGGCGGCAAGGCGATTCGCTTCAGAAGATTGCCCAGCTGTTTGATCGAAACCACTCGTCAGTGGAGAGGATTCTGGCTGAGACCGGTGGGATATGTCCAGCACAACGCTGTCGTTCTCGTTTGTCGCTGACGCTGGCAGAGCGGGAAGAAATCTCGCGCGCCGTGGTAGCGGGCAAGTCGATCCGCCACATTGCAGCCGCTCTTGGGCGAGCACCGTCGACGGTTTGCCGCGAAATTAAACGAAACGGCGGCCTGGAAAAGTACCGCGCAATCCAAGCCGATCAATGTGCTTGGGATCGAGCGCGACGTCCCAAGCCGTGTAAGCTCGTGGTGAATCGAACGCTGGCCCACATCGTGGCCGGCAAGCTCCAGTTGCAGTGGTCGCCAGAACAAATATCAGGCTGGCTGAAGCAGGCATACGCGAGTGACGAGGGCTATCACGTGTCGCATGAAACGATCTACCAGAGCCTCTATATCCAAGCCAGGGGCGCCTTGAAGAAAGAATTGGTTGAGCATTTGCGGCGTACTCGAAACATGCGTCGGTCCCGCCATCACACACAGAAGACAGACAACCATGGAAGAATCGCTGGCACCGTGTCAATTAGCGAGCGGCCAGCTAGCGCCGAGGATCGCGCTGTCCCTGGGCACTGGGAGGGCGACTTGCTGTTCGGCAGTCACAACAGCCAGATTGCCACGCTCGTCGAGCGCCAGACGCGCTACGTCATGCTGGTGAAGACGGCTGGCAAAGACACGGAGTCGGTGATTAACGCGCTGATTCACAACGCAAGAAAGCTGCCGCAGGAGCTCTACAAACCGCTAACTTGGGACCGTGGAAAAGAGATGGCTGACCACCAGCGCTTTACGCTCGACACCCATATCCAGGTCTATTTCTGCGATCCCCACCATCCTTGGCAACGTGGATCGAACGAGAATACCAACGGGCTCTTGCGGCAGTATTTCCCGAAGGGCCTGGATCTCTCGAGCTACTCACAAGAACAACTCAACGACGTAGCAAGGCGGCTAAACGAACGTCCTCGAAAAACACTAAACTACCAATCACCTGCTCAACGCTTTGCTGAGTGCGTTGCGTCGACCGGTTGAATGCGCAATCGTGAGCGGCCAGCTGCGGTAGACTGCTATCGGCCTATTGTGTTGAAAAAGTCGGGTGGCAACATTTTCGTTCGATTTTCGGAGGCGTCAACACACCAGTCGGCTGCCATTTGAAGCATAGCGGCCGTTCTGAACAGTCGAGTTACCGATCTTCCGTTTCTAGCTGGCACTGCAGGCGAGTTTTTCAACACAATAGGCCAAAAGCCGACATCTATCCTACGTCAAAGTTGCTGCTCGAAATTTAAGGTCTCGACATCGTCATCTAAAGCGGATGGTTTCTTCCGGGAAGTATAGTGTTTTAGGTCAAATACTTCTCTAAATCTATTTGGGAACTAAGTCTGTGGAAAAGAATAATCGGAAACCAATCCGGTGGACACGTCTTTTGATGCTTTTGGCGCGTCTTTTTGTATTAATTTTAGGCGGTTGCTTTTTGTTGGACTGGTCAGCTTTCAATTTTTCTGAATATGGACCTTTGTTTCACAAAACGGTTGGATTTCTGGTCGCTGTATGGGTTGTGCCGCTGGTAATGATGCCGTTCTTGGAAGAATGTGGGATAAAGGTTCGAACTCGACGGACGCACAGAAAATGATCCATGAGTGGTTTTCTTCGGGCCGACAGTTGCCGTACACTGAAGGACAACAATCGGCCAGGAGGGGACAGTTCATTAACAGGAGTTGCGTATGTCTTATTTTGGGTGGGCCCTGCTTTCAGCTGGAGGTCTGGGCATGGCCGCTGTCGGAGTCTGGCGCAGGAAAAAATGGGAAATCGCCTCCGGCTGTTGTTTCATCGGCGTTGCGGTGTTCGGGTATTTGAGCAGATTCAACGAAACGTATTCGTACATGCAACTTTTGTTCGCGATCGCGAGCCTTGCATGCGTTTTGATTAACATCTTTACGTTTAGAAAGTCCGGATAAGATCGGGGGGCGCAAAGTAAGCGCGGCGATAGCTCGCCGTAATCCGACGACTGGTTTGGGACCCGAAGCAGAAATTGTTAGTCGGAAGACAGAAGCAAACTTCTTTTCGAAAAACCTTGCCCCACGCCGATAGGTGCGATTACCACTTTCGATGAAAAGGTAAGGTTAGCGATCTTTACATAGCCAAGCTTCATGAACTCATCAATGTACTTGGGCGCATCGATACGCTTGCACTGAAGAGCGTGGCGAGGATATGCGAATACAACAACCTCATTGTCAGAGATGTAGTCCTCAAGAAGTCGGTTACACAAGCCGCGATCCAGTGCTCCATCTTTCATAAGATGACGCCAAGGTTCATTTCCTCCGGTTTCATGCCGAAAGAGCCGGTTCATCGCAGAAGTGATCTCACGAGGTGTCATAGGTGGTCCAAAGGTGCCATTGCTGAGTCAAATAACTACCTTGCTCAGGTCCGCTTCTGGCCGAACCCGGCCGTTGGGGTCAGCATAGCAGCTCGGTGCAGTGGAAAAAGCACGAACGGACACAACCGTCAGGAACCGACCCAGGCCGTGTAAAAACGTAGGTCCAGGTAAACGGAACCGGCCCAGTAAACGTTGAGCCAGTATCTCATCAAGACGGATACCACATGAAGCGCTTTATCGAAGGCGAGGATCGGGGACAGGGTACGCTGCTGCCCGAGCTCCTAGACGACTATGTGGCAGAGGACAACCCGGTGCGTGTCGTCGATGTTTTCGTTGAAGAGCTGGACCTTGCTGGCCTTGGTTTCAAGCGTGTGCAACCGGCGAAAACGGGCCGGCCTGCTTATCACCCCGCCGTGCTTCTGAAACTCTACATTTACGGCTATCTCAATCGCATCCAGTCGAGCCGGCGGCTTGAACGGGAAGCGCAGCGCAACATCGAATTGATGTGGCTGACGCAACGCCTGGCGCCGGACTTCAAGACGATAGCGAACTTCCGGAAAGAGAACGGCAAAGCGATCCGCAATGTCTGCCGCCAATTCGTTGTGTTGTGCCAGCAGCTGGATTTGTTCTCGGATGCGGTCGTTGCGATCGATGGCAGCAAGTTCAAGGCCGTCAATAGCAGCGACCGCAATTTCACCGACGCCAAGCTCAAGCGCAGGATGCAGGAGATCGAGGCCAACATCAATCGCTACCTAGCCGAACTCGACACGGCTGACAGGCAAGAACCGGCAGCCAAACAGGCTAAAACAGTGCGCCTCACCGACAAGATTACGGCGCTGAAAAGCCAGATGGCAGCGCTCAAGGAAATTGAAGCGAAGCTGCAAGAGACCGGGGAAACACAGGTTTCGCTGACCGATCCGGACGCTCGCTCAATGATGACGCGTGGCAGTGGCATCGTCGGCTACAACGTGCAAACCGCGGTCGACACCAAGCATCATTTGATCGTTGAGCACGACGTGACGAATAACGGCAGCGATCGCGACCAATTGTCCGACATGGCCAAGAAAGCCCGCACTGCGATCGGCACCACGCGACTTACCGCAATCGCTGACCGTGGTTATTTCAACGGCAAGGAAATCCTGGCCTGCCATGAAGCCGGGATCCATGCCCTGGTACCGAAAACGAAGACGTCCAATGCCAAGTCCGACGGCAGGTTCGACAAGGCCGATTTCATTTACGACCCAGAGAAGAACGAGTATCGCTGTCCTGCAGGCCAAGCTCTGATCTGGCGTTTTGCAACAGTCGAGAATGGCATGACCAACCATCGGTACTGGAGCTCAAACTGCAAAGGCTGCGCGCTCAAGGAACGGTGTACGCCAAGCCAAAACCGCCGCGTGACACGCTGGGAGCATCAGGATGTGCTCGACGATATGCAGGCACGCCTGGACGACAATCCCGACGCGATGCGGCTGCGGCGCTCCTCGGTTGAGCACCCATACGGCACGATCAAGTCGTGGATGGGGGCCTCGCACTTCCTGACGAAGGGCCTGGAATGCGTGAAGACCGAGATGGGCCTGCACGTACTCGCCTATAACTTCAGACGATTGATGGCGATTCTCGGCATCGACAGCATGATGAATGCAATCCGGGCCTACGCACGTTTTTTGGAGGCCCTAGCCGGGTTCTTATGGGCGCCTTTCTTGCGCGCCCTGATGGAAATGCGGGATAGTCGTTCCGGCGTGTCGCGGCACTTTCTGGTGCCAGGCAATTAGCCCAGCTCGTGCAACCAGGTCCCGGACATCGCTTTCACGTTTTTACACGGCCTGGG
>NZ_JBFTMX010000071.1:0-12327 GCF_056397205.1 Massilia sp. 05N420
CCCGCGGCCCCGCGGCTTCGATGCGGTCGTTCGCTTGCAGCAGTTCCGAACGCTCGACCTGCTCGCCGACGATGTAGTCGGTGTCGCCGGCTTCGACGATCTGCACGCGGCGCAGCATCTGGCGAACGATCACCTCGATGTGCTTGTCGTTGATCTTCACGCCCTGCAGACGGTACACGTCCTGCACTTCGTCGACGATGTAGCGGGCCAGCGCTTCGATACCCAGCAGGCGCAGGATGTCCTGAGGATCGGCCGGGCCGTCCACGATCATCTCGCCCTTGTTCACCACCTGGCCGTCGTGCACCAGCACTTGCTTGTCCTTGGTGATCAGGAACTCGTGCTTGTTGCCGTCCATGTCGGTGATTTCCAGGCGCTGCTTGCCCTTGGTTTCCTTACCGAAGGCGACCGTACCGGTGACTTCCGCCAGCATGCCGGCGTCTTTCGGCGAACGGGCTTCGAACAGCTCGGCAACGCGCGGCAGACCACCGGTAATGTCACGGGTCTTCTGCGACTCGGTCGGGATACGTGCCAGCACTTCACCCACCGACGCCTGCTGGCCGTCCTTCACCATGATCAGCGCGCCGACCTGGAAGCCGATCGTCACGGCGTGCTCGGTGCCGGCGATCTTGACTTCCTGGCCTTCTTCGTTCAGCAGCTTGACCTGCGGACGCAGGGTCTTGCCCGAACCGCGGCGTTTCGGATCGATCGCCACCAGGGTCGACAGGCCAGTGACCTCATCGACCTGGCGCGCGACGGTGACGCCCTCTTCCACGTTTTCGAACTTGATCGTGCCGCCGTATTCCGTGATGATCGGACGGGTCAGCGGATCCCAGGTTGCCAGCGCCACGCCGGCCTTCACCACCATGCCGTCATGGACGGTCAGGGTCGCGCCGTACGGCACCTTGTGACGCTCGCGCTCACGGCCGTGGTCGTCGGTGATCAGCACTTCGCCCGAACGCGAGATGACGATCTGCGCGCCCTTGCCGTTGGTGACGTAACGCATGGTCGCGGTGAAGCGGACCGTGCCGTTCGACTTGGCTTCGACCGACGATGCCACCGCCGCACGCGATGCCGCACCACCGATGTGGAAGGTACGCATGGTCAGCTGGGTACCCGGCTCACCGATCGACTGCGCAGCGACCACACCGACCGCTTCGCCGCTGTTCACCAGCATGCCGCGGCCCAGGTCACGGCCGTAGCACTTCGCGCACAGGCCATAACGGGTGTCGCAGTTCAGCGGGGTGCGAACCTTGACTTCGTCGATACCGACGCGCTCGATCTCTTCGACCATGTCTTCGTCCAGCAGGGTGCCGGCTTCGAACAGGGTCTCTTGCGTTTCCGGATTGACGATGTCGGTACCTGCGACGCGGCCGAGGATACGGTCGCGCAGCGGCTCGATGACTTCACCGCCTTCGACCATCGCCTTCATGTGCGTGCCGTTGGTGGTGCCGCAATCGTCCTCGATCACCACCAGGTCCTGGGTCACGTCGACCAGGCGGCGGGTCAGGTAACCCGAGTTCGCGGTCTTCAGCGCGGTGTCGGCCAGACCCTTACGGGCGCCGTGCGTCGAGATGAAGTACTGCAGAACGTTCAGGCCTTCGCGGAAGTTCGCGGTAATCGGCGTCTCGATAATCGAGCCGTCCGGCTTGGCCATCAGGCCACGCATACCGGCCAGCTGACGGATCTGGGCTGCCGAACCACGGGCGCCCGAGTCGGCCATCATGTAAATCGCGTTGAACGATTCCTGGGTGCCGTGGCTGCCGTCGCGCTTGACGACCGGTTCCACTTTCAGCTGGTCCATCATCGCCTTGCCGACTTCGTCCGAGGTCTTGCCCCAGATGTCGACGACCTTGTTGTAACGCTCGCCGGCGGTGACCAGACCCGAAGCGTACTGCTGCTCGATCTGCTTCACTTCCGCTTCGGCGGTCGCGATCATGGTCTTCTTGACGTCCGGGATCAGCATGTCGTCCACGGCGATCGAGATACCGGCGCGGGTCGCCAGACGGAAGCCCGACTGCATCAGCTTGTCGGCAAACACGACGGTGGCGCGCAGGCCGCACTTGCGGAACGAAGTGTTGATCAGCTTCGAGATTTCCTTCTTCTTCAGCGCGCGGTTCAGCACCGAGAACGGCAGGCCTTTCGGCAGGATCTCGGACAGGATCGCACGGCCGACCGTGGTCTCGTAGCGGGTCAGGGTCTGGTCGAAACCGCCCTGCTCGTTCTTCGGGAACTCGACGATACGCACGGTGATGCGGGTCGCCAGCTCGACTTCCTTGTTGTCGTACGCGCGGATGACTTCCGACACGTCCGGGAACATCATGCCTTCGCCCTTGGCGTTGATCGCCTCGCGGGTCGCGTAGTACAGACCCAGCACGATATCCTGGGACGGCACGATCGACGGTTCGCCGTTCGACGGGAACAGGATGTTGTTCGAGGCCAGCATCAGGGTGCGGGCTTCSAKCTGSGCTTCGAKCGACAGCGGSACGTGRACKGCCATCTGGTCACCGTCGAAGTCGGCGTTGAACGCCGCGCAGACCAGCGGGTGCAGCTGGATTGCCTTGCCTTCGATCAGCACCGGCTCGAACGCCTGGATACCCAGACGGTGCAGGGTCGGCGCACGGTTCAGCATGACCGGGTGCTCTTTGATGACTTCTTCCAGGATGTCCCAGACCACCGGTTCCTGCTGCTCGACCAGCTTCTTCGCAGCCTTGATGGTGGTCGCGAGACCCATCAGTTCCAGCTTGTTGAAGATGAAGGGCTTGAACAGTTCCAGGGCCATCAGCTTCGGCAGGCCGCACTGGTGCAGTTTCAGCTGCGGACCCACCACGATGACCGAACGGCCCGAGTAGTCGACGCGCTTGCCCAGCAGGTTCTGACGGAAGCGGCCGCCCTTACCCTTGATCATTTCGGCCAGCGACTTCAGCGGACGCTTGTTGGCGCCGGTCATCGCCTTGCCGCGACGGCCGTTGTCCAGCAGCGAGTCCACTGCTTCCTGCAGCATGCGCTTCTCGTTACGCGTAATGATTTCCGGCGCGCGCAGTTCCATCAGGCGCTTCAGACGGTTGTTACGGTTGATGACGCGGCGCTATAGGTCGTTCAGGTCRGASGTCGCGAAACGGCCGCCATCCAGCGGRACSAGCGGACGCAGSTCCGGCGGCAGAACCGGGAGCACTTCCATGATCATCCACTCGGGCTTGATGCCCGAGCGCTGGAATGCCTCGAGCACTTTCAGGCGCTTGGCGTATTTCTTGATCTTCGCTTCCGACTTCGACTCTTTCAGTTCGACGCGCAGCGCTTCGGCTTCGCGGTCGATGTCGATCGAGCGCAGCAGTTCACGGATGCCTTCGGCGCCCATGAATGCGGTGAAGTCGTCGCCGTACTCTTCGTACTTGGCGGCGTAGTCGTCTTCCGACATGATCTGGCACTTCTTCAGCGGGGTCATGCCCGGATCGGTCACGACGTATGCTTCGAAGTACAGAACGCGTTCGATATCGCGCAGGGTCATGTCCAGGACCATGCCCAGACGCGACGGCAGCGATTTCAGGAACCAGATGTGGGCGACCGGCGAGGCCAGCTCGATGTGGCCCATGCGCTCACGGCGCACCTTGGCCAGCGTGACTTCGACGCCGCACTTCTCGCAGATCACGCCGCGGTGCTTCAGGCGCTTGTATTTGCCGCACAGGCACTCGTAGTCCTTGATCGGRCCAAAGATCTTGGCGCAGAACAGGCCRTCRCGYTCCGGCTTGAASGTMCGGTAGTTGATSGTTTCCGGCTTCTTCACTTCRCCGTACGACCACGAACGGATYTTCTCGGGCGACGCCAGGCCAATCTTGATGGCGTCGAAGCTCTCGTTTTGCTGAACTTGCTTGAATAGATCGAGCAGTGCTTTCATTTATCACTCCGGGTGATTGAATTCTTTACTTCCTACCACGCTACGCTTACTTCGTCGTCCCCGCCTTCGCGGGGACGACGGTACCGGCATAGCCGCGGTACCGTACTGCTGTCTTAGTTGCGTTCCAGATCGATATCGATACCCAGCGAACGAATCTCTTTCACCAGCACGTTGAACGATTCCGGCATACCTGCATCGATCACGTGGTCGCCCTTGACCAGGTTCTCGTACACCTTGGTACGGCCATTCACGTCGTCCGACTTCACGGTCAGCATTTCCTGCAGCACGTACGAGGCGCCGTACGCTTCCAGTGCCCACACCTCCATCTCACCGAAGCGCTGGCCACCGAACTGGGCTTTACCGCCCAGCGGCTGCTGGGTCACCAGCGAGTACGGGCCGGTCGAACGGGCGTGCATCTTGTCGTCGACCAGGTGGTGCAGCTTCAGCATGTGCATGAAGCCGACGGTGACCTTGCGCTCGAATGCTTCGCCGGTGCGGCCGTCGTACATCGTGACCTGGTTCTTCGACGGGGTCATGCCCAGGTGGGCCGCGATCTCGTCCGGGAAGGCCAGATCCAGCATGCGGCGGATTTCATCTTCGTGCGCACCGTCGAACACCGGGGTCGCGAACGGCACGCCGTTCTTGAGGTTGTTCGCCAGTTCGACGATTTCCTCGTCGCTGAAGCTGTCCAGGTCTTCCGACTTGCCGGTCTCGTTGTAGATCTTGCCCAGGAAAGCGCGCAGCTGCTCGGTCTGTGCCTTGGCCTTGATCATTTCGCCCAGACGCAGGCCCAGACCCTTCGCTGCCCAACCGAGGTGGGTTTCCAGGATCTGACCGACGTTCATACGCGACGGCACGCCCAGCGGGTTCAGCACGACGTCGGCCGGGGTACCGTCAGCCATGAACGGCATGTCTTCCACCGGAACGATACGCGAGACCACACCCTTGTTACCGTGACGGCCTGCCATCTTGTCGCCCGACTGCAGGCGGCGCTTGACGGCCAGGTAGACCTTGACCATCTTCTGCACGCCCGGCTGCAGCTCGTCGCCCTGGGTCAGCTTCTTGCGCTTCTCTTCGAAGGCCAGGTCGAACTGGTGACGCTTCTCGTTGATCGACTCCTTCATCGCCTCCAGTGCGTTGGCGGTTTCGTCGTCGCTCGGCCTGATGTCGAACCAGTGGAACTTGTCGAGGTCAGCCAGGTATTCCTTGCTGATCACGGCGCCCTTGGCCAGCTTCTTCGGACCGCCGTTGACGGTCTTGCCGACCAGCAGACGTTCCAGACGCTGGAAGGCGTCGCCTTCGACAATACGCAGCTGGTCGTTCAGGTCCAGGCGGAAGCGCTTCAGCTCGTCGTCGATGATCTGCTGGGCGCGCTTGTCGCGGACGATGCCTTCACGGGTGAAGACTTGCACGTCGATCACGGTACCGACCATGCCCGACGGCACGCGCAGCGAGGTGTCCTTCACGTCGGACGCTTTTTCGCCGAAGATCGCGCGCAGCAGCTTCTCTTCCGGGGTCAGCTGGGTTTCGCCTTTCGGGGTCACCTTACCGACCAGCACGTCGCCGGCCTGCACTTCGGCGCCGATGTAGACGATGCCGGATTCATCCAGACGCGCCAGCTGGTTCTCAGCCAGGTTCGAGATGTCGCGGGTGATTTCTTCAGGGCCCAGCTTGGTGTCGCGGGCAACCACCGACAGTTCCTCGATGTGGATCGAGGTGTAGCGGTCGTCCTTGACGACATTCTCCGAGATGAGGATCGAGTCCTCGAAGTTCAGGCCGTTCCACGGCATGAAGGCCACCAGCATGTTCTGGCCCAGTGCCAGTTCGCCCAGGTCGGTCGAGGCGCCGTCGGCGATGACGTCGCCGCGTGCCACGCGATCGCCCACTTTCACGATCGGACGCTGGTTGATGTTGGTGTTCTGGTTCGAACGGGTGTACTTGATCAGGTTGTAGATGTCCACACCGACTTCGCCGGCTTGCGCCTCGTCGTCGTTCACGCGGATCACCACACGGCCGGCGTCGACGTAGTCGACCAGGCCGCCACGGGTGGCCTGCACGGTGGTGCCCGAGTCGACCGCCACGGTGCGCTCGATGCCGGTACCGACGAAGGCTTTTTCCGGACGCAGGCAAGGCACGGCCTGGCGCTGCATGTTGGCGCCCATCAGTGCACGGTTCGCGTCATCGTGCTCGAGGAACGGAATCAGCGAAGCTGCCACCGACACGACCTGGCCCGGGGCCACGTCCATGTACTGGATGCGTTCCGGCGAGACCAGGATGGTTTCGCCTGCTTCACGTGCCGACACCAGTTCGTCGACCAGCTGGCCTTCCGCGTTGATCGCGGCGTTCGCCTGGGCGATGATGTAGCGGCCTTCTTCGATCGCCGACAGGTATTCGATCTTGTCGGTGACTTTCGAACCTTCGACCTTGCGGTACGGGGTTTCCAGGAAGCCGTATTCGTTCAGGCGGGCATACAGTGCCAGCGAGTTGATCAGGCCGATGTTCGGGCCTTCAGGCGTTTCGATCGGGCACACGCGGCCGTAGTGGGTCGGGTGCACGTCGCGCACTTCGAAGCCGGCGCGTTCGCGGGTCAGGCCGCCCGGGCCCAGTGCGGAAACGCGGCGCTTGTGCGTAATTTCCGACAGCGGGTTGGTCTGGTCCATGAACTGCGACAGCTGCGACGAACCGAAGAATTCGCGGATCGCGGCCGAGATCGGCTTGCTGTTGATCAGGTCGTGCGGCATCAGGTTGTCGGCTTCGGCCTGGCCCAGACGCTCCTTGACGGCGCGCTCGACGCGCACGAGACCGGCGCGGAACTGGTTCTCGGCCAGTTCGCCCACGCAACGCACGCGGCGGTTACCCAGGTGGTCGATGTCGTCGACTTCGCCGCGGCCATTGCGCAGCTCGACCAGGATCTTGATCACGGCCAGGATGTCTTCGTTCGACAGGGTCATGTCGCCGACCAGTTCGTCACGGCCGATACGGCGGTTGAACTTCATGCGGCCGACGGCCGACAGGTCGTAACGTTCCGGGCTGTAGAACAGGCCGTTGAACAGGGCTTCCACCGACTCTTCGGTCGGCGGTTCGCCAGGACGCATCATGCGGTAGATCGCCACGCGTGCGGCGGTCTGGTCGGCGGTGTCGTCGGTGCGCAGGGTCTGCGAGATGTAGGCGCCCTGGTCCAGGTCGTTGGTGTACAGGGTCTGGATGGACGCGATGTTGGCGTCGCGCAGCTTGCCCAGCAGCTCGTCGGTCAGCTCGTCGTTGGCGTTGGCGATGATCTCGCCGGTTTCGCCGTCGACCACGTTATTGGCCAGCACGCGGCCGACCAGGTAGTCTTCCGGCACCGAGATATAGGTGATGCCGGCGGCTTCGATGTCGCGCACGTGCTTGGCGTTGATGCGCTTGTCTTTTTGCACCAGGGTCTTGCCGGTCTTCGGATCGACGATGTCGAAGCGCGCGACTTCGCCGCGCAGGCGCTCGGCCACGAATTCCAGTTCCGCGCCTTCCGAGCGCAGATTGAAGTTGTCGAACACGAAGAAGTTGGCGAGGATCTGCTCCGGCGTCATGCCGATGGCTTTCAGCAGGATCGTCACCGGCATCTTGCGGCGGCGGTCGACGCGGAAGAACAGGATGTCCTTCGGGTCAAATTCGAAGTCCAGCCAGGAGCCGCGGTAGGGAATGATMCGTGCCGAGAACAGCAGCTTGCCCGACGAGTGGGTCTTGCCGCGGTCGTGCTCGAAGAACACGCCCGGCGAGCGGTGCAGCTGCGAGACGATCACGCGTTCGGTGCCGTTGATGACGAACGAGCCGTTGGCGGTCATGAGCGGCAGTTCGCCCATGTACACTTCCTGTTCCTTCATCTCTTTCACGACCGGCTTGGTCGGCGATTCCTTGTCCAGGATCACCAGACGCACCTTGGCGCGCAGCGGCGACGCGAAGGTCAGACCGCGTTGTTGGCATTCCTTGACGTCGAAAGCGGGGTCACCCAGCACGTATGAGAGGAACTCGAGGCGCGCAAAACCGTTGTGCGACACGATCGGGAAAATGGAGCTGAAAGCCGACTGCAGGCCTTCGTTCTTGCGTGCGGAGGGACCTGCGTCCGCCTGCAGGAAATTCTCGTAAGACTCCAGCTGCGTAGCCAGGAGATAGGGAACGTTGTGAACGTTGGCGCGCTTCGCGAACGACTTGCGAATGCGTTTCTTCTCAGTAAATGAGTAGTGCATGGACACTCCGTGAGTGACAGAAAGGGATGAGACTTCAGGAATTGCCAGTGGTCGACGCACCACATGCAAGGCCTCAAAACTCGTCGCGTTCCGCCAGGTATTAAGGGACAGCCGGTACTGCTGTGATACGATTACTGCTGATTACTGCTGTGCTGCCGGGGTCGTACAAGTGCTGCAGGGACGACAAAAGAGCCAAAGCCGCATATCCCACCTTCCGGCGGGGGTCTGCAAGCTTTGACTCCGGCTCGGGGCGCCGTTGCCAGCGCCCTTTGCATATGTATTACTTGAGCTCGGCCTTGGCGCCAGCTTCTTCCAGCTTCTTCTTGGCGGCTTCAGCGTCAGCTTTCGGCAGGGCTTCCTTGACGGTCTTCGGTGCGCCGTCGACCAGGTCCTTGGCTTCTTTCAGGCCCAGACCGGTGATTTCACGGACGGCCTTGATGACGCCGACCTTGTTCGCGCCGACTTCAGCCAGCACGACGTTGAATTCGGTCTGCTCTTCAGCAGCGGCTGCGCCGGCGCCAGCGGCACCGCCAGCTGCCGGGGCTGCCATTGCAGCTGCCGACACGCCGAACTTCTCTTCGAAAGCCTTGACCAGGTCGTTCAGTTCCATGACCGACATTGCGCCAACTGCGTCCAGGAACTCTTCTTTGCTAATTGCCATTTGAAACTCCAAATATTTAGTGTGTGATTAGTACTTGAGCAAAAAAGCCAGGGCTTATTCAGCCGCTGCCGGTTCCGCTTCGGCTTCTGCCGGAGCTGCGGAACCTTCGCCTTTTTGTGCTGCCACGGCAGCCAGAACTCGTGCAAAGCCGGAAACCGGAGCCTGCATGACGCCCAGCAGCTGGGCGATGAGGACTTCACGGCTCGGGATGCTTGCCAGCGCGGTGACGCCAGCGACATCCAGGTTCTTACCAGCGTAGTTACCGCCCTTCACCACCAGCTTGTCGTTGGTTTTGGAGAAGTCAGCGATCACTTTAGCTGCGGCAACGGCGTCATCCGAGATCGAGTAGATCAGCGGACCAACCATGGTCTCAGCCAGCGGTGCGAACTGGGTGCCTTCCACAGCGCGACGTGCCAGCGTGTTCTTCAGAACACGCAGGTACACACCCTGCGAACGAGCATTTGCACGGAGTTTCGTCAGAGCACTAACCTGGATGCCACGGTACTCGGCGACGACGATGGTTTGCGCGGTTGCTACTTTTGCGCTAACTTCTTCGACGACGACCTTTTTGTCATTCAGATTAAGACCCACGGTCAATCTCCTTAAATGATGTGAGGGACATCCCCCGCATCGGTTCGAACACGGCGTCCGAAGTTAAGAAGTACGACAAAAGCATCGACTACAAAACTTGTTCGGGTTCGCCATCTGCGTTGGGTTTGTCTATTAACCTCCGGCCAATGCTAAAACTCGCTCTGCTTTCGGCCCAACGGTCTTTGATTGCCTGGCGGGTTGCCCCACCAGCCCAAAGATCTGCCCCGCGTAACAACTACAGGGTCTAAAACTTGGATCCCCGCCTTCGCGGGGACGACGAAGCCAGTTAACCTGGCTTCGTCGAAGAAGCCAGTCAATCCGGCTTCGTCGAAGAGCGCTAACGCTCCGTTATTTCTTAGGCAGCCAGGGTGCCCTGGTCGACGCGGACGCCAGCGCCCATGGTCGACGACAGAGCGACCTTGCGCAGGTACACGCCTTTCGACGATGCCGGCTTGGCCTTGTTCAGGGCGTCGATCAGTGCGACCAGGTTGGTCTTCAGCTGTTCGTCCGAGAACGACTTGCGGCCGATGGTGGCGTGAACGATACCAGCCTTGTCGGTACGGTACTGAACCTGACCGGCCTTGGCGTTCTTGACGGCGGTAGCGACGTCCGGGGTCACGGTGCCGACCTTCGGGTTCGGCATCAGGCCGCGCGGGCCCAGGATCTGACCCAGGGTACCGACGATACGCATGGTGTCCGGCGAAGCGATCACGATGTCGAACGGCATGTCGCCGGCCTTCACGCGCTCTGCCAGGTCTTCCATACCGACGATGTCGGCGCCGGCGGCTTTAGCCTGCTCGGCCTTGTCGCCCTGTGCGAACACAGCGACGCGCACGGTCTTGCCGGTACCTGCCGGCAGAACGACGGAACCGCGAACGACCTGGTCCGACTTCTTCGGATCCACGCCCAGCTGGACGGCGACGTCGATCGACTCGTTGAACTTGGCGGTAGCGAATTCTTTGACGATTGCGACTGCGTTGTCGAAAGCGTAGACCTTGTTACGATCCACTTTGGCTTTCATTTCTTTGACGCGCTTGGACAGCTTAGCCATTTAGATACCCTCCACCGTGATGCCCATCGAACGTGCCGAGCCGGCGATGACGCGCACAGCGGCGTCCAGGTCGGCAGCGGTCAGGTCCGGCTGTTTGGTTTTTGCGATTTCTTCAGCCTGGGCACGGGTCAGGGTGCCGACCTTGTCGGTGTGCGGCTTGGCCGAACCCTTGGTGACGCCCGACAGCTTCTTGATCAGGTAGGTCGCCGGCGGGGTCTTCATCTCGAAGGTGAAGGACTTGTCCGCGAAGGCGGTGATCACCACCGGAATCGGCATGCCCGGTTCCATGCCTTGGGTCTTGGCATTGAAGGCCTTGCAGAATTCCATGATGTTCAGRCCGCGCTGGCCCAGGGCCGGACCGATCGGGGGGGAGGGGTTTGCTTTACCAGCCGGCACTTGCAGCTTGATAAAACCGATGATTTTCTTTGCCATGATGGCTCCTAATCTCTCGATTGAGTGGTAGCGCTCCACCTGTACCACTTATCAGGCGGAGCTCCTCTTACCGGATTCCGCCTTGCTGCTGCGACGCTCCGATTCAGCGCTTTTAGACTTTCTCTACCTGCCCGAACTCCAGTTCCACCGGAGTTGCGCGACCGAAGATGGTGACAGTGACACGCACCTTCGATTTTTCGTAGTTGACTTCCTCGACGTTGCCGTTGAAGTCGGTGAACGGGCCTTCCTTGATACGCACCTGTTCGCCCACTTCGTACAGCACTTTGGGCCTCGGCTTTTCGACGCCTTCCTGGACCTGCTGCATGATCTTGTCGATTTCGCGGGCCGGGATCGGGGTCGGCTTGTTGCTCTTGCCGCCGATGAAGCCGGTGACTTTCGGCGTGTTCTTCACGAGGTGCCAGGACTCGTCGGTCATTTCCATCTCGACCAGCACATAACCCGGGAAGAAGCGGCGCTCGGACACCGATTTGCTGCCGTTCTTGACCTCGACAACTTCTTCGGTCGGGACCAGGATGCGGCCGAATTGTTCYTGCATGCCGCCGCGCTCGATGCGTTCGGTCAGGCCGCGCATCACRCTCTTTTCCATGCCGGAATAGACATGCACGACGTACCAGCGCTTGTTGCTGACCGGAGTACTCAGCGGCGCACCAGCGTCTTGTGCCGGGGCGTCGCCCGGCACGTTATCTTGCACGTTTTCGCTCATTATTGTTTCCACCCCAGGATCACGTCGTACATCAGGAATTCGAGAATCTTATCCGTGCCCCACAGGAAAATCGCCATCACAAGGACGAAACCGAAAACCACCATGGTGATCTGGGTCGCTTCCTTGCGAGTGGGCCAAACAACCTTCTTCGTCTCGCGCACGGCCTCTTTGGCGAAGCCCAGGAAGTCGCGCCCGGTAGCGGAAGTCCACAACAGCAGGACGGCAACGACCAAACCAGCCACGAGTGCGCCTGCGCACACCAGAGCTGGTTTGTTCTGGCCTTTCAGAATGAAAAAGCCAACCACGCCTGCAATCGTAGCAATCGCTGCCAGCGCAACCTTGAACTTGTCGTTCGAGGTGCTGACGGTTTGCACGGATTGATTAGACATACTTAATTTACTTTCGGGTGCTGAGCACCGAATTCGGTGGCAGGGGAGGAGGGACTCGAACCCCCGACCTKCGGTTTTGGAGACCGMYGCTCTGCCAATTGAGCTACTCCCCTACATAAACTTCTAGCTGAATCGAGCATTATACGCGGTGCGGACGCACCGCGCAACACTCTGTTGTTGGGAGGAACAGGAACGTCCCTCCCGGTGTGAAGCTATTTACTGCTTAGGCGATGATCTTGGCAACCACGCCGGCGCCGACGGTACGGCCGCCTTCGCGGATTGCGAAGCGCAGACCTTCTTCCATCGCGATCGGGGCGATCAGCTTGACGGTGATCGACACGTTATCGCCCGGCATCACCATTTC
>NZ_JBFTMX010000072.1:0-11688 GCF_056397205.1 Massilia sp. 05N420
AAGGAAATCGAATCCTCGTCCGGCACGGACGAGGGGCGAGCGGGGGTGTCGAGCCGCACCGCGGCGAGCCCGCGAGCGGCTTGGCGCTTGCAAGCGCCAAGCCTCCCGATTCGCCTGACCAAGCAGTCGCGCAGCGACTGTGCCTTACCGCCACGGTTCGGCCAGGCAGATAAACGGCCTTCCGGCCGCATACCTGGCCTACCTGCTGGCCAAATGGCTCAAGCTACAGCCGTTTTGTGGTCTCCCAAGTCGCCCGAAAACGTGACCGGACCAAACTGGCAGGAGAGGGAGGAGAGGGAGAAGAGGCAAGACAAGCCCAGCGGGGACCATATCGACCTGTGAAATCGATCCAGACTGACCGCGACCGGCGTGAGCTTCTTTCGATGACCTTGGCGCTGAAGTATCGGCCAACAAGGCCCTTATCCCGCACCGCAGCAATTTCCTGCCGCCCCACCCTGCATCTCCAAAATTTCCTCCTGCAAACTTCACACTTTCTTCACCTCGGTAACATACTGTATCAAAAACCCAACGGATGTAACTTAAAGCAACGTGATATTTCCCGAATACATACTTACGACTTTGCATCTCAGCAATATTGTGCAAGAGTATTTATGCGCGTACGTACACAAAGTCAGGGATAACTGACCACGTATGCATCAGTTGCTCAAAATAATTTTCATCCCAGGAGTTGTTGTGAAGCATAAAAGTATCTTGAAGAAGAGTTCCATCGCTCTGGCCGTCACCCTGGCCATCCCCGCTTTAGCTGCAGCGCAAGAAGCCAGCACGCCGGATCCAAAGATCCAGCGCGTCGAGGTGACCGGCTCCAGCATCAAGCGTACGCAAACCGAAGCAGCGAACGCGGTCCAGATCATGACCCGCGACGACATCGAGAAAACCGGACAGACCACGGCGCTGGGCATCCTGACCGCCATGTCCTCGGTCAGCACCGACATCAACTCGGCCAGCGCAAGCTCGGGCAGCTTCGCAACCGGCTCTTCCGGCGTCAGCATGCGCGGCCTGAGCAAGGTCGCCACCCTGGTCCTGGTCAACGGCCGCCGCATTGCTCCTTACGGCCTGTCGGACGGCGCCCAGCAGAACTTCACCAATCTGGATGCCATCGCCACCGACGCCATCGAGCGCATCGAAGTGCTGAAAGACGGCGCATCGGCAATCTACGGCTCGGACGCCATCGCCGGCGTGATCAACATCATCCTGCGCAGCAATTACCAGGGTTTCCAGGTCAAGGGCCAGTACAGCGAAGCGCCGCACTTCCAGGACGCGCGCAACCGCAACGTGTCGGCGATCTGGGGTTACGGCGACATCGACAAGAACGGCTTCAACACCTACCTGACGGCCGAAGCCTACAAGACCGACGGCTACAGCCAGGGCGACCTGAGCTCGCACTACCCGGCCTGGCACCGCCTGACCCCGGGCCGCTCGACCTACGATGCGAAGAGCTCGTTCTCGCCGACCGGTAACTACTTCCTGAGCAGCACCAACATCGTCGCCGCACCGGGCTGCCCGGCCGCCGACATCGATCCGACCGACAAGCTCTGCAAGTGGGATGCCACGCCGTACGCCGGCCTCCGCACCAACAACAAGCGCCACGCGCTGGCCAGCAGCACCCACTTCCGCATCGGCCAGAACATCAATGCCAACTTCGAGGTCACAGCCGCCGGCGAAGTGAGCGATTACATCGTGGCCCCGTTTAGCGTCAGCAACGGCTCCGCAACCAGCTCGCAGAGCATCTGGTACAACGTGCTCGGCGGCAAGATGGTCGGTCCGTTCTCGTATCCGAAGCTGCCGGTCGGCCACCCGATGAATCCGTACAGCACGCCGACCGAGTACCGCGCGCGCATGATGGACACCGGTAACGGCTTCAACTTCAACCGTACCGATTCCGACCAGCAGCGCGTGATGCTGGCCCTGGACGGCACCATCGGCAACTGGGACTGGAAATCGGCGCTCGGCTACTCGCATTCGAGCGCGACCAAGGCAACCCGCGCCGTCAGTGCCAAGGGCTATACCGACGCGATCGTCAACAAGACCTACGTGTTCGGCAAGCAGAACGATCCGGCCCTGCTGGAATCGATGTTCCCGGTCCGTACCACCGAAGGGGAAGCCAAGGTCAAGTTCTTCGACGCGACCGTGTCGGGCACCGTGGCCCAACTGCCGGCCGGTCCGCTGAACGTTGCGTTCGGCACCAATATCAGCCAGAACTCGTACTGGATGAAGAGCTCGGACAACGTGCTGCGCGGCGATCTGGTCGGCATCTTCGGCCTGCAGGTGGACGACTCGCGTAACGAGTACGCGCTGTTCACCGAAGCGAACGTTCCGCTGCTGAAGAACCTCGAGATGAACGCCGCGCTGCGTGCCGACAAGAGCGGCGATTTCGAGGCTCACCTGTCGCCGAAGCTGGGCCTGCGCTACACCGTCACCGACAGTCTGATGCTGCGCGCCACCGCATCGGGCGGCTTCCGTGCGCCGAACATCGTCGAATCCGGTAACGGCCTGGGCCGCAGCTCGGTCGCCACCGGCGTGAACGACCTGCGCCGCTGCCCGATCGCCAACCAGCTGAACGCACTGGTGCAGGGCGCTGCCAACGCGACCACCGCCGACAAGGCCCAAGCCAACAGCTTCCGCAACGCGGAATGCTCGGCCGGCCTGCCGAGCTTCGTGTCGTCGAACCCCAACCTGAAGCCGGAAACCTCGCGTTCGGTGACCCTGGGCGCCGTGTGGGAGCCGATCAAGAACTGGAGCGCCGGCCTGGACTACTACTTCATCGAGCGCCGCAATGAAATCGGTACCCGTTCGGTGACCGACGTGCTGAAGGGCGAAGCCAGCCTGCCGGCCGGCCAGCTGATCCGTGTCGACAACACCGCCAACGACAACGAGTTCCTGGCSCTGGTGAAGAAGTACGCGCCGGGCAACACCATCAACTACGGCGGCGTCGGCCAGCTGGGCCTGGTGTACAACCCCTACGTCAACAGCGGCCGTACCCGCGTGTCCGGCTTCGACTTCGACGCATCGGGCCGCTTCAAGTTCATGGGCACGGACTTCCGCCTGAAACTCGACGGCAGCTACATCTGGAAATACCAGAACTACAGCCAGGCGCTGAACGGGTATGACGAGAACATTGCCGGCACCTGGGACTTCTACGACTTCCCGGCGTCGCGCCTGAAGACCGTCACCAAGCTGTACATGAAGAAGGGTGATTTCGATCACTCGATCACCATGAACTACAACAGCGGCTGGGGCAACAACAGCAACTCCTCGCCGACCTACTGCGTCACGCAGAAAGTCGCGCCGGAAAACATGGCTACCTGTAACCATGTCGGCAGCAACACCACCTTCGACTACTCGCTGACCTACTCGGGTATCGATCACGTGAAGCTGAGCCTGTACGTGACCAACATCTTCGAACAGGACTATCCGATCACCTGGCGTGACGGCTACGTCACGCAGTTCCGCCGCGTGGCAGTGGCTGCGACCTACAAGTTCTGATCGCCGACGTCCGGCGTGAAAGCTGAAAGACCAGGCTTCGGCCTGGTCTTTTTTTTCGCCCGCCGCCTAGGAGGTCGGGCCCGGATCGGTTCCCGGCGTCATCATGAGTTCCTTCGCCAGCGCATCGTTGAATGCCGGCAGATCGTCCGGCTTGCGGCTGGTGACCAGGCGCGCATCGATCACCACTTCGTCGTCGGTCCACTCGGCGCCGGCGTTGGTGAGATCGCGCTTCAGGCTGGGCCAGCTGGTCAAGTGCTTGGCGCTGGCGATGCCGGCATCGATCAGGGTCCAGGGACCGTGGCAGATCGCGCCGACCGGCTTGTCCTCGACGTCGAAGCCACGGATGAAATCGATCGCTTCCCTGCTCATGCGCAGCATGTCGGGATTGGCCACGCCGCCGGGCAGCACCAGGGCGTCGAAGTCGGCCGGATCGGCATCGCGCACGTTCATCTCGACCTTGAACCGGTCGCCCGGCTGCAGGTGGTTGAAGCCCTGTACCTCTTCGCCCGCGTTCTTCGGCGACAGCAGCACCACGGTCGCGCCCCGTTCTTCCAGATAGGACCGCGGGCTGGTGTATTCGATCTGCTCGACGCCGTCCGTCATCAGCATGGCGACGCGCTTGCCCTGCAAGGGCCTGCCTGATACCTGTTCCATATGAACTCCTTCCGGGCTCAGTGTGCGCCCGCTTGCCCCGGCTGGACCGCGGCCAGCTCGCTGAGGATGGCCTGGTTGAAGGCCGGGATGTCGTCAGGCTTGCGGCTGGTGACGAGCTTGCCGTCGACCACCACCTGTTCGTCGGTCCACTGCGCGCCCGCGTTCTGCAGGTCGAGCTGGAGGCTTGGCCAGCTGGTCATGCGCTTGCCGGTCACCAGGTCGGCGTCGATCAGGGTCCAGGGGCCATGGCAGATGGCGGCGATGGGCTTGTTCTCGCGGCCGAATTCGCGGATGAAGGTGATCGCCTCCGTCGACAGACGCAACTGGTCGGGATTGGCGACACCGCCCGGCAGCACCAGCGCGTCGAAGTCGGCCGGACGCGCATCGCGCACGTCGAGTTCGACCTTGAACTTGTCGGCGGGGTCGAGGTGGTTGAAGCCCTGGATCTCGTCGCCGCTCGGCTTCGGCGAGACCAGGGTCACCTTGGCGCCCTGCTGTTCGAGGAAGCTGCGCGGCCCGGTGTATTCGACCTGCTCGACGCCGTCCGTCATCAGGATGGCGACTCGTTTGCCCTGCAGGGCCTGGCCAGCGCCCGGTTGCGGATTCTGTTGCGAATTCTGTTGCATGAGACCTCCTTCAATCGATGAAAAGTGATCGCTGTGGGAGGTCCGATTGTAGTTTTGCCCGCCTCGGGACGGCGCGCGCTTCCCTATCTAATCGAGGCCCAGCGCGTGCAGGCGCGCGCGCAGGCGGCGCACCTCGTCGCCGAGGTCGACCACCAGCGCGGCCACGTCCTCGTTGGCGTCGAAGTCGCGTTCCACCCGCAGCAGGCGGCGCGCGCGCAGCAGGTCGCCGCTGCGGAAGCGCCATTCGGTCACTTGTATGGCTGGCTGGCCGCCGAGGATGCCCGCGCGCACCCGGCGCACCACCCATTCCGGCTCCACGTTGCAGGCGCGCGCCAACTCTTCGAGGGTCAGTGCGGCGTCGTCCAGCAGTACGCCGCTGATGCTCGTCATCTCATGCATCGCTCAAGCTCCTATGCGTTCGCGTGGGTTGAAGGCGAGGTCGCGCGCCATCGTCTCGTACAGTTCGCGCGCGCGCTGGCTGGTGGCCGGCGGCAGCACCACGTCCAGGATCAGGTAGAGGTCGCCGGGCTGCGAGGATGGGATGCCCCTCCCCTTCAGGCGCAGCTTGCGGCCGCTCTGCGACCCCGGCGGCACCGTCACCTCGACCGCGCCGGACGGCGTCGGCACCGAAATGCCGGCCCCCAGCGCCGCTTCCCACGGCGCCACCGGCACGTTCTGGTAGACGCTGGAACCCTCGACGCGGTAGCGCGCATCGGGGTTGAACTGGATCTCCAGATACAGGTCGCCCGGCCCGCCGCCGCCGATGCCCGGATGGCCCTGGCCCGCCAGGCGCAGCTGCTGTCCCGGCGCCACGCCCTTCGGAATGTTCACGCTCAGGGTCTTCTCCTGCTGGCCGGCGCGCAGGCTGATGGTGCGCGTGGCGCCCTGGTAGGCGTCGCGCAGGTCGATCGAGATGGCGGCGTGGATGTCCTCGCCGCGCATCTGGAAACCGCCGCCGCCCATGCCCGCGCCCGCGCCCGCGCCGCCGCGGTGGCTGCGCCCCCGCCCCATGTGCGCGAACAGGTCGGCGAAGATGTCTTCCGCGCTGCCGCCTTCGTTGCCGAAATCGTACTGGCCGTACTGGCGGCCCCAGTCGGGCGGCGGCTGGAAGCCCTGGTCCTGGCGCGGCGCCTGGCCGAGCGCATCGTAGGCGGCGCGTTTCTCGGCGTCGCCCAGCACGTCGTAGGCCTCGTTGATTTCCTTGGTCTTCTCGGTCGCGTCCTTGTGCTTGCTGACGTCCGGGTGATATTGCCGGACCAGCTTGCGGTAAGCCTTCTTGATGTCGTCCGCGGACGCGGTCCGTTCGACACCAAGGGTCTGGTAGTAGTCCTTGTATTCCACGAGCGGGCTCCTGGATGGGGTTCGATGGTTTGGATGCCTTTACATGGAGGTCATCAGCCTGCTTTTCAATTCAATGTAGCTCATGCCAGGACAAACCGCGCGCACGCACCGCTACGGAACGATGGGCAGTATGATCATTGCGGTGGCGGCTAAAAGATATACTCCCTGCGCCTTTCGGCGATCTGCTGCGCGGACTGCTGCTGGTCGGGGTCGACGATGCTGCGGACAGCCTCCTCCGTAAGCGGCCTGTGCAGGATGGCGCCGACGCCATCGGGCTTCCCGTCGGCGGGCGGCACCGATCCGGGATCGGCCAGCAAGAGGATGGTCGCGTCCGGCAGACACCGTTTCAGTTCTCCGGTCAGGGATCGCCTGTCGCCTGGAAGGAGGGCCGTACAGGTAACGATCAAATCGAACTGGATCAAACGGGCAGCGTATAACGCCTTTTTTTGATTGAAGACCGGGGTTGTCAGGTACCCCATCGATGACAGCACAGCGGCAGTGTTGTTACATAGTTCCGAGTTTTTTTCCAGAATCAAAGCATACTTCATGGACTATCCCTGTCTTTATTGTAACTTATGGTCGCCATTATAAGGGTATCGAAAGGATAAGGACAAACCAATCGGATCGCGTCCATGCATCACGCTTACGACTCCTGATCTCGCACATGCCCCCATCGTTCGACGAGCTAGTCAATACTGCTGAGCAGTGCTAAATTTGCAATGCCAGGTATTTACCAGGGGGGATTCGGCACATGAGCATGAGCAAATGGGTCAAACGGACCAGCATCGCGCTGGTGGGGCTCGCCCTGCTGGGCGTGGCCGCCACCGTGGTCGGCAAGGCGCTGGGYGAGCGCAAGATGATGCGCAACGTGGTACTGCAGGTGCGGCCGCTGGACGTGCTGCCGGATCCCGCGCGCATCGAGCATGGACGCTACCTCTACAACACCCGCGGCTGCGCCGAATGCCATGGCGCCAACGGCGCCGGCAAGACCGTCATCAGCGATGGCGGCATGCACGTGGTGGCGCCCAACATCACCGCAGGTCCGAACGGCACCACGGCGCGCTACCAGCTGGTCGACTGGGTGCGCACCGTGCGCCACGGCGTCAAGCCGAACGGCAATCCGGTCATGATCATGCCCAGCGAGGACTACAGCCGCCTCACCGACGAGGACATGGCGGCGCTGATCGCCTTCCTCCAGCAGATGCGCCCCGTATCCGGCCACAAGGCCGTGATCGAGGTGCCGGTCCCGGTGAAGGCCCTGTATGCCTTCGGCGTGATCCAGGACGCGTCCGAAAAGATCGACCATGCGCAGCCGTCCTTCCGCCCGGTATCGGCCGCCGTCACGCCGGAATACGGCGCCTACGTGGCGAACGCCTGCATCGGCTGCCATGGCGCCAATCTCAGCGGCGGCAGGATCCCCGGCACGCCGCCGTCCTGGCCGGCGGCCGCCAACCTGACGCCCGGCAAGGGCAGCGCCATGACCCGCTATCCGACTCCGGAACTGTTCATGGCCATGCTGCACAGCGGCCAGCGCCCGGACGGCAAGCCGGTCAGCCCCGTCATGCCCTTCGGTTCGCTGAAGCAGATGAACGAGACCGACATGCGGGCGCTGTACGCCTATCTGAAGACGGTGCCGCCGCGCGAAGCGGGACGACACTAGCAGGGTGGGCGCTGCCGGCGTCGGCACTCTGTGCCCACGCATAAAGTTCGCAGACCGGCAACGCCATCGTGGGCACGGAGTGCCCACCCTACAGTAGAATCATCGGTTTCGTTCGCAAACCGAGTCATGACGTCCACTACCACCACCACGCAGTCCTCAAACCCCGTCCGCACCGAGATCGCGACCCTGTGGCGCCTGTCGTGGCCGATGCTGGTCGGCCAGCTGGCGACGGTCGGCATGGGCGTCGTGGACGTCGCGATGACGGGCCATGTCAGCGCCGCCGAACTGGCCGCGGTCTCGCTCGGCACCTCGGTGTGGTCGATCATCCTGGTGACCGTGATGGGCGTCATGATGGCCGTGAACTCGGTGGTCGCGCACGAAATGGGCGCCGGGCGCTTCGACAGGATCTCGCACTCGGTGCGCGAGTCGCTGTGGATGGGCCTGCTGGTCGGCATTGCCGGCTGTGCGGCCGCCAACCTGTGCGCCCTGCTGTTCGACCACATCGGCCTCGAGCAGGCGGTGGCCGATCGCGCCAAGACTTTCCTTCACATCATCAGCCTCGGCATGCCGGCCTTCGGCTGCTACCGCGCGCTGTACGGCTACACCACCAGCATCAACCAGACCAAGCCGATCATGATCATCGCCATCCTCGGCCTGCTGTACAACGTGGTGCTCAACTGGGGCCTGATCTTCGGCCATTTCGGCCTGCCCAGGATGGGCGCGCTGGGTTGCGCGGTGTCGACCGCCAGCGGCGTGTGGCTGATGCTGGCCGCCATGATCGGCTGGATCAGGTTCTCTCCGGCCTATCGCGCGACCTACCCGTTCACGCACTGGGAAGGCCCGAACTGGCGCGAGATCGGCAGCATGCTGCGCCTCGGCCTGCCGATCGGCGTCACCCACTTCGCCGAGGTCAGCGCCTTCGGCATCGTCAGCCTGCTGGTGGCACGCTTCGGCGTGGTGCAGGTGTCGGCGCACCAGATCGCGCTGAACTTCACCTCGCTGGTGTTCATGGTGCCGATGAGCTTCGGCATCGGCACCCTCACCCGCGTCGGCCAGGCGATGGGTGAAGGCAATGCGCAGCGCGCCCGCTTCGTGGCCTGGACCGGCACCGGCCTGTGCGTCTTCTTCGGCCTGCTGTCGGCCATCTTCATCGCCCTGTTCCGCTGGCAGATCGCCGCCATGTACACCTCGGACGCCGTGGTGCAGGCCACCTGCGCCCTGCTGCTGCTGTTCGCCGCCATCTTCCAGCTGTCGGACTCGACCCAGGTCGCGGCAGCGTCGGCGATCCGCGGCTACAAGGTCACGCGTTCGCCGATGGTGATCCAGATGATCGCCTTCTGGGGCGTGGCCCTGCCGGTCGGCTGGATCCTCGGGCTGGCGCCTGAATGGTTTCCATGGTCGCCCGCCGAGCCGATGAAGGCCACCGGCTTCTGGATCGGACTGGTGCTGGGCCTGACGGTGGCGGCGGTGCTGCTGGCGTGGTCGCTCAACAATCTCTCGAAGCTGCGGGTACGCGAAGCGCGCTCTGCTTCTTGAGATGCAAGGCACATATTTACAGCGCTCGGCGCCTTACTCTGGTATCGTCTCGCCCGTTGCACAAAATTAATTTTTATCCGCGAGACAATCCATGCGCCTCATTCTTGCCCTTCTTGCCGCCCTGGCGGCCGTTCCCGCATCCGCGGAACGCCTGACCCTGGACCGCATCTACGCCGACCCGGCGTTGTCCGGCCCCGGCGTTCGTAACGTACGCGTGTCGCCCGACGGCGAACGCGTGACCTTCCTGCGCGGCCGTGCCGACAACCAGTTCCAGCTGGACCTGTGGGAATACAATATGAAGGACAAGACCACGCACCGCCTGGTCGACTCCAAGAAGCTGGTCCCGCTTGAAAACCTGTCGCTGGAAGAAAAGGCGCGCCGCGAGCGTGCGCGTACCGCCAGCCTGTCCGGCATCATCAGCTACAGCTGGTCGCCGGACGGCAAGCAGATCCTGGTGCCGATCGCCGGCGACCTCTACCTGGTCGACGTCGCCAATCCGGATAATGCGCGCAAGGTTGCCTCGGGTAACGTCGGCGATCCGAAGATCTCGCCGAAGGGCCGCTACGTTTCCTTCGTGCGCGACCAGAACCTGTATGTGATCGACCTGTCGACCGGCAAGGAACGCCAGCTGACCCTTGATGGCAAGGGCACCATCCACAATGGCGAAGCCGAATTCGTCGCCCAGGAAGAGATGGGCCAGCGCACCGGTTACTACTGGGCGCCGGACGATTCCGCGATCGCCTACAAACGCTACGACGAAGCCCCGGTGCCGGTCGCGCGCCGCTTCGAAATCTTTGCCGACCGTACCGAAGTCATCGACCAGCGCTATCCGGCCGCCGGCGATCCCAACGTGCTGGTCGACCTGATGATCGTCGACCCGGCAAGCGGCGCACAGAAGCAGGTCGACCTGGGTCCGGAGAAGGACATCTACCTGGTGCGCGCCGACTGGAGCGCGGACGGCAAGAACCTGGTCTACCAGCGCCAGTCGCGCGACCAGAAGCGCCTCGACCTGGTCGCCGTCGACGCCGCCAGCCTGGCCCAGCGCACCCTGCTGACCGAAACCTCGAAGACCTGGGTCAGCATCCACGACGACCTGAAATTCCTGAAGAACCGTCCGGCCTTCATCTGGGCATCGGAGCGCAGCGGCCGCAACCACCTCTACCTGTTCGACCTGGACGGCAAGCTGCTGCACCCGATCACCAGTGGCGAATGGGGCGTCGACAACATCCTGGCGGTGGACGAGGATGCCGGCAAGGTCTACATCGCCTCGAACAAGGATGCGGTGATGGACAAGCAAACCTATGCGCTGAACCTGGACGGCAGCAATGCCGGCAAGCCGGTGCGCATCACCAAGACCGACGGTATGCACGACACGTCCTTCGCGCGCAACGGCAAAATCTTCGTCGACACCTTCTCGGATCCGAAGACCCCGCCGCAAGTGTCGATCCGCAAGGCCGACGGCACCATGGTCGAGTGGCTCGAGCATAACGAGATGAACGCCAGCCACCCATACGCGAAGTACATGGCGGATCACCTGCCGACCGAGTTCGGCAGCATCAAGGCGCACGACGGCCAGACCCTGTACTACTCGATGATCAAGCCGGCCAACTTCAATCCGGCCAAGCGCTATCCGGTCTTCCTGTTCGTCTACGGCGGCCCGCACTCGCAGCAGGTCACCCGCGGCTGGGGCAACTTGTTCAAGCAGTACATGGCACAGCAAGGCTTCGTGGTGTTCACCTTGGACAACCGCGGCTCCTCGCGCCGCGAGCGCGCCTTCACCGACGTCATCTACGGCGAACTGGGCAAGCATGAAGTCGAAGACCAGCTGACCGGCGTCGACTGGCTGGCCAAGCAGAGCTTCGTCGATCCGAAGCGCGTCGGCGTGTTCGGCTGGAGCTACGGCGGCTTCATGACCCTGCGCCTACTGGAAGCGGGGTCAAGCAAGATCGCGATGGGCGTGTCGGTGGCGCCGGTGACCGACTGGGCACTGTACGACACCCACTACACCGAGCAGTTCATGGGCGCGACGCCCAAGTCGAATCCGGAAGCGTACAAGCAGAGCGGCGTGTTCGCCCACCTGGACGGCCTGAAGTCGCCGCTGCTGCTGGTGCACGGCATGGCCGACGACAACGTACTGTTCACCAACAGCACGCGCCTGATCGACTCCCTGGTCAACCGCAACGTGCGCTTCGAGCTGATGACCTACCCGGGCGCCAAGCACGGCATCTCCTCGCGCACCGGCCAGCGTCACGTGTACGGGATGATCGAGGCTTTCTTCAAGAAGAACCTCGGCGGCACCGGTGCCAAGTAATGCGTAGGGTGGGCACTCCGTGCCCACGTTCAACGTAAAAACAGCCGCTTTCGAGC
>NZ_JBFTMX010000073.1:0-11540 GCF_056397205.1 Massilia sp. 05N420
GAATAGCGCCACTGGCGCTATTCCGCCTGCGCGGGAACGACGGTAGTGAGTGCGGGGACGACGGCCTGGCTAATCAAGCGACGCGCTTGACCGCATCACCCGCATGAAATCCCGCCAACAGCTCAGCCTCCTTGCGCTTGGCCGCAGCCAGGTTCCGCTCCTTCACATGGCCGAAGCCGCGGATGTCTTCCGGGATGCTGGCGATCGCCACGGCCTGGGCCAGGTTCTCGGCAGTCAGCTTCGGCAGCAGGGCCTCGACGGTGCGGCGGTATTCCTGGATGAGGGCGCGCTCCATCTTGCGCTCCTCGGTGTAGCCGAACACGTCGAAAGCGGTGCCGCGCAGGCCTTTCAATTTCGCCAGCACGCCGAACGCCTTCATCATCCACGGACCGAATTCCTGCTTCATCAGATGGCCCTGCTTGTCCTTCTTCGCCAGCAGCGGCGGCGCCAGGTGGAACTTCAGTTTCACGTCGCCTTCGAACATGGCGCCGATCTTCTGCATGAAGGCCGGGTCGGTGTACAGGCGCGCGACTTCGTACTCGTCCTTGTAAGCCATCAGCTTGTGCAGGTAGCGCGCCACGGCTTCGCTCAGGCGGGTGCCTTTRCCAATCTTCGCTTCGGCGGCAAGGACCTGGTCCACGAAGGCCTTGTACTGAGCGGCATACGAAGCGTTCTGGTAGGCGCTCAAGAGTTCGACGCGGCGCTTGACGATGTCCTCGAGCGACTGGCTGCGCTTGAACTCGATCACCTTGGCCGGGGTCGTCAGCCTGGTGACGGAGGCCAGGTCGTGGGCGGCGGTACGGCCCCAGTTGAAGGCGGCCTTGTTGAACGGGATCGACACGCCGTTCAGTTCGATCGCCTTCATGATCGAAGCTTCCTGCAGCGGCACCTGGCCCTTCTGGAAGGCATAGCCGAGCATGAACATATTGGTGGCGATGGCATCGCCCATCAGCGCGGTGGCGATCTGGCCGGCGTCGACGAAATCGACGTTGTCCTTGCCGCAAGCCTGGACGATGGCGCCTTTCGAGCCTTCGGCCGGGAACTGCCAGTCCGGGTTCTTGATGAAGGCCGCGGTGGTGGCGCCGCTGTTGTTGACGAAGGCGCGGGTGCGGCCTTCTCCCATGCGCGACAGGGCGTCGCGGCTGGCGGTGACGATCTGGTCGCAGCCGATCACCAGGTCCGCGCTGCCGGTGCCGACGCGGGTCGAGTGCAGGTCGGACTGCTTATCGGCCAGGCGCACGTGCGACATCACCGGACCACCCTTCTGGGCCAGGCCGCTCATGTCCAGCACCAGCGCACCCTTGCCCTCGACGTGGGCGGCGACAGCCAGGATCTGGCCGACCGTCACCACGCCGGTGCCGCCGATGCCGGTCACCAGGATACCGAAGGGGGCCAATGTCGCCGGGATGCGCGGCGCGGGCAATGCCGGCGGCGTCGCCTCGGCGGACGAGGCCTTCTTCGGTTTCTTCAGGCCGCCACCTTCGACGGTGACAAAGCTCGGGCAGAAACCGGTGACGCAAGAAAAATCCTTGTTGCACGAGGACTGGTTGATCTGACGCTTGCGGCCCAGTTCCGTTTCCAGCGGCTCGACCGACAGGCAGTTCGACTGCTTCGAGCAGTCGCCGCAGCCTTCGCAGACGGCTTCGTTGATCACGGCGCGCTTGGCCGGGTCGGGGAATTCGCCCTTCTTGCGACGCCGGCGTTTTTCGGAGGCGCAGGTCTGGTCGTAGATCATCGCGCTCACGCCGCTCATCTCGCGCAGTTCGCGCTGCACGTCCATCAGCTCCGCGCGGTGACGCACGGTGACGCCTTCGGCCCAGGGGTAATCCGCCGGGTATTTTTCCGGCTCGTCGGTGACGACGATGATGGGATTGACGCCTTCGGCGGCCAGCTGGCGGCTGATCTTGGCCGGATCCAGCGGACCGTCGTGGGTCTGGCCGCCGGTCATCGCGACCGCGTCGTTATAGAGGATCTTGTAGGTGATGTTGACCTTGGCCGCGACCGAGGCGCGGATCGCCAGCACGCCCGAGTGGAAATAGGTGCCATCGCCCAGGTTGGCGAACACGTGCTTTTCATCCGTGAACGGGGCCTGGCCGATCCAGGTCGTGCCTTCCGCGCCCATCTGCGTGAAGGTCGAGGTCTCGCGGTCCATCCACAAGACCATGTAGTGGCAGCCGATGCCGGCCAGGGCGCGCGAACCTTCCGGCACCTTGGTCGAGCTGTTGTGCGGGCAGCCCGAGCAGAAGAAGGGAATGCGGTCGGTTTCCGGATTGGCCTTCACCGGAATCGCCTTCAGCACGGCTTCCTTGGCTTCCAGGTAGGCGATGCGCTGGGCGACCCGCTCGGCCACTGGATGGCCGGCGCAGTAGTGGCCAATGCGCGAAGCGATGGCGCGCGCGATCTGGGCCGGGTTCAGCTCGTAGGTGCCCGGCAGCAGCCAGTCGCCCTGGCCGGAGCGGTTCTTGATATCCCATTCGCCGCTGTCGTCGAACTTGCCGACCACGCGCGGACGCTCGCCGTCCGGCAGGTTGTACAGCTCTTCCTTCAGCGCGTACTCCAGCACCTGGCGCTTTTCTTCGACCACGATGATCTCGTCCAGGCCTTGCGCGAACTCGTGCACGCCGACGGAATCCAGCGGCCAGGTCATGCCGACTTTATAGACGCGCAGGCCGATGTCTGCCGCCGCCTGCTCGTCGATGCCGAGGTCGGCCAGGGCCTGGCGGGTATCCAGGTAGCTCTTGCCGGCGGTGATGATGCCGATCTTCGGCTTCGGGCTGTCCCAGACGATCTGGTTCAGCTTGTTGGCACGCGCATAGGCCAGCGCCGCGTACCACTTGTAATTGTTCATCCGCACTTCCTGGTCCAGCACGGCGTCCGGCCAGCGGATGTTCAGGCCGCCTGGCGGCATCTCGAAATCGCTCGGGATCACGGGCTGCACGCGGTCCGGATCGAGGTCGACCACGGCGCCGGATTCGATGATGTCGGTCACGCACTTCATCGATACCCACAGGCCGCTGTAGCGGCTCATCGCCCAGGCATGCAGGCCATAGTCGATGTATTCCTGGACGGACGAGGGGAACAGCACCGGCATGCCGACGTGGTGCAGGATGTGGTCGGACTGGTGGGCGGTCGAGGAGGATTTGGCCGCGTGGTCGTCGCCGGCCAGCACCAGCACGCCACCATGCCTGGCGGAGCCGGCGTTGTTGCCGTGCTTGAAGACGTCGCCGCAGCGGTCCACGCCCGGGCCCTTGCCGTACCACATGGCGAACACGCCGTCGTACTTGGCGTTTTCAAACAGATTGGTCTGTTGGGTGCCCCAGACGGCGGTCGCCGCCAGGTCTTCGTTCATGCCCGGGTGGAAGTGAACGTTATGCGCCTGCAGGTGCTTCTTCGCCTTCATGGCGGTCTGGTCGACCGCGGTGACGGGCGAGCCGCGGTAGCCGGTGATGTAGCCGGCAGTGTTCAGGCCGTCTTTGAGGTCGCGCTCGTGCTGCAGCATCGGCAGGCGGATCAGTGCCTGGGTGCCGGTCATGAAGGCGCGGCCGCGTTCGAGCGTCCATTTGTCGTCCAGCGTGATCTCGTGGGCAGGCGACGGCTGCGCCGGCTCCAGCTGGGAGCGGTCCAGGGGTGCGTTCATTGTGTCTCCGTTGTAATCTTTTATGCGCGCGGCCAGTTCACGCTGGCCACTTCGGTCTGTCTGCGAGTATAGGCCTGAGCGCTCGCCATAAAATTTCAATCAATTCCCCCCGCCGAGTGATTTGCGCAATAAAATTGCGGAACATCCGAAGACCAAGGGAAATTCATGTCAAAGATCGAGCTGGATAAAACCGATCGGAAGATTCTTGCCATTCTGCAAGCCGATGGCCGCTTGTCGAACCAGGACGTGGCCGAGCGCGTGAACCTGTCGCCATCGCCTTGCCTGCGCCGCATCAAGCGGCTCGAGGAGGCCGGCGTGATCCGACAGTACGTGGCCCTGCTCGATGCCGACAAGCTGGGCCTGGGCCTGCTGGCCTATGTGAACGTGCGCCTGGAAAAGCACGCCGAGGGCGCGCCGAACGCACGCGTGCCGGCGACCTCGCCGCGCTTCGAATTCGCCCAGGCCGTGTCGACCTGGCCGGAAGTGGTGGATTGCTATGCGATGACGGGAGAGATGGATTTCCTGCTGCGCGTCCACGTGGAAGACATGGAGCATTTCTCGCGCTTCATGATGGCAACGCTGCTGCGCCACCCGGCGGTGCTGGACGTGAAGTCCAGCTTTGCGCTGCAGAAGATCAAGGAAACGACGGCGCTGCCCATCGTTTAGAGCGCCTATTTTTTAGGCGACAGCCACTTCAAGGCGGCGCGTGTATTCCGCTTGACCGCATAGTCGATCTTCGCCACCTGCTCTTCCAGCGCCTCGGCCAGCACGCTCGAGGGGCTGGGCGGCGGCAGGTGCAGGTGGGCGTCCGCCTCGCCATATTCCCGCTTGATTTCCATGCCGGCCTTCTTGGCGATGTGCATCATGGTGCGGTTCGAGGACAGGCACTGCATGTACAGGGTGTCGACGTCCGAATTACGGCAATGCATGGCGGCGCGCTCGAACAGCCGCGTGCCGACGCCCTGCCCGCGCGCCGATGCCGACACCGAGACCCCGAACTCGGCCACTTTTTCCTTGTCGGTGTAATTGATGCTGTCCGGATGCGCCTCGCGCGAGATGAAGGCCAGGTGGCCGACGCCGGCCAGCTGGAACATGCGGTTGACCACGCCAAACACGATGTCTTTCGAGAAATCGATCTTGTTGACGTAGGCAATGACCTGCTCGTCCCGCAGCATGCTGCCGAAGCGCAGCAGGCGGTCGTTGCTGTCGAGGGCGAGGAAATGCCGCAGCACGCGACGATGGTCGCGCTTGCTCAAGGCCTTGACCAGTACCGGCTGGCGGCCGTGTTTGCCGGTCAGGTTGCTGAGCCAGCGGCGTAGGGGGTTATCCTGCATCGTTTATTCGTTTTTGTGCACTGCACCAATCGTCATTGTAACGGATTGGCTGAGTAGACTGCTGCGGAGGATTTGTAAGGTGCGGCGACGGAGCTAATCGTCCAGTGCCGCCTGCACCGCCCCCACCCGCGCCGCGTGCACAGCCGCCGGAATCCCCGCCTTGTTCTCCGCGCAGCGCCCGGCAATCTCCCCGGCGTTCACCCCGCGCGCCGCCTCCAGGGCCTTCAGCAGGCGCGGTGCGTGCGTCTCATGGCCGGGCGCCGCGCATTCGGCGGCCAGCAGCATCTGGGCAAAGCGCTCCGGCTTGCGGAAGCCGTCGCTGCGTTCGAACAGGCTGACGACGGCTTCCGGGTCCAGGGACGGTGCGCGGCCAATGATGTCCCGCTCGCGCGCCGTCATGACGGCCAGGTCGCGGCAGTCGACGGGCACGCGCAGGCGCTTGCAAATGTCGGGAATCTCCTTGCCGAGGCCGTGCATCAGGACGGCAAAACGCACCGGCAGCTCGAGTCCGCGTCCGGCGGCGTGGTCGATGGCCTGCATCAGCGGCGTATCGGCATCGAGCTCCGGCAGGATGCGGGACAAAGCGCCGCAGTCGCCCAGCACGGCGAACATGCGCGAGGGCTTCTGCTCCATCAACCCGCGCGAGAGTTCCTGCCACACACGTTCCGGCACCAGGGCATCGACCTCGCCTTCCTCGACCATCCTGCGCATCAGCGCATTGGTGGCCTCGGCCACGCGGAATGCCGGGAAGCGCGCGGCAAAGCGGGCCAGTCTCAGGATCCGCACCGGGTCTTCGGCGAAGGCCTCCGACACGTGGCGGAAGATGCGGTTTTCCAGGTCCTGGCGGCCGCCATAGGGGTCGACGATGCTGCCGTCCGCGGCGCGCGCCATCGCGTTGATGGTCAGGTCGCGCCGGATCAGGTCGTCTTCCAGCCTGACGTCGGGCGAGGTGTGGAAGACGAAGCCGTGGTAACCGGGCGCCGTCTTGCGCTCGGTGCGGGCCAGCGCGTATTCCTCGTGCGTGTCGGGGTGCAGGAAGACGGGGAAATCCTTGCCGACCGGACGGAAGCCTTGCGCCACCATCTGCTCGGGCGTGGCGCCGACCACGACCCAGTCGTGGTCCTGCACCGGCAGCCCCAGCAGTTCATCGCGCACCGCGCCGCCGACGACATAGGCCTGCATCGTCGTCAAGCCAGTCACTCCGGCAGCTCGTCTTCGTGGACGGCGGCGATTTCCGTTTCCGCCATCGCTTCCTCGACCCAGCGCGCCACCGCCGGATGGGCCAGCATGCGGTCGCAATAGGCCTGCAGGGCAGGCGCCAGCGCCACGCCGTAGGTCTTGAAGCGCATCACCACCGGCGCGTAGAAGGCGTCGGCGATGGAGAAATCGCCGAACAGGAAGCGGTGGTGGCCGAAGCGCGCCAGGCACTCTTCCCAGATCTCGCAGATGCGGCCGATGTCGGCCTGGGTGCCCGGCGTGCGGCCGCGGCCCGGCAGGCGCGCCTTGATGCTCATCGACATCGAGGTGCGCAGGTCGGCAAAGCCCGAATGCATCTCGGCGGCCACCGAACGCGCCATCGCGCGCGCCGCCACGTCCTGCGGCCACAGGTGCTTATCGGGGAACTGCTCGGCCAGGTATTCGCAGATGGCGAGGCTGTCCCAGATCGTCATCTCGCCGGCCAGCAGCACGGGAACGCGGCCGGCGTGCGAAAAGCGCGCGATGTTGGCGGCGGTGTCCGGCTGGTCGAGCAGCACGCGGACTTCGGTGAACGGGATCCCGGCCGCGACCGCCGCCACCCAGGGGCGCATCGACCACGACGAATAGTTCTTGTTGCCGATGACGAGGGTCAGGCCGGCCTGGCGCGCCTGGTCGAGGGTCTGAGAAAGCGTGGGATCGAGTTCGATGGTCTGCATGGTCTCTTTCTATTTCGGATGGGGGTGTTCCGTGTGAGCATGTCGCGCCCGGGAGCGCAGCTCGTCGAGTTGTCCGGTGGGCGCCAGGTAGGACGGCGCGACGGACTCGAGCGCCGTGAGCTTGATTCCGAGCGCCTCCGCTGTCAAGACCTGATGGGACGGATTGACAACATTATCGACTTTCATGGAATCCAGGTTGTCGCGGGTGATCAGCGGCGTGCCGGGCAGGAGCTCGAAGAAGCCGGCCTGCAGCCGCGCCAGGGCGTCGGGCAGCCTGAGCACCGGGCGCGGATGGCCGGACCAGTGCCCGGCCAGCCTGACCAGCTCGGCCAGGGTATAGATGCCGGGACCGCCCAGCTCGCAGGTCTGCCTGCGGGTGGCGTCGTCGAACAGGGCGCGCACATAGGCTTCGGCGACGTCGCCGACGTACACCGGCTGGAAGCGCGCATCGGCACCTGCCAGCGGCACCACCGGCAGGTGGCGCTGCAGGCGCGCGAACATGTTCATGAAATTGTCGCCCGGGCCGAACACCACCGAGGGACGGAAGATGGTCGCCGCCACGCCCGCTTCGCTGGCGGCCGCCAGTTCGCCGTCGGCCTTCGAACGCTGGTACATCGAGGGGCCGTCGCGGGCCGCGCCCAGCGCGCTCATGTGCAGCAGGCGCGGCACGCCCGCGGCGGCGCAGGCACTGGCGATGCGGCGCGGCAGCTCGACGTGGACGTGGCGGAACTGCGGCCCGTAGGGCATGCCCTGGCGCGAATGCAGGATGCCGACCAGATTGATGACGGCATCGCGGCCCGTTACCAGGCGCCGCAGGACGGCATCGTCGTGAATATCCGCCTGGACGATGTCGACGCCCGGCAGCGGCATCAGGTGCATGGCATGCGCTTCGTGGCGGGTCGGCACCACGATGCTCATGTCGTGCTCGGCCAGCCGCGCTGCGAGATGGCTGCCGATGAATCCTGTTCCTCCGAACAACACTACCGACAGATCGCGCATGGCAATCTCCTAAGGCAGGCCGATCATGGCAAGCCCATGCTACCACCACGCGGCATGATCGTCCCCAGGCGGGCCTTGAGCGACTGTGGACGTTTCTCGAACAGTGCGGCGTAGTTCGTTGCGTTCGACATCACGTTGCGCACGTAGTTGCGCGTTTCCTCGAAAGGAATGGTTTCGACGAACACCGCCCCTTCCATCGGCGCGTTCAGCAGGCCGCGCCAGGCGCGGGTGCGGCCGGGGCCGGCGTTGTACGACGCGGTGGCCAGTACCTGCGAGCCTTCCGCATGGTTCAGCACCATGTTCAGGTAATTGGTGCCGAGCAGGATGTTGGTGCGGATATCGCTCAGCATGCCATGGCCGTAATCGGTCATGCCGATCTTCTCGGCCACCCACTTGCCGGTCGAGGGCATCACCTGCATCAGGCCGGAGGCGCCGACGCCGGACTGGGCATCGGAGATGAAGCGCGATTCCTGGCGGATCAGGCCGTAGACCCAGGCCTGGTCCAGGCCCAGCCCCTGCGCGGTGGGTTGCAGGATGTCGTCGTGCGGGGCCGGGAAGCGCTGGGTATAGTCGAACTCGGTGCGGGTGCGCTCCGAGGTGTTCACCATGCGGTCCAGGATCTCGTTCTGGCGCGCGTACTCGGCCGCGACCAGCAGCTGGCGGTCGGAAAAGTCGCGCAGCGCCCAGTTCCACTCGCGCGTGCCTTCGAAGCGCAGGCGCATGCCGAAGAATTTCAGGGCGCGCCTGAAGCCGGGATTGGCGGCCATCTGCGCCAGCTCGGCCGCGGTGGGCGCGATTGGTCCCACTGCGCTGGGCGGGATCGTGATCTGCTGGCCGATTTCCTCGAGCGCGAGTTGCCCATAAAAACTGTTCTGGTCGGCGATGCGGCGGAACAGCGCCTGCGCATCCTCCTTGCGGCCCTGGGCCAGGTCGGCGCGGCCGCGCCAGTAGACCCAGGCCGGCTCGGCGCGCTGCTCGGCCGGCATGGCGTCGATGGTCGCCTTCACAATCTTCCAGTCGCCGCGGCGCAGCGCGATCCTGGTCTTCCACTCGGCCTGGAATTCCGACAGGGGCGCGCCGGCGGCGCGCTGCCAATAATCGTAGGCTTCCGGCGCCAGCACCAGCGAAGCGGCCAGGGCGATGTTCGACCAGCCGATCGCCTTTTCCTCGGCGGACAATTTGGACGCGTTCTTGTTCAGGGCGACCGTGGCCAGCTTGAGGCTGGTGCGCGCCATGCGGCCGACCGCGACCAGGTAGATTTCGTGATCGGCGCGGCTGCTGCCGATGCCGCGCGCCATCGCCAGTGCCGGCACGTCGACCGCCTGGGCGGCACGGGTGTCGGAGGCGCCCAGCAGCAGCGCGGTGCGGCGCGAGGGGCCGGTGGCGTGCATCTCGCCGGCCAGGCGCAGCTGGGCCAGCAGGTCCGCCTGCGTGAACTGGCCGGACTGCGCCAGCTGGGCGACCAGGGCGGCGCAGGCTTCGCCGTACAGCGGCGGATTGTCGAGCAGGGCGCGCGCCTCGCCGGCCACGTTCTGGCCTTTCACGGCGCGCGACAGCAGCGCATAGCACTTGACCTGGTAGTCGTCGTTCTTCACGAACAGCGGCAGTTCGCGGTCGAAATTGACCCAGTCGCGCTTGCGGCCGAGTTCCAGCAGCCAGTCGTTGCGCAGGCGGTCGGCAATGGCGCTGCCCTCGTAATGCTTCAGGAAATCCAGGACTTCCTCGTTCGATGCGTCCTTCAGACGCGGTTTGAGCCGATAATAGTCGACATACGAGGGAATTGCGTAGTTGGGCAGGCGCGCCGCCAGCTCGGCGGCCTTGCCCGCATCGTTCTGGCGCGCGGCCTCGCGCAATTGCAGGAAAATGGCATCCTGCTCGCGGGCGGCGTCGGTCGCAGCCTGCGGCAGCGCGGCCACGGGAGCGATCGCGGGTGCGGCGGATACAGCAGGTGCGGCGGCAGGCGGCGGAGCCGTTTGGGCGGACGCCGTCGCGAACGACAGCAGGGTCGTGGCGGCAACACTTGCGCCGGCTAACAATTTCAAAAGAAACATCAAACCAACCTTAATGTACGCTTCATTTAACTCATGACCGGCGAATCAAGAATAACACGCTCCCTCTCGAGCTTGCCAGATGACGCCTCAAGCGTGGCGGGCGACAGCCAGGCGGCAAAGGCGGCGCTGCGCAAGGCGCTCAAGACTGCACGTGGGGCGCTCGACCCGGCAATCAAGGTCCAATGGGACGCACACATCGGCGCCCAGGTGATTGCCTGGTGGCGCCTGCGCCAGATCGATACCCTCGGGGTGTATTGGCCGCTGGCCGGCGAGCCCGACCTGCGCGCAGCCTATGCGGAGCTGGCGCTGGCCGGCGTGCGCCTGGCCCTGCCCGTGGTGATGGAACGCAACGCCCCCCTCACGTTCACGGAGTGGACGCCGGGCGAGCCGATGATCGCGGACGAGATGGGCGTCGCGGTGCCGGCCCAGCTGCGCTTCATCGAGCGTCCCCCTGCCCTCTTGATTCCCTGCCTGGGCTTCAATGCCGACGCTTACCGGCTGGGCTATGGCGGCGGCTACTACGACCGCACCCTGGAATTGCCGCCGCGCCCGCGCACCTTGGGCATTGCCTACAGCAACCAGGAAGCGCAGTTCGGCCATGCGCCGCACGACGTGCCGCTGGACGTGATCGTCACCGAGATCAGCAAGGTGACCTAAAGAAAATGCCCGCGGCCTTGCGGCGCGCGGGCATGCGATCGGCGGCAAGGATCAGGCCGCCGTCTGCGTTCCCTGCAGTCGCTGCCAGATGGCGGTGGTGGCCACCGCCTGGTTCATGCTGTAGAAGTGCAGGCCGGGCGCGCCGCCCGCCAGCAGGCGTTCGCACAGCTGGCTGACCACGTCCAGGCCGAAGGCCTTGATCGAGGCGCTGTCGTCGCCGAAGCTGGCCAGCTTCAGGCGGATCCAGCGCGGGATCTCGGCGCCGCACATATCCGAGAAACGCATCAGCTGGGTAAAGTTGGTGATCGGCATGATGCCGGCCACGACCGGGATGTCCAGGCCCATCTTCTGCGCGTTGTCGACGAACTGGAAATAGGCGTCGGCGTTGTAGAAGTACTGGGTGATGGCCGCATTGGCGCCGGCCTGCACCTTGCGGGCGAAGGCTTGCAGGTCGTCCTGCGGCGAGCGCGCCTGCGGATGCATCTCCGGATAGGCGGCGACTTCGATGTGGAACCAGTCGCCGGTCTCGGCACGGATGAACTCGACCAGGTCGCTGGCATAGCGCAGCTCGCCGGCGCCGCCATAACCGCTCGGCAAGTCGCCGCGCAGGGCGACCAGGCGGCGGATGCCGTGCGACTGGAACTCGCGCAGGATGGTGCGGATCGATTCGCGGGTGCCGCCGACACAGGACAGGTGGGGCGCCGCGGCGTGGCCTTCGGACTGGATCTCGAGCACGGTGTCGAGCGTGCCCTGCTGGGTGCTGCCGCCGGCGCCGAAGGTCACCGAAAAGTATTTCGGCTGCAGCGCCGCCAGATTCTGGCGCGCCGCGCGCAGTTTTTCCGCGCCCTCGGGAGTCTTGGGCGGGAAAAACTCGATGCTGATATTAGGGGTTTCCATCTTTATTCAGGAGTAAGGTAGAAAGCGCCCACGAAATCACGCTGTACAGGAT
>NZ_JBFTMX010000074.1:0-11697 GCF_056397205.1 Massilia sp. 05N420
GTCTCCCGGTTACTGCGATTTGAGTTGGATCGCCGGCGTCACCTGGCAGGCGCGCCAGGTCGGCAGCAGGCCGGCGGCGATGGCCGCCGACACCGACATCACGAAGGTCAGGCCCAGCATCTGCCAGTCCATGTGGGCGACGTTCGCCATGCCCTTGCTCTGCATGCCGATCAGAGCCAGGGCGCCGAAGGCCARCACCAGGCCCAGCAAGCCGCCGACGAGGCCGACCACGCCGGTCTCGATCAGGAACTGGTGGAAGATCTCGCTGCGCGAGGCACCCAGTGCGCGCCGGACGCCGATCTCGGAAGCGCGCACCGAGAACTTGGCCAGCAGCAGGCCCACCGTGTTCACCAGGCACAGCACCAGGAAGCCGAAGGCCAGCCAGGCGGACAGCTTGCTGTCGTTGCCGACCACCTTGAGCTTTTCCATCCACTCGTTCACGTTGTACAGCATGTTCGGAGCGTTGCGCTTCAGGCGGCCCAGCTTGCGCTGTTCCTTGGCGTAGTTGTCGATCCAGGTCTGCAGCTCGGCGCGGTCGCCGCTTGATCGAGTCTCGAACCAGAACTGGATCCAGGTGCATTCCGAGGCCAGCAGGCTGGCGAAGCCGGGGTCGCGGTTGGCGTTGCAGCTCATGCTGCCGGCGTGCTGGGTTTCGTGGCGGATCGCGGTCGAGAACGGGATGAAGAACTCTTCCGGCGTGCCGAAGCGGTTACCGCCGATCAGCTTGTAGTAGCGCGGCAGCGGCGCCCAGGTGTCGGTCACGCCGACGATGGTGAAGGGGGAGCCCATCAGCATCAGGCGCTGGCCGACCGGACTGGCGTCGCCGAACATCTTCTCGGCGGTCTCGCGGCCCAGCACCACGACGTCGGCGCCGCGGGCGTCGTCGGCCTCGCTCCAGGCCTGGCCGTGCAGGAAGGGTACGTTGAACATGGCGAAGAAGTCGCGGGTCGGCGCCAGGCCGGTGGCCGAGAACGCCGGTATGTCCTTGCGCGGCGGTTCGATCGCCGCCGGCACGCCGTACATCGCGGTGCGGCGCTCGCCCTGGCCGCTCTTGAGCAGGTTGGCGGCGTCCGGATAGCTCATCTGCATATCGCCCGGATCCTCGCCCGGCGTGTAGTCCGCGACCTGGCCGTTGTCGAACTGCGGCACGAACAGGCGGCTGCTCTTTTCCGGGATCGGGTCGGCCGACATCACGTGCAGGATGGTCAGCGTGGAGACGCTGGCGGCCACGCCGACGGCCAGCGTCAGCACCATCAGGGCCGTCAGCGCCGGGTTGCGGCGCAGGCTGCGCACGCCCAGCATGAAGTAGTAGGCAAACATGGCGGCGCCCTCCTTATGCGCTCACGGTGGCTTTGGCGTCGACCAGGGTCGGCCCGCGGCGCACCAGGTCGGACACCTGGCCGTCGATGATGTGGACGTTGCGGGTGGTGCGCACGGCCAGCTCGGGGTCGTGGGTCACCATCAGGATGGTGGTGCCGGCGGCGTTGATCTCTTCCAGCAGCTCCATCACGCCGCGCGCCATCGCCGTATCCAGGTTGCCGGTCGGTTCGTCGGCCAGCAGCAGCTTGGGGGTGCCGGCCAGGGCGCGTGCGATCGCCACACGCTGCTGCTGGCCGCCCGACAGCTCGGCCGGGTAGTGCTTCATGCGCGATGCCAGGCCGACCTTGGACAGCGCATCCTCGATGCGCTTCTTGCGCTCGGACGCGTTGAAGCCGCGGTAGCGCAGCGGCACGTCGACGTTGTCGTACAGGTTCAGGTCGGGGATCAGGTTGAAGCCCTGGAAGATGAAGCCGAGCTTCTCGTTGCGCAGGCGCGAGCGCTGGTTGTCGTCGAGGCCCTTCACGTTCACGCCGTCGAGGACGTATTCGCCCGAGGTGAATTCCTCCAGCAGGCCGGCGATGTTCAGGAAGCTGGTCTTGCCCGAGCCCGAGGGACCGGTCACGGTGACGAATTCGCCTTCCTTGACTTCGATCTCGAAGCCGCGCAGGGCGTGCGTCTCGATCATGTGGGTGCGGTACACCTTGGAGAGGTTGGTCATGCGCAGCATGGTCTTGTCCTTTGTTTGATTATTGATTGATCGAGACGCGGGTCGCGTTGTTGAATGCATCGGTGCCTGCCACTACCACTTTGTCGCCCTGCTTCAAACCGGAGAGGATCTCGACCGCCGAGACGCTGGTCGCGCCCAGCTGGACCGGGGTGCGGGTGGCGATGCCGTCGCGGACCACGTAGGCGTAGCGTCCGCCGTCCTGTTCGACGAAGGGGCCGCGCGGCAGCATCATGACGTTCGGCTTTTCCTCGATCAGCAGGCGCGCGGTCACGCGCTGGCTCTGGCGCAGGCCTTTCGGCTGCTCGCCGTCGAAGCGCACGCGCGCCAATACCATGTTCTTCACCACTTCCGGCGACAGCGCCGACAGCTTGCCGGTGGCGGTGCCGCCCGGCAGGGTGATCTCGGCGTTCATGCCCAGGCCCATGTCGGCCACATAGGTTTCCGGCACCTCGACTTCGACTTCGAGCTTGGACAGGTCGACCAGGGTCATCAGCGGCGCGTTGGCGGCCACCACCATCCGGTTCTGCACGTTCAGGGTGCCGATGAAGCCGTCCACCGGGGCGCGCACGGTCAGTTCGTCGACGCGGCGCTGCGCCTCTTCCATCGACAGCTTGGCGCGTTCCAGTTCGTTCACCTTGGTTTTCAGGGCCAGCTGGACGTCGTCGCCTTCCAGGACCGCCGCCTGGCCCGCGTGCTTTGCGCGGATCTCGGCCGACTGCAGCGCGTCCTTGGCCTTCTGGTAGTCGATCTTGGCGATCACGCCGACCTGGGCCACGCTCTCGTAGCGCTCCAGGGTGCGCTGGGCCGACAGGCGCTCGATCTCGGCGGTGTCGGCCTCCTTCTGCGCCAGCAGCTTCTGCTTGCGCGACAGGATTTGCTGGCGCGCCACTTCGGCCTTCAAGCCTTCGTAAGACGAGACTTCGCGTTTCAGCACGTCGGCCAGGTCGGGCGATTCCAGCACCGCGAGCACCTGGCCCTTCTTGACGGTGTCGCCGGCGGCGACCTTCAGGTTGACGGTGGACGCCGCCTTGGCGTACAGGGTCGGGCTGACGGCGGCGACCACGCGGCCATTGACGGAGGCATCGCGCACCAGGGTGCCGCGGGTGACCTCGGCCACGCGGATGCGGGCTGCGTTGACCGAGGCTTCGCTGCTGCGCCAGGTCGAGAACAGGCCGGCGCACAGCGCGGCGGCGGCGACCGCGGCGCCGATCCAGATGGCGCGGCGCTTGATGGCGTGTCCGGCCGACGGGGCGATGACGGCGTCTTGATGTGAGGTATCGCGAATCATGGTGTGGACATTCCTGGGTTTGGACAGTGCTGTTATTGCACGATCCGTGCCAGTTCTTAAGTCCTTGATTTATAGAGGGTCAGCTGTCCCGGACACGTTGTCCGCCGTGTCCGCGCGAGCCGTGTTACGGACAGGTCCGGACAGGACTTGAAATTTTGCCAATAGGAACAATTTCCTGAGCATGAGCCCGAATCCCTTCCTGTCCCTCTCCGCCTGGCGCCCCATGCTGACGCAATTCCTGAGCGGGCTCGCCCCGGTCGAGACCGAGCCGCCCGCCTATCCGTTCGCGCCGACCGACGTCGCCCGGCTGCACCGCCTGACGGCGGCGGACGACGCGGCCATCGACGACCAGACCTGGCGCGACCTGCTGATCGACCGCTATGCGGACAGCCTGTCCGGGGAAGTCAGCATCTTCGGGCGCCAGGAACTGCACCGCCGCCTGCGCGCCGGCGCTTCGGCGGAAGAGTGCGCGGCGCGGCGCGAACGCATCGAGCGCCTGCTGCGCGAGCCGGCGCAGCTGGACGGCCTGCAGCGGACGCTGCGCTCGCTGCGCCGCGCGGACACCGAGGTGGCCGGGCTGCTGTTCGATCCGCAGTGGCAGGCACCGCCGCGTCCGCGCTGGCTCGCCTGGGTGCGGCTGCTGCCGCTCGGCCTGGCCACCTCGCTGGCGGCGGTGCTGTGGACGCCCTGGGCCTGGATCCCTTTCGGTATCGTGATGTACTTCCTGATGACGCTGCAGATGCGCTACACCGACCAGGTGGGGACCTGGCGCCGCAGCACCTGGGCGCTGCGGATGCTGCTGCGGACGGTTTCGTTGCTGGATGGCGGCGGGYAGGCGCTGGCGGAAGATTTTTCGGGACGCGGCGCGCGGGCGGGGAAGATCGGCCGCAGCCTGTCGCGCGGCCTGGTGGCGGAAGCCATCCCCGACGCGGCGGCGTATGGCGACTGGTTCATGCTGGCCAACGTCAGGCACTACTTCAAGACCTCGCATATCGTGTCCGCCGAGCGCGCCTTCCTGCGCGAGTGCTACCGGCTGTGTACGGAACTCGAGGCCGACGTGGCGCTGGCGCGGCATCTGCGCGGCGTGGGCGCCTGGTGCTGGGCCGGCCGCGGCGACGGCAGGACGCTGGCGATGGAGGAGGGCGTGCATCCGCTGCTCGAAGGCGGCAATCCGCTGTCGCTGTCGCTGGCGGACAAGGGCGCCTTCATCTCCGGCCAGAACGGCGTCGGCAAGAGCACGTTCTTGCGCATGCTGGGCCTGAACCTGGTCGCCGCGCGCGCTTTCGGCTTCTGTTACGCGCGCCGTGCCGTGCTGCCGGCGCTGCCGGTGGTGGCCAGCATGCAGAACGAGGATTCGCTGCTGGACGGGCAGAGCCTGTACATCGCCGAGCTGGCGCGCGCCCGCGAACTGCTGGCGGCCAGCGAGCGCCGGCCCGTCATCTGCCTGGTCGACGAGATCTTCCGCGGCACCAATCACGAGGAATCGGTGGCGGCGGCAGCGGCCGTGGTGGACGAACTGGCGGCGCGCTCCATCGTCGTGATCTCCTCGCACAACCTGGTGCTCGGGCCGCTGCTGGCGCACCGGCTGGAACCCTGGCGCATCGTGCGCACCGACGGCGACGGCCTGCGCCTGGAGCCCGGCGTGCTGGGACAGACCAATGGCGTGGCCCTGCTGGCGCAGCGCGGCTTCGGCGTGGATATACAGAGGAAGGCGGAGCGGGTAGCGGCCTGGCTGGTGGAAATTCGGGAAATTCGGGGTCAGAGCACATTTTCGGAAAAAACGACTTTGTTTTCAAAGGCTTAGCGAAAATAATGTGCTCTGACCCCGAATTGAGGAAATTAACCGGAGACTAATCCTGGTTTGATGGGCGCGTCAGCTGCGGGGTTTCGGCCTGCCCTTGGCGATCACTTCGTGGCATTCGCCCTTGATGGTGGCGTTGTCGTAGTCGGTCCAGCCGTAGCTGTCGACGTAGCGCTTGTGCTGCTTGAAGCCGGGGTTCACGAAGCTCCATTCGAGCCGTTCGTCCGGGTAGCGCACGTCGCCCATGTCGAGCAGGGTGTGGAACATGTTTTCGGTCGCCAGTTTCGCCTTGCGGTGCTGCAGCAGTTGGGCGACCTTGTCCGGATAGCGCTCCTGGTAGGCGTCCGAATACCAGGCGAAGGCCGGGATGTGGAATTCGTATTGCGTGTTGTGGCCGTGGAAGACCAGGCGGCAGCTGTTGTCGTACAGGGTCTGGCCGTGGTCGGCCACGTACAGCATCGAGGCCGGCAGGCCGGTGTCGCGCAGCGAGTCGATCACGTGGGCCAGGAACCAGTCGGTATACAGGATCGAGCTGTCGTAACTGTTGTTGAGCTGTTCCTTGAGGCGGATATCGGTATAGACCGGCTTGTCGACACCGTACAGCGAGGGCTGCCATTTGTCGAACTGCTTCGGATAGCGGCGGCTGTAGTTCCAGTGGCTGCCCAGGGTGTGCAGCACCACCAGCTTCTTGGGCGCCGGGTCGAGCAGGGCGTGCCTGAGCGGGGCGAACAGGATCTCGTCGTAGTTCGACTGGTCGCTGTAGCCGCCCAGGTTCAGGAAATCGACCACGTCGGCTTCCTTGGCGAACACCGATACCGGCGTGTCGAACTTGCCGAACGAGATCTGGTTCGACAGCCAGAAGGTCTTGAAGCCGGCCTCCTTGAAGGCGGACAGGAAGGATTTTTCCGAGAACCCGTCCTTCAGGCTCTGGATCGCCGGCTTGCGCGAGACGATCACCGGCACCGACAGGCGGGTCGCCGAGACCGAGGTGATCACATCCGGCAGCACCACCAGGTTCGACTCCTGCGCCAGCTGCGGATTGGTCTCGCGCGCATAGCCATTCAGGCTCCAGCGGTCGTAGCGCGAGGATTCGCCGATCACCATCACCACCAGCTGCGGCTCGTCCTGCGGCCGGCCGGCGTGGGCGTGAAAGCGGAAATGGGCGCTGCGTTCGTTCAGGTCGGCCAGGTAGTGCCGCTCTTTATAGAAGTCGAGCCCGCGCGCCATCAGGCCGAAGGGCCAGGAGCGGGCGAAGGCGTCCAGGTCGAGCGGCAGGCGGGCCCAGTGCGCGAGCGGCGGCAGGCGGCCGGTAGAGGGCAGGCTGCCCGCGCGCGGCGGCGCGGTCTCTTCGGCACCGGGCTTCGCGGGCGCGGCCTTGGCCGAGTCGCCGGCCACGCTGGCCAGCGGCGGCGGCGCGATGCCGAACGTATGGCCATAGCCGAACACCGCCACGCCCAGGCCCAGCACGCCCATCACCACGATGCGCGAGACGTCGTCCCAGTCGAGGTCGCGGGTGCGCCAGGCCGCGATCCAGCTGCTGACGAACCAGGCGAGCACGCCGATGAAGACGGCGGCCAGCAGCCAGACTTTGCTGCCCAGGAATTCCATCGCTTCTTCCGGGCTGGTCTCGGCGATGATGCCGAGATGGTGGGTCGAGATGCCCTGGCCGTAGAAGGCGCGCAGATAGAACTCCACCGGCAGGCCGAGGAAGGCCGGCAGCAGCAGCCAGTGGAAGCGGGCGGGGCGCTTGAAGAAAGCCCAGGCGGCGATCCAGCAGACCAGCTCGATGCCCACCAGCTGGCCCGGGTGCGCGACCGGCTCGCCGAACAGCCAGGGGACGAAGGGCATGCACGACAGCACGAGGTAACTCAGCAGCACATACAGATTGCGCGGACGCAGCAGGGATCGCATCGAAGCCAGAGCAGAGGAGAAAGTCCGTCATTATCTCGCCTTTGCTAGTTGGAACGCTATTACCTCCGCACAAGGATCGAAAACCGGCGTACACTCGATGTATCGCCAGCGCGACATTCTTCCGGCAATTTCGCCGTCTTCCGCCCTTGCCGCGGTGCCCGGACTGCAAGTAGGTTGACCTTGACATGGTTCGGGTCTATACTCGCGAGTTCTCGAATTTATTCTGCACATCGTATACGCATTCAGGYCGCTCCCTTTGGTGAGTGGCTTTCGTCGCCTGTACAGGAAGCAATCCGGGACTAGGTTTCAGTCCCCGGGCAGTAGGACAGTCCGGGTCATCAACGTAGTAGCAAATTTTGTTGGATTAAGAACGATGCCAACCATCAATCAACTGATTCGCAAGCCGCGTGAAGCCGCGGTTGTGAAGAGCAAGTCGCCGGCACTGGAAAACTGCCCGCAAAAGCGCGGTGTTTGCACCCGTGTCTACACGACGACCCCGAAGAAGCCGAACTCGGCACTGCGTAAGGTCGCCAAAGTTCGCCTGACCAACGGTTTCGAAGTCATTTCGTACATCGGCGGTGAAGGCCACAACCTGCAAGAGCACAGCGTCGTCCTGATCCGCGGCGGCCGTGTGAAAGACTTGCCGGGTGTGCGTTACCACATGGTCCGCGGTGCACTGGATACCCAGGGCGTGAAAGACCGTAAGCAGGCCCGTTCGAAGTACGGCGCCAAGCGTGCGAAGGCTGCGAAGAAGTAATTCTCCGCTCCCGTCATACCGAGGTCACATTTAATAGTTAAGTTGAGCCGGCCGGAAGGCCGAGTAAGTGAAAGGTCATGAGGGCCTTTCGCGAGTGCGGATTAAGCACTCAACTGAAGACAGGAAGGAATTGAAATGCCACGTCGTCGTGAAGTACCCAAGCGCGAGATTCTGCCGGATCCGAAATTCGGCAATACCGATGTCGCCAAGTTCGTCAACGTTCTGATGCTGTCCGGCAAGAAGTCGGTCGCAGAAAACATCATTTACGGTGCGTTCGAATACATCCAGACCAAATCGGGCAAGGACCCGCTGGAAGTGTTCTCGACCGCGATCAACAACTGCAAGCCGATGGTCGAGGTGAAGTCCCGCCGCGTCGGCGGCGCCAACTACCAGGTGCCAGTGGAAGTTCGTCCGGTTCGTCGTATGGCTCTGTCTATGCGTTGGTTGCGCGAAGCCGCAAACAAGCGTAGCGAGAAATCCATGCCGCAACGTCTGGGTGGTGAACTGATGGAAGCCGCGGAAGGCCGTGGCGGCGCAATGAAGCGCCGTGACGAAGTCCACCGCATGGCTGAAGCGAACAAGGCGTTCTCGCACTTCCGCTTCTAAGCACACAGCAGTATCCGTTGTTCAGGCCGGGCGCGTTTTGATTTCAAAATGTTGCCCGGTTTTGTCCATTCAAAGATTTAGGAAAAATTATGGCACGCACTACCCCCATTGAGCGCTACCGGAATATCGGTATTTCCGCTCACATTGACGCCGGTAAGACCACCACCACCGAGCGCATCCTGTTCTACACGGGTGTGAACCACAAGATTGGTGAAGTGCACGACGGCGCCGCCACCATGGACTGGATGGAGCAGGAGCAAGAGCGCGGCATCACCATTACCTCGGCAGCGACGACCTGCTTCTGGAAGGGTATGGCCAACAACTTCGAGCCGCACCGCTTCAACATCATCGATACCCCGGGCCACGTCGACTTCACCATCGAGGTGGAGCGTTCGATGCGCGTCCTGGACGGCGCCTGCATGGTCTACTGTGCAGTCGGCGGCGTGCAGCCGCAGTCGGAAACCGTGTGGCGTCAGGCTAACAAGTACAAAGTCCCGCGTCTGGCATTCGTCAACAAGATGGACCGTACCGGTGCGAACTTCTTCAAGGTGTACGAGCAGATGCGCGCCCGCCTGAAGGCCAACCCGATCCCGCTGCAGATCCCGATCGGCGCCGAAGACAACTTCAAGGGCGTGGTCGACCTGGTCAAGATGAAGGCGATCTTCTGGGACGACGCATCGCAGGGCATGAAGTTCGACTACCGCGACGTGCCGGCCGAGCTGGTCGATCAAGCCAACGAATGGCGCGAGAAGCTGGTCGAGACCGCTGCTGAAGCGAACGAAGACCTGATGAACAAGTATCTCGAAGAAGGCGAACTGTCGGAAGCCGAGATCAAGGCCGCACTGCGTCAACGTACCATCAACGGCGAAATCGTTCCGATGATGTGCGGCACCGCCTTCAAGAACAAGGGCGTGCAGGCCATGCTGGACGCGGTCATCGAATACCTGCCGTCGCCGGTCGACATCCCGCCGGTCGGTGGTACCGACGAAGACGACCAGCCGGTCACCCGTAAGGCTGACGACAACGAGAAATTTGCTGCGCTGGCATTCAAGATCATGACCGACCCGTTCGTCGGCCAGCTGATCTTCTTCCGCGTGTACTCGGGCGTCATCAATTCGGGCGATACCGTCTACAACCCGATCAAGGGCAAGAAGGAACGCGTCGGCCGTATTCTGCAGATGCACGCCAACCAGCGCGAAGAGATCAAGGAAGTCCGCGCAGGCGACATCGCCGCTGCAGTCGGCCTGAAGGAAGCGACCACCGGCGAAACCCTGTGCGATCCGTCGGCACCGATCATCCTCGAAAAGATGGTGTTCCCGGAGCCGGTGATCCAGCAGGCCGTCGAGCCGAAGACCAAGGCTGACCAGGAAAAGATGGGCCTGGCACTGAACCGTCTGGCTCAGGAAGACCCGTCGTTCCGCGTGCGTACCGACGAAGAATCGGGCCAGACCATCATCGGTGGTATGGGCGAGCTGCACCTGGAAATTATCGTCGACCGCATGAAGCGTGAATTCGGCGTGGAAGCGACCGTCGGCAAGCCGCAGGTTGCATACCGCGAAACCATCCGCAAGGGTGTTACCGACGTGGAAGGCAAGTTCGTCAAGCAGTCGGGCGGCCGCGGCCAGTACGGTCACGCTGTCCTGAACGTCGAACCGCAAGAGCCGGGCAAGGGCTTCGAGTTCATCGACGCCATCAAGGGCGGTGTGGTTCCGCGCGAATACATCCCGGCAGTCGAGAAGGGTGTTCGCGAGACCCTGACCGCCGGCGTGCTGGCTGGCTACCCGGTCGTCGACGTCAAGGTGACCCTGGTCTTCGGTTCGTACCACGACGTGGACTCGAACGAAAACGCGTTCCGCATGGCTGGTTCGATGGCATTCAAGGATGCTTGCCGTAAAGCCAACCCGGTCATCCTCGAGCCGATGATGTCGGTGGAAGTGGAAACGCCGGAAGACTACGCCGGTACCGTGATGGGCGACCTGTCGTCCCGCCGCGGTATGGTGCAGGGCATGGACGAAATCCCGGGTGGCGGCGGCAAGATCATCAAGGCCGAAGTCCCGCTGTCGGAAATGTTCGGTTACTCGACCGTGCTGCGTTCGGCAACCCAGGGCCGTGCGACCTACACGATGGAATTCAAGCACTATGCTGAAGCTCCGAAGCACGTGATGGACGCCATCGTGACCGCGAAGTCCAAGTAAGCGTAGTCAGAAAAATCTAGTTAGTTGAGGGCAGGGCAACGGCGATGAGCCATGCCCTGTCCCACAAAAATTAAAATATATTGTTCTTTTAAAGGAAGATCAAAATGGCAAAAGGTAAATTCGAACGGACCAAGCCGCACGTCAACGTCGGCACCATTGGTCACGTTGACCACGGCAAAACCACCCTGACGGCTGCAATCGCAACCGTTCTGTCGAAGAAATTCGGCGGCGAAGCCAAGGCCTACGACCAGAGAGCACATCCTGCTGGCGCGTCAGGTTGGCGTTCCGTACATCATCGTGTTCCTGAACAAGTGCGACCTGGTCGACGACGCGGAACTGCTGGAACTGGTCGAAATGGAAGTTCGCGAACTGCTGTCGAAGTACGAGTTCCCGGGCGACGACCTGCCGATCATCAAGGGTTCGGCTCGTATGGCGCTGGAAGGCGCAGCTGGCGAGATGGGCGAAGACTGCATCATCAAGCTGGCCGAAGCCCTGGACACCTACATCCCGACCCCGGAACGTGCCGTTGACGGCGCCTTCCTGATGCCGGTGGAAGACGTGTTCTCGATCTCGGGCCGCGGTACCGTGGTGACCGGTCGTGTCGAGCGCGGCATCATCAAGGTCGGCGAAGAGATCGAAATCGTCGGCATCGTCGACACCGTGAAGACCACCTGCACCGGCGTGGAAATGTTCCGCAAGCTGCTGGACCARGGTCAAGCTGGCGACAACGTCGGCCTGCTGCTGCGCGGCACCAAGCGTGAAGACGTCCAGCGTGGCCAGGTTCTGGCCAAGCCGGGCTCGATCAAGCCGCACACCGACTTCACCGGCGAAGTGTACGTGCTGTCGAAGGACGAAGGTGGTCGTCACACCCCGTTCTTCAACAACTACCGTCCGCAGTTCTACTTCCGCACCACCGACGTGACCGGCTCGATCGTTCTGCCGGCCGACAAAGAAATGGTGATGCCGGGCGATAACGTGTCGATCACCGTCAAGCTGATCGCCCCGATCGCGATGGAAGAAGGTCTGCGCTTCGCAATCCGCGAAGGCGGCCGTACCGTCGGCGCCGGCGTGGTTGCCAAGATCATCGCCTAA
>NZ_JBFTMX010000075.1:0-13509 GCF_056397205.1 Massilia sp. 05N420
GGCCAACCCGGCGACCGTGCAGGCGGCGGCTGCCGCCCCGGCTGCGACCGCGCCGGCCGCCGCGCCGGCCAGCGGCGCCAACGCCCTGGTGCTGAACGTGCGAGAGGATGCCTGGATCGAAGTGCGTCCGGCCAAGGGCGGTACCCCGATGATCAAGCGCCTCGTCAAGGCTGGCAGTACCGAAACCGTGAACGTCGACCAGCCCGTGCGCGTGATCGTCGGCAACCCGGGCGCTGTCTCGGCCAGCCTGCGCGGCGCCCCGGTGGCGCTGCCGCTGGTGCCGGGCAAGACCTACTCGCTGGTTAACGTGCAATAAGCGTGCAATAAATTGCAATAACGGACTACACCGCAACATGACCACTACACATTCGCCCATTCCCTCCGGTCCGCTGGCGCGCCGCGCCAGCCGCAGCGTGCTGGTCCAGCACGGCGAGCGCAAGGTCTGGGTCGGCGGCGACGCCCCCGTCGTCGTGCAGTCGATGACGAATACCGATACCGCCGACGTGATCGGCACCGCGATCCAGGTCAAGGAGCTGGCGCGCGCCGGTTCCGAGATCGTGCGCATCACGGTCAACACGCCGGAAGCCGCGGCCGCCGTGCCGGCCATCCGCGAACAGCTCGACAAGATGGAGGTCGACGTCCCGCTGGTCGGCGATTTCCACTACAACGGCCACCTGCTGCTGCGCGACTATCCGGAATGTGCCCAGGCGCTGTCGAAGTACCGTATCAATCCGGGCAATGTGGGACAGGGCGCCAAGCGCGACACCCAGTTCGCCCAGATGATCGAAATCGCGATCAAGCACGACAAGCCGGTCCGTATCGGCGTCAACTGGGGCAGCCTGGACCAGTCGCTGCTGGCCCGTATCATGGACGAGAACGCCGCCCGCGCCCAGCCGTGGAGCGCCCAGGCCGTGATGTACGAAGCCCTGATCACTTCGGCGATCGAGAATGCCGTGCGCGCCGAAGAAATCGGCCTGGCGCGTGACAAGATCATCCTGTCGTGCAAGGTGTCGGGCGTGCAGGACCTGATCGCCGTCTACCGCGAACTCGGCAAGCGCTGCGACTACCCGCTGCACCTGGGCCTGACCGAGGCCGGCATGGGCAGCAAGGGCATCGTCGCCTCGACCGCGGCACTGTCCGTGCTGCTGCAGGAGGGCATCGGCGACACCATCCGCATCTCGCTGACCCCGGAACCGGGCGGCGACCGCACCAAGGAGGTGGTGGTGGGCCAGGAAATCCTGCAGACCATGGGCTTGCGCAAGTTCACCCCGATGGTGATCGCCTGCCCGGGTTGCGGCCGCACGACCTCGACCGTGTTCCAGGAACTGGCCGACAATATCCAGACCTTCCTGCGCGAGCAGATGCCGGAATGGAAGAAGACCTATCCGGGCGTGGAGGCGATGAACGTCGCCGTGATGGGCTGCATCGTCAACGGTCCGGGCGAATCGAAGCACGCGAACATCGGCATCTCGCTGCCCGGCACCGGCGAGTCGCCGGCGGCGCCGGTCTTTGTGGATGGCCAAAAGGTCGCTACACTGCGGGGCGAGCGGATCGTGGATGAGTTCAAGACGATCGTGCTGAATTACGTGCAGAAGAATTATTCGAAGCAGGCTGAAACCATTTAACTGTCATTCCCGCTTTCGCGGGAAGGCGGGCCGGGCAGTGTCCGGCACGACAGTAACGGGAAATTGAAATGTCCGATAAAAAAGAAAAGATTGTCGCCATCAAAGGCATGAACGACATCCTCCCGGCCGACGCGCCGCTGTGGGAGCTGTTCGAAAACACCGTGGAATCCGTGCTGAAGAGCTACGGCTACCAGAAGATCGTCACCCCGATCGTCGAGGAAACCGGCCTGTTCGCGCGCGCCATCGGCGCCGTCACCGACATCGTCGAGAAGGAAATGTATTCCTTCGAAGACTCGATGAACGGCGACCAGCTGACCCTGCGCCCCGAAGGCACGGCCGGCGCGGTGCGCGCCGTGGTCGAGCACAACCTGGCCTACGACGGTCCGAAGCGCCTCTGGTACAAGGGCCCGATGTTCCGCCACGAGCGTCCGCAGCGCGGCCGCTACCGCCAGTTCTTCCAGTTCGGCGCGGAAGCGATCGGCTTTGCCGGCCCGGACATCGACGCCGAACTGATCATGCTGTGCCGCCGCGTCTGGGATGATCTCGGCCTGGACAACATCCGCCTCGAACTGAACTCGATCGGCAATGCGGAAGAGCGCCAGCGCCACCGCGCCGACCTGATCGCCTACTTCGAAGCCAATAGCGAACAACTGGACGCCGAGGCCCAGCGCCGCCTGCACGCCAACCCGCTGCGCATCCTCGACACCAAGAATCCGGCGATGCAGGACCTGGTCAATGCCGCGCCCAAGCTGATCGAATACCTGGGCGGCGAGTCGCTGGCCCACTTCGAAGGCCTGAAGAAGATCCTCGACGCCAACAACGTCCAGTACACCGTCAACCCGCGCCTGGTGCGCGGCCTGGATTACTACAACCGCACCGTGTTCGAGTGGGTCACCGACGAACTGGGCGCCCAGGGCACCGTGTGCGCCGGCGGCCGCTACGATCCGCTGATCGAAATGGTGGGCGGCAAGCCGACCCCGGGCATCGGCTTCGCGATGGGCATGGAGCGCCTGATCGAGCTGATGAAGGGCCAGGGCGAGCCGGCCGCGCCGAGCCAGTGCGACGTCTACATGGTCCACCAGGGCGAGGAAGCGCAAATGAAGGCCTTCATCCTGGCCGAGCGCATTCGCGACGCCGGCCTGGACGTGGTCCTGCACTGCGCGACCGCGCAGGGCGCCGGCAGCTTCAAGAGCCAGATGAAGAAGGCCGACGCCTCGGGCGCGGCGTTCGCCGTGATCATCGGCGAGGACGAGGTCAAGAACGACGTGGTGGCGGTGAAGTCGCTGCGCGAAGCCGAGGGTGCTGCCCAGCAGACCAGCGTCGCCTTCGACGAGGCGGTCGACTACATCGTCGACCAGGTCATCGGCGGCCACGATCACGACCACGATCACGACCACGTGCACTATCATCCGTAATCCACCCATCCATTAACCAAACACGAAACTGAGTCCATGGCATACGATCTCGAAGAACAGGAACAGATAGCCAATTTCAAGGCCTTCTGGAACCGCTTTGGCAACCTGATCAGCTGGGTGCTGATCATCGCGCTGGGCAGCTACGCCGGCTACAACTTCTGGAATTCGCACCAGCGCGGCAAGGCAGCCGAAGCCTCGGGCCTGTACGACCAGATGTTCGAGGCCGCCCAGGCCAACGACAATGCCAAGGTCCAGCGCATGGCCGCCGACATCGAAAGCAAGTACGACAGCACCGCCTACGCCCAGATGGCTGCGCTGGCCGCCGCCAAGACCGCTTTCGACGCCAACGACCTGAAGACCGCCAAGGCCCAGCTGCAGTGGGCGGTCGACCATGGCAACGACGAGTACAAGTCGATCGCGCGCCTGCGCCTGTCCGGCGTGCTGCTCGACGAGAAAGCCTATGACCAGGCGCTGACCCTGCTGAACGGCGACTTCCTGCCGCAGTTCGCCGCCGAGGTCGCGGACCGCAAGGGCGACGTCCTGGTGGCGCAGAACAAGCTGCCCGAAGCCCGCACCGCCTACCAGGCCGCGCTCGAGAAGATGGACAAGAAGCACCCGGGCCGCCAGATCGTGCAGATCAAGCTGGAGGCGATCGGTGGTGCTGTGCCGGCTGAGAAGGCCGCGGCATAAGAACCACGGTCATTCCCGACGTTTTAACGTGCGCCTTACCGCGCACACGTATTCGTAATTTGTACGTCCAAGAACAAGGCAAAAGAATATGCGTATTACCCGGAAGCTCGTAGGTGTCGGTGTCCTCGCCCTGATGACGGGCTGCTCGACGATCAGTTCCCTGAACCCGTTCGCATCCAAGCCGAAGGGCAACCTGCCGGCGCCGCTGGTCGACCTGAAAGGTTCGATGGCGGTGCGCACCGCCTGGAAGCTGGAAGTCGGCAAGTCCCGCAACTACCAGTTCAGCCCCGCGCTGGCCGGGAATACCGTGATCGCCGCCGGCGGCGACGGCACCCTCGTGCGTGCCGAAGCCGACAGCGGCCGCCAGCTGTGGCGCGTCAAGGCCGGCATGGAACTGACCGCCGGCGTCGGCACCGACGGCAACTACATCGTCGTCGGCGGCGACAAGGGCACGCTGATGGCCTTCGACATGGACGGCAAGCAGTTGTGGAAGGCCCAGCTGTCGAGCGAGATCCTGTCCTCGCCGGTGGTGGGGCAGGGCATCGTGGTGGCGCGCAGCATCGACAATCGCATCGTCGGCTACGACGCCGCGACCGGCCAGAAGAAATGGACCGTGCAGCGCACCTCGCCGCCGCTGACCCTGCGCCTGGCGCCGGGCATGGTGGTGCACGACAAGGACGTCATCGTCGCCCAGCCGGGCGGCAAGCTGCTGTCGCTGCTGCTGGCGACCGGCGCACCGCGCTGGGAAGTCGAAGTCGGCGTGGCGCGCGGCGCCACCGAACTGGAGCGCGTGACCGACATCGGCGGCTATCCGGCGGTGTTCGAGGGCGACGTCTGCGCCGTCTCCTACCAGGGACGCGCCGGCTGCTGGGACCTGCTAAACGGCAGCCCGCGCTGGACCCGCGACCTCTCGTCGGAAGCCGGCGTGGCGGTCGACCAGCGCTTCCTGTTCGCCAGCGACGACAAGGGCGCCGTCTATGCCTTCAACCGCGACAGCGGCACCAGCGCATGGAAGAACGACAAGCTGGCCTTCCGCCGCCTCTCGACCCCGGTCTCCTACGGCCGCACGGTCGCAGTCGGCGACTATCAAGGCTACGTGCACTTCCTGTCGCGTGAGGACGGCGCCTTCCTGGCCCGTGCCGCCACCGACGGCAGTGCGATCAGTACGACTCCGCTGGTGGCGGGTTCGAACCTGATTTTTCAAACACAAAATGGAACTGTGACCGCCATCGCGGTCGAATAACAATTAAATGAAGCCGGTAATCGCACTCGTAGGACGTCCCAACGTCGGGAAGTCCACCTTATTCAACCGCATGACCCGCTCGCGCGATGCGCTGGTGGCGGACCTGCCGGGCCTGACGCGTGACCGTCACTACGGCGAGGGCCGCCTCGGCGAACGCCCCTTCCTGGTGATCGACACCGGCGGCTTCGAACCCGTCGCCAAGGAAGGCATCATGCACGAGATGGCGCTGCAGACGAAGCAGGCCGTGGCGGAAGCGGACATCGTGATGTTCATCGTCGACGGCCGCCAGGGCCTGACCCCGCACGACAAGACCATCACCGACTTCCTGCGCAAGTCCGGCCGCAAGGTCATGCTGGTGGTGAACAAGAGCGAGGGCATGAAGTACACCAGCGTCACCGCCGAGTTCTACGAGCTCGGCATGGGCGATCCCTACGTGATCTCGGCCGCCCACGGCGACGGCGTGCTCGACCTCGTCAACGAGGCGATCGACGAAGCCGCCACCCTGCGCCCGCAGGAAGAGGCGGAATTCGATCCGGCCGACTACGGCGTCAAGATCGCCCTGATCGGGCGCCCGAACGTCGGCAAGTCCACGCTGATCAACACCCTGGTCGGCGAGCAGCGCGTGATCGCCTTCGACATGCCGGGCACCACCCGCGATTCGATCGAAGTACCTTTCGAGAAGAACGGCAAGCACTATACGCTGATCGACACCGCCGGCATCCGCCGCCGCGGCAAGGTGTTCGAGGCGGTCGAGAAGTTCTCGGTCGTGAAGACCCTGCAGTCGATCTCGGAAGCCAACGTGGTCGTCCTGATGCTGGACGCGCAGGCGGACATCGCCGAGTCGGACGCCCACATCGCCGGCTTCATCCTCGAAACCGGGCGCGCGCTGGTGGTTGCCGTCAACAAGTGGGACGGCCTGACCTCCGACCAGCGCGACCAGGTCAAGAACGACATCGACCGCAAACTCGATTTCCTGTCCTTCGCCGAGACCAAGTTCATCTCGGCGCTCAAGGGCACCGGCATCAATCACCTGATGAAGGCGATCGATACCGCGTATGCCGCCGCCACCGCCAAGCTGTCGACGCCGCGCCTGACCCGCGCGCTGCAGGAAGCGGTCGAGAAGCAGGAGCCGAAGCGCAAGGGCAGCACCCGTCCGAAGATGCGCTATGCCCACCAGGGCGGCCAGAATCCGCCCATCATCGTCATCCACGGCAATGCCCTGGACGGCATCACCGAGCCTTACAAGCGCTATCTGGAGAAGCACTTCCGCGAGACTTTCGACCTGATCGGTACCCCGCTCAGGATCGAACTGCGCAGCGGCAAAAACCCCTTCGCCAAGGAGTGATCGATGCCGGGGGCATCGATCACGCTGGGCACACCGTGCCCACGCGTAGCGCATGTGATTTGCCGGCGTCACGCGTGGGCACCTGCTGCCCACCCTACCGGTTTTTAAGCCAGAATTAACCGTACGAGTACGACAGAAAACGGTAAAACAGGTTACAGTAGGCTTGGAAAAACATTCACAAAGTGAGAATGTTGGCCCAAGCACTTGAAAATCGGCATAGCGCCTCAATTTTTATACGACAACAACACCACGGAGCTGTTATGAGCAACAAAGGGCAACTGTTACAAGACCCATTCCTGAACGCCTTGCGCAAGGAGCACGTTCCCGTTTCGATCTATCTGGTCAACGGTATCAAGCTCCAGGGACACATCGAGTCCTTCGACCAGTATGTGGTTCTGCTCCGTAATACCGTCACCCAGATGGTCTACAAGCACGCCATTTCCACCGTCGTTCCCGCACGCGCCGTCAACCTCAACCTCGAACAAGACGCCGAGTGAGGTCGATGGCTGACGTGTCCGGCAACACCATGCGCGCAGCATTGGTCGGTATCGACTTTGGCCGTGGCGATTTCGCGGCCAGCCTGGAAGAACTGGCATTGCTGGCGCGTTCCGCCGGAGCGGATCCGATCACCACGATCACCGCAAAACGCAACAGTCCTGATCCAGCGCATTTCGTCGGCAGCGGCAAGGCCGACGAAATCGCCCAGGCCTGCCTGGCCGAGCGGATCGAGATCGTCATCTTCAACCACGCCCTGTCGCCCGCCCAGCAACGTAACCTGGAGCGCCGCCTCAATATCCGCGTGGTCGACCGTACCAGCCTCATCCTTGACATCTTCGCCCAGCGCGCCCAGAGCCACGAGGGCAAGCTGCAGGTCGAGCTGGCCCAGTTGCAGCACCTGGCCACGCGCCTGATCCGCGGCTGGACCCACCTGGAACGCCAGAAGGGCGGTATCGGCCTGCGCGGTCCCGGCGAAACCCAGCTCGAGACCGACCGCCGCCTGATCGGCGAGCGCGTCAAGATGCTGCGCACCCGCCTGTCCAAGCTGCGCAAGCAGCATGAAACCCAGCGCCGCTCGCGCGGACGCAACCAGACATTCTCGGTGTCGCTGGTCGGCTATACCAATGCCGGCAAGTCGACCCTGTTCAACACCCTGACCAAGGCCGGGGTGTACGTCGCGAACCAGCTGTTCGCGACCCTGGACACCACCAGCCGCCGCCTCTACCTGGGGCAGGAAACCGGCAACGTGGTGGTGTCCGATACGGTTGGTTTCGTGCGCGAACTGCCGCACCAACTGGTGGCCGCCTTCCGCGCCACCCTGGAAGAAACCATCCATGCCGACCTGCTGCTGCACGTGGTCGACGGCTCGTCACCGGTGCGGATGGAGCAGATCGAGCAGGTCAACGAGGTGCTGCGCGAAATCGGCGCAGACCACATCCCGCAGATCCTGGTCTGGAACAAGATCGATGCGGCCGGGCTCGAGCCCGGGGTGGAACGTGATGAATATGATAAAATCAGCCGCGTTTTTATCAGCGCCCATAGTGGCGCCGGCCTGGATCTGCTGCGCGACGCGATCGTCGAGGCGGCCAGACCCGAGCCCGGTGTGACGCATGCCGACGAGCAGGACGGCGACGATTCCGGCTTCGCGCACGAGGTGCAGCCCGGGACGGCTGAGAATATTCCGAATTCCACCCATGTGGGACCACACTAGCCTATGCTCGTTTCACTCTTCAAACGTCTCGGCATCACCCTGTCACTAAACGATCCCCGCTGGGGCCACAAACCCGGCGACGAACGCAAGATCCAGCAGGGTAAGAACCAGGGCAACGACGGTCCGCCCGATCTCGACCAGCTGTGGCGCGATTTCAATCAGCGCTTGAACCGCCTGTTCGGCAAGCGCGGCGGCGATGGCGGCGGCTATCGCCCGGATGCCCGGGGCGTCGGCGTCACCGCGACCGTGGTCGGCGCCATCCTGGTCCTGATCTGGCTCGCCAGCGGCGCCTTCATCGTGCCGGAAGGCCAGGTCGGCCTCGTCACCACCTTCGGCGAGCTGTCGCACAAGACCGGCGCCGGTTTCAACTGGCGCTGGCCGGCCCCGTTCCAGGCCCACCAGACGGTCAACGTGAGCCAGGTCCAGACCGTCGAAGTCGGCTACCGCGCGAACGTGCGCAACAAGCAGCTGAACGAAGCCCTGATGCTGACCGCGGACGAGAACCTGGTCGACGTCCAGTTCTCGGTGCAGTACARGGTCACCGATCCGGTCGCCTGGGTGTTCAACAACAGCGACCAGGTCGAGACCATGCGCGATGCCGCCGAAACCGCCGTGCGCGAACTGGTCGGCCGCCGCAGCATGGATGCCGTGCTCGCCGAAAACCGCGACAAGCTGGCCGGCGAAGCGCGCGTCATGGTCGAGCAGATGCTGGAGCGCTACAAGATGGGCGCCGACGTCACCGGTGTGACCGTGCAGTCGCTGGCGGCGCCCGAGCAGGTGGCAAGCGCCTTCGAGGAAACCGTCAAGGCCCAGGAAGACCGGTCCCGTGCCCGCAGCGAAGCCCAGGCCTATGCCGACGACATCGTCCCGCAGGCCAAGGGCAAGGCGGAGCGCATGAAGCAGGATGCCGAAGCCTACCGCGCGACCACCGTGAACACGGCGGAAGGCAATGTCGCCCGCTTCAACCAGGTCGTGGCCGAATACGCGAAGGCGCCGGGCGTCACCCGCGACCGCATGTACATCGACACCATGCAGCAGATCTTCTCCAGCACCAGCAAGGTCATGATCGACGCCAAGACCTCGAACCAGATCTACCTGCCGCTCGACCGCATGCTGAACCAATCGGTCGCCAACGAGCAGGCGATGGGCAGCCGTTCGGGCCCGGTCATGCCGGCGCCGCAGGGCGCCCAGGGCCAGCCGAACCAGGCGCAGCAGCCCCAGGCCCAGCAGCAGGCCCAGGGTCAGCAAGCGCCGCAGCCGCAGAACCCGCAACAGCAGGTCCAGGCCGTGCCCGCAACGGAGAACCACCCGCTGGAATCGGTGCGCAAGATCGATCCGCGCAGCCGCGATTCCTCGCGTGAAAGGGAGACCCGCTGATGAGCCGCCTGATTTCGATCGTGATCGGGGCGGCCATCGTCCTGAGCCTGCTCGCCTCGAGCTTCTTCGTGGTCGACCAGCACCGCTATGCCGTGGTCTATGCCCTCGGCGAACTGCGCGAGGTGATCAAGGAGCCCGGCCTGCACTTCAAGCTGCCGTCGCCGCTCCAGACCGTGGTCTACCTCGACAAGCGCCTGCAGACCCTCGACACCGCCGACGGCGAACGCTTCGTGACGGCGGAGAAGAAGGACCTGCTGGTCGACGCCTTCGTCAAATGGCGCATCACTGATCCGCGCCAGTACCTGGGCGCGGTCGGCAGCGGCAACGCCGGACGCGGCGCCGAACGCGTGGCCCAGGTGGTGCAGGTGGCCATGAACGCCGAGATYGCCACCCGCAAGGTCGGCGAAGTCGTCTCCGGCCAGCGCCAGGAGCTGGCGAATGCCCTGCGCGAGCGCGTGGCCGCCAACAGCCGCCAGCTCGGCGTCGAGATCGTCGACCTGCGCCTCAAGCGCGTCGACTTCACCGCCCAGGTCAACAACGCGGTGTTCGAGCGCATGAAGGCCGAGCGCCTGCGCGTGGCCGCCGAGACCCGCTCGACCGGCACGGCCGAAGCCGAGCAGATCCGCGCCGACGCCGAACGCCAGCGCAGCGTGATCCTGGCCGAAGCCTTCCGCAACGCCGAAACCATCAGGGGCGAGGGCRATGCCAAGGCGAGCCAGATCTATGCCCAGTCCTTCGGCAAGAACCCCGAGTTCTACCGCTTCTACCGCTCGCTGGAGGCCTATCGCGCCACCTTCAAGAGCCGCAGCGACGTGCTGGTGCTGGATTCGAATTCCGAGTTCTTCAAGTATTTCCGCGGGCCCGGCGCGGGTAAATGACGTGTGGGCGTGGGCGCGGGGCGCCCACCCTACGCATACTGTAGGGTGGGCACCCCGTGCCACGCGTGCAAAGCCGCGTGCTCCGTTGCCCTATCTTTAACGAACCCAATCGCTTTGCCCATGCCTACCTGGCTACTGCCCGAGAATATCGCCGACGTCTTGCCGTCCGAAGCGCGCAAGATCGAGGAACTGCGCCGCCTCATGCTCGACACCTTCCGCACCTATGGATACGAGCTGGTCATGCCGCCGATGCTCGAGTACGTCGAATCGCTGCTGGCCGGCGCAGGGCAGGACACCGACTCCAAGACCTTCAAGCTGGTCGATTCGATGAGCGGCCGCCTGCTCGGCCTGCGCGCCGACATGACGACCCAGGTCGCCCGCATCGACGCGCACCTCTTGAACAGGGATAGCGTCACCCGCCTGTGCTATGCCGGCACGGTGCTGCACACCCGCCCGTCCGGCTTGCACGCGACCCGTGAACAACTCCAGATCGGCGCCGAAATCTACGGCCACGCCGGCCTCGAAGCCGACGCCGAGATCCAGGAACTGGCCCTCGCCACGCTGGCGCTGGCCGGCTTCGAACAGCCGCGCCTGGACCTGTCGCACGCCGGCGTGCTGCGCGCGATCCTGGCCGAAGACCCGGCCGCCAAACGCGACGAGCAGCTGCTGCACGGCCTGCTGAAATCGAAGGACATGCCGGGCCTGGACGAAGCGACGCAGAACCATGCGCAAGCGACCCGCGCCGCCCTGATGGCGCTGCCGAACCTGTATGGCGACGTCGACGTGCTGACCCGTGCAAAAGAAGTGCTGCCGGCGCTGCCGGGCAYCACCCGCGCGCTGGCCGAACTGGCGGCGCTGGCCGGCTGTGCGATCGGTCGCGCCCAGGTGGCGATCGACCTGGCCGACCTGCGCGGCTACCAGTACGAGAGCGGCGCCATGTTCGCGCTCTACGTGCCGGGCCTGCCGAATGCCGTCGCCCGCGGCGGCCGTTACGACCACGTCGGCGAAGCCTTCGGACGCGCGCGTCCGGCAACCGGCTTCTCGCTCGACCTGCGCGAGCTGGCGCGGCTGCTGCCGACCGCCGACCGCAAACACGCCATCCGTGCGCCGTGGGGCAATGCGCCCGAGCTGCGCGAAAAAATCGCTGAACTGCGCAAGGCAGGCGAAGTCGTGATCCAGTCCATGCCGGGTCATGAAAACGTACAGGACGAGTTCGAGTGCGACCGTGTGCTCGTCCTCGAACAAGGAAATTGGATTCTCAAAAACTTAGGTTAAGTGATGTCAAATACTGCTAAGAACGTCGTTGTCATCGGCACCCAATGGGGCGATGAGGGCAAGGGTAAGATCGTCGACTGGCTGACCGACCATGCCGCCGGCGTGGTGCGTTTCCAGGGAGGCCACAATGCCGGCCACACGCTGGTGATCAAGGGCCAGAAGACGGCACTCCAACTGATCCCGTCGGGCATCATGCGCGAAGGCGTGGCCTGCTACATCGGCAACGGCGTCGTGGTCTCGGTGCCGGACGTGATGCGCGAGATCGACAAGCTGGAAGCTGCCGGCGTCGAAGTCGCTTCGCGCCTGAAGATCTCGGAAGCCTGCCCGGTCATCCTGCCTTACCACGTCGCCATCGACGTCGCCCGTGAAGCGGCCCGCGGCGTCAACAAGATCGGCACCACCGGCAAGGGCATCGGCCCGGCCTACGAAGACAAGGTGGCACGCCGCGCGATCCGTATCGCCGACATGCTGAACGAGACCCGTTTCGCCGAAAAGCTGCGCGAGAACCTGGACTACCACAACTTCGTGCTGACCGGTTACCTGAAATCCCAGGCAATCGACTTCCAGAAGACCTTCGACGACGCGATGGCCCTCGTGCCGCGCCTGCGTCCGATGGTCGGCGACGTCAGCTCGGCCCTGTACGCGGCCCACAAGGCCGGCGGCCACCTGTTGTTCGAAGGCGCGCAAGGCTCGCTGCTGGACGTCGACCACGGCACCTATCCGTTCGTGACCTCGTCGAACTGCGTGGCCGGCAACGCCGCCGCCGGTTCGGGCGTGGGTCCGGGCATGCTGCACTACATCATGGGCATCACCAAGGCCTACACCACCCGCGTGGGTTCGGGCCCGTTCCCGTCCGAACTGCCGACCGACGCCGGCGTCGGCGAGCACCTGTCGCGCGTGGGCCACGAGTTCGGCACCGTGACCGGCCGTGCGCGCCGCTGCGGCTGGTTCGACGCCGCGCTGCTGCGCCGCTCGGTCCAGATCAACGGCGTGACCGGCATGTGCCTGACCAAGCTCGACGTCCTGGACGGCATCGAGTCCCTGAAGCTGTGCACCGGCTACAAGATCGACGGCCGTGACGTCGACATCTTCCCGGTCGGCGCGGAAGAGGCGGCCGCCTGCGTGCCGGTCTACGAAGAGATGCCGGGCTGGAAGGAAAGCACCGTCGGCGCCAAGTCCATGGACGAGTTGCCGGCCGCTGCCCGCGCTTACATCAAGCGCATCGAAGAGCTGGTCGGTGTTCCTGTCGATATGGTGTCGACCGGTCCGGACCGTGAAGAAACCATCGTGCTGCGTCACCCGTTTGCCGCATAAGAACAATAGGAATTACCAAAGCTATGAATACTCCTGCATCGACCGACAAGGATCTGTGGGTCTCCTGGGATGAGTACAACCGCCTGGTCGAGCGCCTGGCGCTGAAGGTCTACGAATCGAACTGGAAGTTCGACATGGTCCTGTGCCTGGCGCGCGGCGGCGTGCGTCCCGGCGACGTGATCTCGCGCATCTTCGACGTGCCGCTGGCGATCCTGTCGACCAGCTCCTACCGCGAAGAATCCGGCAAGAAGCAGGGCGACCTGGACATCGCCAAGTACATGACGATGACCAAGGGCCCGCTGGCCGGCAAGATCCTGCTGGTCGATGACCTGGCCGACTCCGGCGTGACCCTGGCAAAAGTGAGCGAGCACCTGACCGCCAACTACCCGGACGTCACCGAAGTGCGTTCGGCCGTCATCTGGGTCAAGGGCACCTCGTCGCTGGTTCCGGACTACCACCTGGAAGACCTGCCGCACAACCCGTGGATCCACCAGCCGTTCGAAGACTACGATGGCCTGCGTCCGCACCAGCTGTCGGCGTGGATGAAGAAGTTCGAGAAGAACTGAAGACGACGGCGCTCTCGCGCCTTTTAGTCGTCGCCCCCGCGCAGGCGGGGGCCCAAGTTGAATCGGGGCGCAT
>NZ_JBFTMX010000076.1:0-11687 GCF_056397205.1 Massilia sp. 05N420
CGGCTCGGCGCGACGGCTCGGCGCGACGGTCACGATCTGGCGGCACAGCTCGCTGCCGATGGAGCCGCCGGCGCCGGTCACGAGCACGGACTTGCCGCGCACGCAGCGGGCGAACAGGTCGATGCGCGGCGGCACCGGCGGCCGGCCGAGCAGGTCTTCGAATCTTAGTTCGCGGATGGCTTTGTGCGAGGTGACCCTGTCGTCCGCCAGGTCCACCAGACGGCTCAGGATCTTGGTGCTGACGCCAGTCTGGGCCATGCGCTGCATGATGTCGCGCAGGCGCTCCTGAGACACCGACGGAATCGCGATGACGATCGAGCGGATGTGCATGGTGTTGACGACTTCCGCCAGGCGCTCGGTATTAAAGACGCGTAAGCCGCCGATCTTACGTTCGTTCAGTGCGTGCTTGTCATCGAAGAAGCAGACCGGACGGTATTCCTCGCTGGTGCGCATGGTGGTAGCCAATTTGGCTCCGGCTTCGCCGGCACCATAGATTGCCACCAACTCGGGATCTGACCCCGTATGTGCATGTTGATGACGCAGGAGATTTCGTACGCCGATGCGGGAGGCAATAACATAGGAAAACACGATGAACCAGTAAATGGCCAGGGTACTACGTGGAAAGCTTTCCTCGTGAATAAAAGCCATGACAATATAGACACAGAGGATAGCGATGGCCAGTGATATCCCTGTTATGCCAAGCAAGCGATGTTCAATAAAGCGGATGACGGCGCGATAAAGATCTGACACGGAAAACGTGGCAATTGTAATTGCAGCAATCAATGCATAGGAGCCCGGGCCGAAACTGAAGAGAAGCTTCTGGCCGCCACCCTGCAGTAACAGGGCAATGAGAAAGCAGACCGGCAGTGCGACCAGGTCTGCCATGATCATCAAAGCCATTTTCTTTGTCCGATGCAGTGAAACCAACTTGGAGCACAAGTGCTTGATTCCAATAGGATTGTTGGCGCTATTTAATCTTGGCATGATGACGGATCTTATGTTGGGTTCAGAATTGCTCTATAAATTTAATTAAGTAAATTTTTTTTATGAAATTAAATTTATCCCAAGAAAAAATATCTTTAGAGCTAATGCGTGAAATCTATTTCTCTATTTGTTGATTATTTGCGCAGGTAGCGTTTTCGCGATTTGATCAGGCTCAAGGCTGCAGAAGAATATCTGTCTTAGTGATGAGTGACCGAATGGAATGAAAATTTACGGAAGAAGAAGGAAAACTTGGGTGTCGACAGCTTTGGATATATGATCGACAAGATGTCGGGATATCGCGCTGTCCTCACGCGCCAGGATGTGGCCTCTGAAGCTGGAGCTACATAATTTATTTCGGCAGGCCAAGAAATTAATCTTGATATGCATGACTAGATCGTTGTTCGGCGGTGACGGGTTTAGTGCGAAGATTTACTCAACGATATAAACTCTATTTGTCGTTTTCTTGCACAGCTTTTGCCATACGTAAAATGGCATCCAGAATTTCCATATCCTGCAAAACGAGAGTGGAACATGAGCGAACGTTCACGATGCATCGATTGCGACGTGCTGGTGGTGGGCGGCGGCATCAATGGTGCCGGTATCGCGCGCGATGCCAGCGGGCGTGGGCTGCGGGTAGTACTGTGCGAAAAGGATGACCTGGCCCAGCACACCTCGTCGGCGTCGAGCAAGCTGATCCATGGTGGTTTGCGCTATCTGGAGCAATATCAATTCGGCCTGGTGCGCAAGGCGCTGGCTGAGCGCGAAGTGCTTTTAAAGAGCGGCCCGCACATCATGCATCCGCTGCGTTTCGTGATGCCGCAGGCCGCCGGCGCCGGCCAGCGCCCGGCCTGGCTGATCCGCGCCGGCCTCTTCCTCTACGACCACCTGGCGCGGCGCAACTTCCTGCCCGGTTCGGAAACGTTTGCCCTGCATGAGCACCCGGCCGGGGCGCCGCTGCAGCCGCGCTTCACGCGCGCCTTCGCCTATTCCGATGCCTGGGTCGACGATGCCCGGCTGGTGGTGCTGGCCGCCGTCGATGCCCGCGAGCACGGCGCCACCGTGCTGACCCGTACCCGCTGTACCGGACTGGTGCGCGAGCCGCAGCGCTGGGTGGCCACGCTACAGGGACGGGGAGGCGAGACCCGGGTTCAGGCGCGTTGCCTAGTCAATGCCGCCGGTCCCTGGGCCGTCAGCTTCCTCGGCCTGACCGGGCCAGGAGCACGCGCCCAGCCGCTGCGCCTGGTCAAGGGCAGCCACATCGTCCTGCCCTGCCTGTTCCGGCACGACAGCGCCTATATCCTGCAGCAGCCGGACGGCCGCATCGTGTTCGCGATTCCCTACGAAGGCCAGTTCACCCTGGTCGGCACCACCGACGTCGACTACCAGGGCGACCTCGACCGCGTGGTCATCGAGACCGCCGAGATCGACTACCTGTGCGCGGCCGTCAACCGTGCCTTTGCCCGGCCGGTCGCGCCGCAGGACGTGGTGTGGAGCTATGCCGGCGTGCGGCCGCTGATCGGCGAGGAAGGGGGAAGGGCGCAGAGCGCCAGCCGCGACTACAGGCTGGAAACGAACCTGGACGGCGCGCCGCTGCTCTCCGTCTTCGGCGGCAAGGTCACCACCTTCCGCAAGCTGGCCGAGCAGGCGGTCGACTGGATCGCGCCCGCGCTGGGCCGCCGCGTGCCCGGCTGGACCGGCAAGGCCTGCCTGCCCGGCGGCGACCTGTTCGGACGCCAGCCCAGTGTCCGAGCAGTGCGGGAGCTCAAGGCATGGATACAGGCGCGCCAGCAGCAGTACGCCGCCCTGCCGCCGTCGCTGGTAGCCCGCTATGCGCGCGCCTATGGCACCCGGCTGGGCGCGATGCTGGGCCATTGCCGCGGCTGCGCGGACCTGGGCGAAGAAATCGTGCCGGGACTGTTCGAGGTGGAGGCGGAGTGGCTGGTGAAGCAGGAATGGGCGCGGACGGCGGAAGACATCTTGTGGCGCCGCACCAAGCTCGGTTTGCACATGCAGGCGCAACTGCGCCCGGAAGCTGTGCTGCGCCTGGAGACCTGGCTGGCGGGTGCGGCGGCACATCTGCCCGAGGCGTTGCGGCTCACGGGGCAGGCGCCGGAATCGGCCGCGCCTTGAGAGTGCCGGGCATGGTCTGCGTTTGGCCAAATGATGTCCGCTGGACTATGGCCGGGACGCTGAGGGAGGTGAGCCTCAGCGGCGTCCCGCCACGACGGCGATCTCGATCTTCGCGTCGCGCGGCAAGGCGCGCCGCCTCGATCGTGGCGCGGGCCGGCGGGTCCTTCTTGAAATACTGGGCGTAGACGCCGTTCATGGCGGCGAATTCGTTCAGGTCCTTCATGTAGACCGTGCTCGACAGGACATCGTCATACGTCAGCCCCTGCGATTCCAGGCCGGCGCCGATGTAGTCGAGGACCACCTTGGTCTGTTCCTCGATCGTGCTGCCCTCGATCGCGGTGCCGGCCTTGTTCAAGGGCGCGAAGCCCGAAAAATAGATGAGATTGCCGTACCCGACCATCTGGGAGTAGGGGCCGATCGGCGGATAGATCTTGTCGGTCCTCAGCACCACCTTGCGGGCCGGCGTCGCGCAGCCGCTCATCGCGCAGGCGCTCGCGCCAAGGCACAGCACCGTCAGGAATCGCTTCGTGTCCATAGGATTCTCCTTGATTGAGACGTGCGCTTCATTAAACGCTTCAGGTCGGTCAGCGACAGGCGAGTTCGACTTGTTTTTGGCGCAGCTCAACCTTCATGCGCCAGGATGTTGTGGACTTTCGTCTGACAGCGCGGTTCGGCCAACTAGCGGTGTATTTGAGAGGCATCAGCAGGCGCCCGCGGTGTTTCCGTGGCTGCCTTGGCGCGCTCCCCATCCTCATTACACTGGAAGGACTTCAGCGACGGGAGGGAGCATGACCAGCCAAGGCCACATCGAGCCCGGCCGCATTGCCGTGCGGGCAGTGCTGCTGTGCGCAGCGCTCGTGCAGACGGCCGCGCACGCCGACGAGGCCGATGCCAAACGCCTGCTCAAGGCGATGTCCGACTACCTGGCGTCGCAAAAGGCGATCGCCTTCGATTTCGATTCGAATCTCGACATCGTCAGCACCCAGCAGCAGAAAATCACGCTGGCGGCATCCGGCAACGTCATCCTGAACCGGCCGGACAAGCTGCACGTCACCCGCCGCGGCGGCTTTGCGAATATGGAGATGAGCTTCGACGGCAAGACGGTGACCCTGCTCGGCAAGAATTCGAACATGTTTGCCCAGGTCGAGGCCGCCGGCACGGTCGACCAGCTGGTCGACGTCCTGCGCGACAAATACCACCGGCCGGTGCCCGGCGCGGACCTGCTGATGTCGGATCCCTACAAGGAATGGATGCCCGAGGTTACCGAGGTGAAGGATCTCGGCAGCGGCGTCATCCGCGGCGTGGAATGCGACCACCTGACCTTCCGCACGCGCGAGGTCGACTGGCAGATCTGGATCGCCCAGGGACCGAACCCCTATCCCTGCCGCTACAGCATCACCAGCAGGAAGGTGGAAGGCAGCCCGGAGTACCGTCTCGACGTCTGGAACTGGAAGGCCGGCGCCCAGGTGGCCGCCGACACCTTCAAACTGGCCATCCCGGCCGGCGCCCAGAAGCTGACGCCGGAAAAAGTCCAGGAACTGGGCGACATTCCCGGCATCTTCAGGGCGGCCACGGACAAAGCGAAAGGAAGCCCATGAAGATCCCCCTGAAACGGCTCGGGCCGGCCCTCGGCATCCTGCTGGCATCCGGGCTGGCATCCGGGCTGGCGCTCGAGGCGGCGCACCGCGCCGGCGTGTCGGATGCGCCCGGCCTGCTGGCCCCGGCACAGGCGGTGGTCGGACGCCCGCTGACGCCGGTCAGCTATGCCGGCGTGGCGCGGCGGACGGCGCGGCGCTGCGCGGCCGGCGTCTATTATTGTTGAGCTAGCGTTTTTCGATCTGGCGGTCGATCGCCTTGCGGGCGCGCTCGTTGCGTTCGCTGTAGCGGTCCGTCAGGTAATCCGTGCGGCCGCGCATCAGCAGCGTCATCTTAAACAGCTCCTCCATCACGTCGACCACGCGGTCGTAGTAGGCGGACGGACGCATGCGGCCGGCGTCGTCGAATTCCTTGTAGGCCATCGGCACCGACGACTGGTTCGGGATCGTGAACATGCGCATCCAGCGCCCCAGCAGGCGCAGGGTGTTCACCACGTTGAAGGATTGCGAACCGCCGCAGACCTGCATCACGGCCAGCGTGCGTCCCTGGCTCGGCCGGATCGCGCCCATCTCCAGCGGAATCCAGTCGATCTGGTTCTTCATCACGGCCGTGATGGCGCCATGGCGCTCGGGACTGCACCATACCTGGCCCTCGGACCACAGGCACAGCTCGCGCAGTTCGACCACCTTCGGATGGGTCTCGGGCACGCTGCCGACCATCGTCAACGCCATCGGGTCGAAGATCTTCACCTCGGCGCCGAAGTGCTCCAAGATGCGCGCGGCTTCCTCGGTCAGGAAGCGGCTGAAGGAGCGTTCGCGCAGCGAGCCGTACAGCAGCAGGATGCGCGGCGGGTGGCTCAGGTCCTGCGTTGGTTCCAGCTTCTGTAGCGTCGGCAGGTCGAGCAGTTCGGGCTTGATGTTGGGGAGGTCGGGGATCTTGTCCATGTGTCAGCGCGATGAGAGTGGATCGGCGAAGTCGCCCGGCGCAACCGTGCCGCCGACCGTCGCGCCGGCAGGCGGCGCCGGATAGAGCCAGGTGAACAGCAGGGTCGCGGCGGCGGCGCCGGCAAGCTGCGCCAGGATGAAGCCTGGCGTGTCGACGGGGCGGATGCCGGCGAAGGTATTGCTGGCGGCGCGCGCCAGTGTGACGGCCGGATTGGCGACGGAGGTCGATGCCGTGAACCAGTAGGCCGCCGTGATATAGGCGGCCACGGCGAACGGCGTGACGCCTGGCCGGCTGCGGGAACAGCCGATGATCACGCCGATCAGTCCGAAGGTCGCGACGCACTCGCTCCACCATTGCGCGGCGCCAGTGCGCACGTGTTCGGACGCGAAGTAAAGCGGTTCGCCGAACATGCCATGGGCTGCGGCCACGCCGGCGAATGCACCGATGATCTGCACCGTCACATAAGGCAGGATGTCGGCGGCCGGAATGTTCTTCTGCCACGCTTCCGAGAAGGTCACCACCGGATTGAAATGGGCGCCGGAGATCGTGCCGAACATCAGGATCAGGGCCACCAGGCCAGCCCCGGTGGCGATCGTATTGGCGAGCAGCGCGATGGCGACATTGCCGCCCGCAAGGCGCTCGGCCATGATGCCCGAGCCGACCACCACGGCCAGCAGCAGGGCCGTGCCCAGGCCTTCGGCAACCAGTCTTCGTGCGAGCGTCATAGTGGTCGGGTCCCGGGTCAGGTGCAGGAACGGCCGCAGCAGCAGTTCTCGGTGAGGAAGCCGAGCAGGGCGTTCATCGCGTCGAAGCGCGCGGCATAGATGAGGAAGCGGCCTTCCTGGCGCGGCGCGATGAGGCCTGCGTGGGTCAGCTCTTTCAGGTGGAACGAGAGCGAGGAGGGCGGCACGTCGAGCGCTTCCGCAATCCTGCTGGCGGCGAGGCCGTCGGGACCGGCCTGCACCAGCAGACGAAAGGCCGCCAGCCGCGATTCCTGGGCGAGGGCGGCCAGGGCCTGTACGGCATCCTTGTTGTCCATGAGTGCTCCGGTCGGTTCCATAGTTCGAGTATAGTCGAAATGTAAGCTCATCTGACAGGGGAGGACATGGCACTGCATCGGAAAGGAATTATTGTTGCAGCAATCGTGTCGTCGCTGCTGTGGCCGTTCAGCGCGCGCGCCGACTGGGCGCAATCGGCCGATCCGCTTGTCGTCCAGGCCAACCCGTCCGGCAGCGAGGTCCAGCTGCAGAACCCGCCCACCTTCACCTGGGCCCGTCACCCGGGCGGCGCGGCCCGCTACAAGATCCAGATATCGCCGGAGGGCGGTTCGCCGCTCACCGCGACCGTGGACCGCAACTGGTACCTGCCGACCAAAGCCCTGGCGCCGGGCAAGTACACATGGCGCGTCCGCCCGGCCGGCTCGAACGACTGGTCGACGCCGCGTGCGTTCTCGATCACCGGCAAGTCGACCGCCTTCGAGGTGCCGGACAATGCCACGCTGCGCGAGCGCATCCTGGCCAAGGCCCGGCCGCGGTCGCTGCCGCCCTCGTTCACGCCCTACGCCACCTGGAGCGCCGCCAGGAAGAAGGACCTGGACCCTTACCTCAGCCGCCTGGTCAACGTAGTGAAGCTGCAGACCGGGGCGCTGCCCGACCTGAATGACGCGCGCTGGCCGCTCGTGATCACTGCGCCGCTGACGGCGGCGATGGCCGCCCAGCAGAGGGAGATCGCGCACCGCATCGACGAAGCGTCGCTCCAGCTGGAAGGGGCAGCCATCCTGTGGCGCCTGAAGAAGGATCCGGCTTACCTGAACGAAGCGTTCAAGCGCGGCGACCAGCTGGCCGCGCTGGACCCCGCGGGCCCGACCAGCTATGTCAACCAGGACCAGGCGACGCGCCAGATCGCGCTCTCGCTGGTAAAAGCGGTCGACCTGCTGGTCGGCGACCTGGACGCCGAGCGCAAGGCGAGGTGGCTGAAGATCGTGAGCGTGCGCGCCAATGAGATGTTCAAGGACCTGGCCGCCGACAATGGGCGCATGGACCAGCATCCCTACGATTCGCACGGCGTGACGCTGCAGGGCTACATGGCGCTGATCTCGACGCTGGCGCTGGGCGAAGTACCGGAGGCGCAGAAGTGGTTCGACTTCAGCTTCCGCGCCTACGCCGCCACGCCGGAGCCCTGGTCGGGCCAGGAGGGCGGCTACGCCAACGGCACCGCGTACGCCGAGTACACGGCCGCTTACATGGTCGCATTGTGGGATCCGATCCTCCAGGCGACCGGCGTGAACCTGTGCGCCAAGCCGTGGACGGTGGGCTTCCTGGATTTCCTCATGGCGTTCGTCCCGCCGGGCGCGCCCGTGCATGCCTTCGGCGATAGCTCCGAGACCAGGCCCGATGCACGCGTGCTGCGCGCGCTCGCGAATCGCATGGTGTCGCCGCGCGCCGCCTGGTATGCGGGCAAGTTGGCGGCGAACGAGGATGCGCTGTCGGTGTTGGAGGCGCCGTATCCGATGCCCGTGACCGGAACCAGGCGCAAGGTTCAGCCGTCGAACGAGGCGTATTTCCCGGGCATCGGCTGGGTGGCGATCCACCGCGACATCGGCTCGAAGGGCGACGCCTCGTTGTACTTCAAATCCAGTCCCTACGGCTCCTTCAACCACAGCCACGGCGACCAGAACGGCCTGCTGCTGACAGTGGCCGGCAAGCCGCTGCTGGTCAAGGCCGGCTGGTACGACTGGTACGGATCGCCGCTGTGGCGCGACTGGTACCGCCAGACCCGGTCGCAGAACGCCATCACCTTCGACGGCGGCAAAGGCCAGCTGGTAGACGGCTACCGCGAACAGCTGCAGCACAACGGCCGCATCACCGCCTTCTTGGTGAAGCCGGACCACGACTACGCGGAGGGCGACGCGACGTCGGCCTATGGCGGCCAGCTGACCCAGGCCAGGCGCCAGGTCGTGTACCTGCATGGCCCGAACGCGTTCGTGGTGCGCGACAAGCTGTCGTCGAAGGCGCCGCGCACCTACGAGTTCAACGTGCACGCGCCGGTCGTCATGAAGATCGAGAGCCCGGCCAGCGTGAAGATCGCGTCGGGCCGCCAGTCGGTCTGCCTGCGTGAGCTGAACGGTGACGCCCCTTTCGCCAGGTGGACCGGACCGAGGCCGAGAAAAGGGGACGATGGAAGACCATGGCGCGTTCTACCTGAAGAACGATGGCGGCTCGGTGGCGGAATTCCTGGTGCTGCTCGATGTCGGCTGCAGGCGTCCGAGCGTGAGCGTGAAAAGTTCAGGGAGCCGGCGCGTGGTGACGGTTGGCGGACAGGCTTTCGAGTTCGATTGATAGCCAATGACCGCGGCTGGCCGGCTCCGTTGGCACTGAGCGCATCTTGAGCGCGCTCAGGCTGACGGGGCTTTGTTATTTCCAGAATCAGCCCAGCTATTGGTGTTGGGCGGCGGCGCCGACCATCTGTTTCCCCAAGTGGCTATCTCACAATGACGAAGGAATCATTATTTCTGCTTTCTAGATAATCAACCTCAGCGTATCACTCCCGCCGAGTATCTAGGTCGCAATCGGCTACGAAATTTTACGGGCGAATGCAGAGTCACGTTTCATCTCACTGTTCTATTCTCCAATCAATCCTAATCTGCATCACTCAACGAGTGAAACGTTGCTCGCGGCGGCCAAACAACACTATTCTTGCACCTTGTTCATAATATCTAACTTCCTAATCAGTTTGAAGTAGGATAAATCCAGACTAAAAAATCCATAGATCTACCTCTAGAACTAGGGGGGCGTCATGAAAAACTTGCTTGATAGCACTATTGCTTTAATTTTCATTGTCGCTGCTTCGTTGAGCACTATGGCCTATGCCGGCGTAACGACCTACAGCGATCGAGTCTCATGGCAGGCCGTTGCCGGGTCTTCAACCAATATTGATTTCTCAACGCTCGACGATGGATCATTAATCACACCTCAGCCAGGCGATCAAGTTTTCAGTGAATTATCGCTTAGAGGCGGCTGGACAAGGATCGACCAGACCCGCGCAGTCGAGCCATTGGCACACCGGCAGCAGGTCAACGTGCTCGGCGCATTGCGCCACGACGGCCGGTTGATCTGGGCTACTCAGCAACGGCCAACCAGGCGTACAGTCCGGAGCTCAATCGCACCGAGATTCTGTGGAAGCACGCTAAGTACCTCTGGCGCCGCTTCGCTACCGTGAACGGGGCAGACCTGTTTGATGATATTCAGTCCCTGATGAAAGGTTTTGGCAGCGAATTCACGATAAATTTTGTGTGACTACTTAGGAAATCTGCACCAACTACGCTACGCCACGCGGGCCGACGCGCAGGCCGCAATTCAGGAATACATCGAAAGCTTTTATAACCGCCAGCGGCGTCACTCACGCCTTGGCAACGTTCCGCCAGCGTTGTTTGCTGAATCCTTCAGAAAACAACCGCAGGCGGCTTGAAACAAGAGCGTCTGCTATTGACAGTACACCTCAATCTGAACGGCTACGGCAACATGGGCGAACTGATGCTCGGCCTGACGGCGTACATGATCTTCTACAACGAGGAGCGCGTGCACCAGTCGTTGGGATACGGCACGCCAAGTGAAGTGTACGAAACGGACATTGGCGGCGGGGCGACGATCGTGGACAAATTTGGTGGCGCGCGTGGAGAAGCAAAGACAGAAACAACGACAACAGCAACGACAACAGCAACGACAACAGCAACGACAACAACAAAACCGGGGCAGCGCCGAGCAGCTGCATGCAAGACAGAATGTGCAGCTTAAACTAAATAGATTCGGGTCTTGACGGACGGGTCCACTTTAACCCACTTGAAATTCAATAGAGCCAAAAACTTGATACGACGTTTTTTTCACAGTTGCTCTTTAATTTTTCTAAGGAAATCACAATGAATTATGCAATATCCTGTCCTGTATGTAATTCGCCAATTAAATATATTGGTGAAGCCAACTATTATACGAGAGACAGCAAGTTTACAACGCCGATGTATGAATGTCGCGAGTGTGATTTGTATTATCGATCAGTCGATTCTAGCCTTTTAGACGATCATTATTATGCCGCTAGTTATGTACAGGTTACCAATGAAAGTCGTTTCCGCGAGCAGCGACTCAACTTTTTTAGATACATCATCGACTTAATTGATAAGACAACCCGTAAACAAGATGCAACAAAGCCCGGTATTTTATTGGATTTTGGTTCTGCTTATGGTCATCTTTTAGAAGTCGCTGCCGAGCGAGGTTATCAGTCGATCGGAGTAGAGCTTAACCAGGGTCTAGTTAAATACTGTAACAACAAGGGCTTTAAAACGGTATCAAGTTTAGATGACATTACAAGTCCTGTAGATGTCGTGACCCTTATCGATTCGCTTTACTGTGTTGCCAAACCGACGGAGATTCTTGCAAGAATACACGATCTAATGAAGCCTGAAGGAATTCTCTTGATTCGCATCACGAATCGAAATCTTTATGTGCGCTTACGGAGATTTTTTCTGCAAAATTCTGATATGAATCTTGTAGGAGATGCAACAGTCAGTTACTCGCTTAAGTCTATCTCGCGTTTACTTGAAAATAGTGGTTTCGAAGTTAATACTGTAATTCCAGATACAGGTCGGGGCAAACATCAGTCAATTAAGATGCAAGTATTCTATTCGATAACTTCAGCCTTTTCATTTGTTACTGCAAATCGTTGGATTTTTGCGCCGGGGATTATCGTGATCGCAAAAGCGGGTGTAGGCAGTAAACATAATATGAAGGATTTACCTCATGATTTTGAGCAACACAGTTTGGCTAAGTAAGAGCTGATCAATTAACGATTCCTGGTCCGTTATCGATTTCTCGTATACGAAATTGACGGCTGCCGAAAAATTCAGCAGTGAATTATCGCTTAGAGGCGGCTGGACAAGGATCGACCAGACCCGCGCAGTCGAGCCATTGGCACACCGGCAGCAGGTCAACGTGCTCGGCGCATTGCGCCACGACGGCCGGTTGATCTGGGCTACTCAGCAA
>NZ_JBFTMX010000077.1:0-9565 GCF_056397205.1 Massilia sp. 05N420
TCGGTACCACCCCTTCCCATCCCGAACAGGACCGTGAAACGACTTTGCGCCGATGATAGTGCTGCAACCAGTGTGAAAGTAGGTTATCGTCAGGCTAATTATTCGCAGAAGCCCGCTCAATTCGATTGAGCGGGCTTTTTGCTTTTCTGGCGCGCCTGAAACCGCTTTCTGGTCCTCCAATCCGTCGGCCTGTAGCGATTTGCGGCACAATGCAGCTGTTGTCTAACCATCAAGGCAAACAGCATGAAAGAACAGGTTGCGAGGAAGGTCACCCTGGTCCGCGCCATCGAGACCGCGGATATCAAACACGAAGTCCTGAGCGACGACGACCGCATGTACGCCAGCCGCAGCGCGCGCGAACTCGCCCAGTGGTCCGCGGCCGACAGCAAGTCGGAACTCACGCTCGACCATTTCCTGGAGCAGCGCTCCGAGCAGATCCTCAAGCGTCTAGCCGAGCGCACTCCCGCTTTCCGCACTTTCCTGAACCGGCGCCCTTTGCTGCCCATGCTGTCGGTGCTGCTGCCCCTGTTCGCATTGATTGCCGGCGCCGCCATCGACCATATCGCCGATCCGCATCGTGTCGACCTGCTGTCGGCGCCGCTCCTCCTGATCATCGGCTGGAACCTGCTGGTGTATGTGATCCTGCTGGCCTGGCTCCTGATTCCATCGAAGCGCACCGGATGGGTCGGGCCCGAGTGGATGCGCAGGCTCAGCGTCGGCAAAGCGAGATTGCCGCGCAAGCTGCCGGCGCCGCTCACGGCGGCCCTCGGCGCGTACGCGGTCGACTGGACCCAGCTCTCCTGGAAGCTGAACCACGCGCGCCTGAGCCGCACGGTCCACCTGTCGGCCGCCGCCTTCGCACTCGGCGCCATCATCTCGCTGTATGCGCGCGGCCTGCTGACGCAGTACGCGGCCGGCTGGGAGAGCACCTTCCTCGACGCCAATCAGGTGCATACGCTGCTGTCCTGGCTGTTCGCGCCGGCCTTGTTCCTGTTCCCGATCGAAGGCTTCAGCGTCGCCGACATCCAGGCCCTGCGCTTCGTACAGGAGCCATCAAGCGCCGGCGGCGCGCGCTGGGTCCACCTGTATGCCGCGACCCTGCTGCTGCTGGTGATCCTGCCGCGCCTGGTCCTGTCCCTGTTCGCCGGCTGGCGTGCGTCCCGCCTCGCGCGGCGCTTTCCGCTCGACCTGCAGCAGCCCTACTACCTGAAACTCGCCGACCACATCGGCGCCGGCCGCGGTCCCGTAACCCTGCGCGTGCTACCGTACAGCTTCACGCTCGACGAACGCCGCGACCACGGCCTGTCCGCAATCGCAGCTGCCATGTTCGGCGAGCAGACCCGTGTCATGCTGCGGCCCTCGCTGCCCTACGGCGAGGATCCGAAAGGCGTCCTGCAGGAGCTGCGGCCCGATACCGGTGATGCGACCGTGACCGCGGTCCTGTTCAGCCTGGCCGCGACGCCGGAGCAGGAAAACCACGGCGCGCTGCTGTCCGCGATAGCGCGCCAGCTGCCCGGCGGCGTGAGTGCGCTGGTCGACGAATCGGCGTTGACCGAGCGCGCCATGAGCCAGGATGGCGTCGATGCGCGTCTGGCCGAGCGCATCGCCCTGTGGCGGCAGTTCTGCACCTATCACCAGGTACCGGTGACCATCGTGAACCTGCTGCAGCCTGAAAAATACGCGGCCGGCAGTAATGGCCAGGCCGCCGCGACGGGGGTGCGATGAGCGAGGGAGTCAAGGTCCAGTTCGCGCTCGTTTCGCACACCAATAACGGCAAGACCACGCTCGCGCGCACCCTGGTCGGGATGGACGTCGGCGAGGTGCGCGACGCCGCCCACGTCACGACCTTCTCGGAAGCCCACGTGCTGCAGACCACGGAGCAGGGCGACAGCCTGCTGCTGTGGGATACGCCAGGCTTCGGCGACTCGGTACGCCTGCTGAAGCGGCTGGCGATGTCGGGAAATCCGATCGGCTGGTTCCTGCGCGAAGTCTTCGACCGCTACCGCGACCGTCCGTTCTGGCTCAGCCAGCAAGCCTTGCGCGCCGCGCGCGACGAGGCCGACGTCGTGCTCTACCTGGTGAATTCGAGCGAGCACCCGCGCGATGCCGGCTACCTGCCGCCCGAGATGCGCATCCTGGAGTGGCTCGGCAAACCGGTCGTGGTCCTGCTCAACCAGCTCGGGCCGCCGCGGCCGTCGGCCGAGGAACAGGCCGAGCAGGCGCTATGGAAGCAGCACCTCGACCAGTACACTATCGTGCGCGAAGTGCTGGCCCTCGACGCCTTCGCACGCTGCTGGGTGCACGAACACGTGTTCTACGAAGCCGTCGGCAAACTGGTCCCGGAGCCCAAGCGCGCCGGCTACGGCCGCGTGCGCGCGGCCTGGGAAGCGAACAATCTGGCGCGCTACCACGACTCGCTGCGCATCACCGCCGAGCAGCTGGCGGCGGGCGCGCGCGACAGCGAAGCCATTCCCGAGGAAGGCGGCGGCCTGCTGCAGTCGGCGCTGAAGGCGGTCCGTCTCGGTAAATCCGATGCGCGCCGCCAGGAAGCGGCGATGGCGCGGCTGGTCGAGCGGCTGGAAGAGAGGATCGCCCAGTCGACCACGCGCCTGCTGACCCTGCACGGCCTCGACCCCGGCCAGGCGGCCCGCATCAATGCCCGCGTGCGCGACAACTTCAAGGTCCGTGCGCCGCTCGACAAGACCCAGGCCGGCCTGCTCGGCGCGGTCGTCTCGGGCGCGGCGACGGGACTGTCGGCCGACCTGATGGCCGGCGGCCTGACCTTGGGCGGTGGCGCGCTGCTGGGTGCGATCGTCGGTGCGCTGACGATGGCCGGCGCGGCCTGGGGCTTCAATACGACCACCGACCGCAATCGCCCGACGGTGCAGTTCGCGCCGCCCTTCCTGCGCACGCTGATGGTCGGCAGCATCCTGCGCTACCTGGCGGTCGCCCACTTCGGACGCGGGCGCGGGAATTTCGTCGAAGGGGAGGCGCCGCCGTTCTGGCAGGCGGCGGTGGAGGAGGCCCTGCAGGCGCATTGCCCGGACATGGAGCGTTTCTGGGCGGAGGTGCGCACGCAGGACGAGCAGGACGCCAGACGCCTGTACGGCCTGCTCGTCAAGGTCGTCGACGACGTGCTGGAACGCCTCTACCCCGGCGTGCACATCTCCGCCGCCTAGAAGCGGTACTGCATGCTCGCGCCGAGCACCCAGTTGCGGCCCGGCGCGGCTTCGTAGTAGCGGCGGTTGCTGTCGCCGACGATCACCGAGCCGATGTAATTGCGGTCGAACAGGTTGTTCACGCGCGCATACTCCTTCAGCCGCCAGGAGCCGAGCTGCTGCTGCGCCTGCACCCGCAGGTTGGCGATCATATAGCCAGGCGCCGGCATGGCCTGGTTGGCGTCGTCCGGATACATCCTGGTGTTCGCGATGGTCTCGAATGCGGCGCCGTAGCGGTCGGCGCTGTCCTTCCAGCCGAATTCGCCGTACAGACTGGCGTTCGGCACGCCCGGCAGGCGGCTGCCCGCGAGGACGCTGCCGAAGCCTTCGTCGTACACGGCGCGCAGCACGCTCAGGGCCAGCCTGGCGTTCCAGTTGCGCCGCCATTCGGCGTCCAGCGAGAGTTCTCCGCCCTGGCGCAGGGTCGCGCTGGCGTTGCGGTAGCTGGTGCGTCCGCCCGACGAACTGTCGACCACGAGTTCGTCGCTGGTCTTCACCTGGAACACCGCGGCATTGATGCGCACGCCCTCGAGAGGCATGGCCTTCACGCCGAATTCCAGGTGGGTGCTCTGGGCCGGCGCCAGCGAAAAATTGAAGCCGCCGCCAGTGCCCGAGTAGAACACCTCGTTCAGGGTCGGGGTCTCGAWGCCGCGCGCCGCGCTGGCGTAGAGGTTCAAACCCGGGTTGATCTTGTACAGCACGCCGAGCAGCGGCGTCGTGTGGCGGTAGCTGACGCTGCCACTGTCGTTGCCGTTGGAGAGATAGCGGTCTTCCACGTCGAAGTCGACCCGGCTGTGGCGCAGGCCGGCGCTCAGCACCCAGGGGCCGCGCTCAAATTCGAACTGCGCGTAGGGATCGAGGTTCCTGACCTTGTCTTTCTCGTCGCGGCGCAGGCGGCCCTGCACGCCGAACTGGGTGCCGACGAAGTTCTCGTAACCCTTGCGGTCGTCGTCCGAGGCGCCGGCCTCGATGCCGAAGGTGGAGCGCAGCGTGCCGTCGAGGAGGGGACGGGACATGGTCCAGTTGGCGTCGATGCCGTGGAAGTCGCGCTGGAAATCGACCACGCCGCCCGAATGGCTGGCCGGTGCCTGGAAGGCTTGCGAGAAAGCCTGGTACTGGATCACGCGGCGGTTGCCGACATAGGCCGTCACGCGCAGCCGGTCGCTGCCGAAGCGCTGTTCCCAGGTCGCGCCCAGCTGCTGGTGGTCGATGCTCTTGCGCGTGTTGTAGCGTTCGGCGAAGGTGCGCTGCGGCGTGCGCGGATCGCTGGTGTCGATCTCGCCCGCGCGCGGGTCGCGCTGCCAGGTGGCCCAGGTGACGCCGAGCGGATCCTGGGTATCGTCCTGGTTCAGTGCGCCGGCGACCAGGGTCAGCTTGCTGGTCGTGCTCGGCGCGAAGCTGAGCTTGGCATAAGCCTGGTCGCGCCGGGCGGCGCTGTGGCTGCGGTAGCCGTCGGTGTCGAAACGCGATGCATCCAGCAGGTAGCCGACGCCGCCGGCGCTGCCGCTTGCGTTCAGGTCGGTCTTGCGGCTGCCGTAGCTGCCGCTGCTGACGTTCAGTTCGACTTCCGGCGCGCCTTTCGGCTCGCGCGTGAACAGTTGGATCACGCCGCCGGAGTGGTTGCCGTACAGGGCCGAGAAGGGGCCGCGCAGCACTTCGATGCGTTCGGCCAGGTCGAGGTCGAAGGTGGCGGCCTGGCCCTGGCCGTCGGGCATGGTGGCCGGGACGCCGTCGGCGATCAGGCGCACGCCGCGCACGCCGAAGGCCGAACGGGCGCCGAAGCCGCGCGAAGAGATCTGCAGGTCCTGCGCATAATTCTGGCGATTCGCCACCACCAGGCCCGGCACCGCGGACAGGGCCTCGGAGGCGTTGACGCGCGGCTGGCCGGCGCCGATGCGGTCGGCCCCGATCACGTCGATCGAGGCCGGCAGGTCGAAGCTGAGTTGTTCGGTGCGGCTGGCCGTCACCACGACGACCGGAACAGTCGCGTTCGCGTCGGCACCGGCCAGGGCGAACGGTGCGTAGGCAGCGGACAGCGCCGCGATGAGGCTGGAAGCAAGGGCGTGACGTTTCATCTTTTCTCCGTTATTCCGGCACGAACTATACCCGCCGGACGGGAACTCCGTTGTCCGCTTGCTCATTCGCACTGTGTCAATCTGGAGCAGGTGTCACAACAGGTGACGCAGGTCGGGCTTGCCTTGCCCGCGTCTTCCCCTCTTGGCGATGCCGCGCAAGGGCTGGCATGGCGCTTGCGAGAGAAGGGGTTCCACACAACCACAACGAAACAAGAGGATGACATGAATCTTGCAGACATCAGCAAACTCGGCGTCGCCAGCCCCTTCCGCCAGCGCTACGACAACTACATCGGCGGGGCCTTCGTCCCACCGGTGAAGGGCGAGTACTTCGCCAACGTGACGCCGATTACCGGCCAGCCTTTCTGCGAGGTGGCGCGCTCCAGCGCGGAAGACATCGACGCCGCGCTCGATGCCGCCCATGCCGCCAAGGAGGCCTGGGGCAAGACCTCGCCCGCCGAACGCGCCAACATCCTGAACAAGATCGCGGACCGCATGGAGCAGAACCTCAAGATGCTCGCGACCGCCGAGACCATCGACAACGGCAAGCCGATCCGCGAGACCATGGCGGCCGACATTCCGCTGGCGATTGACCACTTCCGCTACTTTGCCGGCTGCATCCGCACCCAGGAAGGTGCGATCTCGACCATCGACCACGAGACCTATGCCTACCACTTCCACGAGCCGCTGGGCGTGGTCGGCCAGATCATCCCCTGGAACTTCCCGATCCTGATGGCGGTGTGGAAGCTGGCGCCGGCGCTGGCGGCCGGCAACTGCGTGGTGCTCAAGCCCGCCGAACAGACCCCGGCCTCGATCATGGTGCTGATGGAGCTGATCGCCGACCTGCTGCCGGCCGGCGTGATCAATATCGTCAACGGCTATGGCCTGGAAGCCGGCAAGCCGCTCGCGTCCAGCAAGCGCATCGCCAAGATCGCCTTCACCGGCGAGACCGGCACCGGCCGCCTGATCATGCAGTACGCAGCCCAGAACTTGATTCCGGTGACCCTGGAGCTGGGCGGGAAGTCGCCGAACATCTTCTTCGAAGACGTGATGGCGGCTGACGACGAGTTCTTCGACAAGTGCCTGGAAGGTTTTGCGATGTTCGCGCTGAACCAGGGCGAGGTCTGCACCTGCCCGTCGCGGGTGCTGGTGCAGGAATCGATCTACGAGAAGTTCATGGAGCGCGCGCTGGCGAGGGTCGCCCAGATCAAGGCCGGCAATCCGCTCGACGCCAACACCATGATCGGCGCACAGGCCTCGCAGGAGCAGCTCGAGAAGATCCTGTCCTACCTCGACATCGGCCGCCAGGAAGGCGCCGAGGTGCTGGCCGGCGGCGAGCGCGCCACCCACGAGGGCGACCTGTCCGGCGGCTACTATGTGCGGCCGACCGTGTTCAAGGGCGACAACCGGATGCGCATCTTCCAGGAGGARATCTTCGGSCCSGTGGTCTCKGTSACGACCTTCAAGGACGAAGCCGATGCCCTGCGCATCGCCAACGACACCTTGTACGGCCTGGGTGCCGGCCTGTGGACGCGCGACGGCAGCCGCGCCTTCCGCGTCGGCCGCGCGATCCAGGCGGGCCGGGTGTGGACCAACTGCTACCACCTGTACCCGGCGCACGCGGCATTCGGCGGCTACAAGCAGTCGGGCATCGGCCGCGAGAACCACAAGATGATGCTCGAGCACTACCAGCAGACCAAGAACMTGCTGGTRAGCTACAGCCCGAAAGCGCTCGGCTTCTTCTGATGACCGCCATGGTCACGCCAGTCGACCGCGTGACCGCGACGCCGGCCGCACTCGCCTTCATCGGCGAGCTGCGGCAGCGCCACGGACCGCTGATGTTTTTCCAGTCCGGCGGCTGCTGCGACGGCAGCGCGCCGATGTGTTATCCGGAGGGAGAGTTCAACCTGAGCGATACCGACGTCTGCCTGGGCAGCCTGGACGGAACGCCGTTCTACATGGGACAGGAGCAGTTCGCCTACTGGGAGCACACCCAGCTGATCATCGACGTGGTGGCCGGTAACGGCGGCATGTTCTCGCTCGATAACGGCACCGGGCGGCGCTTCCTGACCCGTTCGCGTCTGTTCACGGACCAGGAGTGCGCGCTGCTGCGCGGCCAGCCGGTCAGCTAGTCCTGGGTAGCTTGCGATAAATCGTGTTGCGCGATATGCCCAGGGCGCGCGCGGCAGCGGAGACATTGCCGCCGTGGGCGTCGAGGGTGCGCAGGATGGCGCTCAACTCCAGTTCGTCGAGCCGGCTGGCGGCCCCGGTGCGAGCCGGCGCCGGCGCTGGTGCGTTGACGGCAGCGCGGGCCTCCGCCGCTTCGTCGAGGAAATCGTCGGGCAGGTGGTGCAGGCCGATCTCGTCCTCGCCGCCGGCCATCAGGGCTGCGGTGCGCAGCAGGCTGGCGAGCTGGCGCAGATTGCCGGGCCAGGCATGGCGCCTGAACAGGTGCAGGACCTCGCCCGCCACGCGCCGGCGCCTGGTGCCGCCGGCCAGCATCGTCGCAACGAGGGCATCGAGGTCGCCGCGCTCGCGCAGCGGCGGCAGTTTGACGACCAGGCCGTTCAGGCGGTAATACAGGTCTTCGCGGAACAGGCCAGCCGCGATGCGCTTGCGCAGTTCGTGGTTGGTGGCGCAGACCAGTTCGACGTCGAGCGCCAGTGGCCGCGATCCGCCCAGCGGCACCACCTTGCGTTCTTCGAGCACGCGCAGCAGGCGCGCCTGCAGGGCGAGCGGCATGTCGCCGATCTCGTCGAGGAACAGGGTGCCGCCGTGGGCCTGCATGATCCTGCCGGCGGCGCCCTTCCTGCGCGCGCCGGTGAAGGCGCCTTCCTCGTAGCCGAACAGCTCGGATTCGATCAGCGCTTCCGGAATCGCCGCGCAATTCACTGCGACGAAGGGACCGCGCGCACGCGGCGAATCCTGGTGGATGGCCTGGGCCAGCCATTCCTTGCCGGTGCCGGTCTCGCCCATGATCAGGATCGGCACGCCCTGGCCAAGGACCTTCTCGACTTTCGCGATCGACTGCGCCAGCCTGGCATCGCCCGTGTTCAGGGCCTGCAGCCGGGAGCGCGGCTGCGGCGTGGCGGGCATGTCGCGCGCCGGCGCTGCGGGGGCGGGCAGGGCGGGGGCGTCGTTCAGCTGCTGCACGCCATGCTTCAGGCGCAGCTCGGCGCGGCCGCGCACCCGCACGCCGTTGTGCATGCACAGGTCGAGCAGTTCCGGCGCCGCGCTGCGGTAGTGATCGTAGAGGCTCGACAGCGGCAGGCCGAACAGCGAACTGAAGGTCTGGGCCTGCAGGGCCGGCGCGGACAGGCCGAGCTGGAACAAGCCGTTGCGGTTGGCGGCAAGGAAGCGGCCGCCCGGCGTGAACGAGGCGATGCCTTCCATGAGCGTGCCGATGAATTCCGGACGGGTATGGAAGTGCAGGGTGATCGCGTTCTCGTAGGCGGAGGCGAACAGCTGGTTCTCGATCATCAGCGCCGACATCCGCACCAGGGCCATGGTGTGCTTGTGGAAGCTGCGCCGGTCGCCGCTGACGTCGAGCACGCCGATCACCTTGCCGCGGTGGTCCACGATCGGTGCGGCCGAGCAAGTGAGGAAGTGGTTGGCAGTCAAGTAGTGCTGGTCGGCGTGCACGATGGTGGGCGCCTGTTCGGCGATGGTGGTGCCGATCGCATTCGTGCCCTTGCTCTCCTCGGACCAGTCGACGCCCGGCGTGAGGGCGACACGATTGGCTTTTTCCATGAAGTCGGCATCGCCCAGCGAGTGCAGGATCACGCCGCGGGCATCGGTCAGCAGGACCGTGTTATGCGTGTTGGCGATCTGCTGGTACAGGGTTTCCATCGCAGGCAGCGCATGGCTGTACAGCATGCGGTTCTGCTCGACCAGGGCCGAGAGGGCGGAAACGGACAGGGGATCGAAGTCGGGACGGACGTCGGCGCGCAATCCGTAATGCTGGGAACGGCGGTGCGAGCTGGCGATGGTCGCCGGCAGGTGATAAGTCATTCCATGTCTCCTGGTTGGCCCTGGACCGCGGCTCTATCGCTGGAAGTCGACTATTGCCTAATGTAGCACGCAAGCGCGCGCTTGCCTCCATCGCGCTCGTTTCATTTCCTGTCTCGAAAGCGTCATGCTGCGCCTCGGTGTGAAGAACCTGCTAGAGGACGGGACGCCGGACGAAAGTCCGGCATCCTGTTGCTTTATCGCCGCCGATTGCGCCGGTGAGGGCTTGCGCGCCCATATCCCGTTTGCTATAGTGCGCCTCCTGCT
>NZ_JBFTMX010000078.1:0-14067 GCF_056397205.1 Massilia sp. 05N420
TGTTGATTGTTAAAGTGTTGATTGTTAAAGATCGTATTCGGTACTGCCTTGCTGCATCCAACGAATCGTTTTGTTCGTCAGCAGCAGAGGAATGAGATTATGCAGTGTTTCGCTTAACTCGTCAACTCCATCTTTTTCTTCAGCGCACTCGGCATGGCCGTTTACACAAGTTTAATTCGTTGATTCTATTAAACTTTTCGTGCGCTGCAGAAGCAGGACGCGAACTATAGCAAAACAAGGTGGCACCACACAAGCCCTGTTGCGCCGACGACGCATCTGAACACCAGACCTCGTTACGAGCGAACAGTTCACACTGATTCAATTAGCCCTGATACCCGTCTGAATTCCAAGAAATCGGGCTCTTCCGACAACGCTATTGGTTAAAAATATTGTGAACACTTGAACTATTTGCTGCCAAGAGTAGTATCTGATGCTGTGGTTGCAACTCAATAACAGTCCATACGATAACAAGCCATGGCCGGCGCCTTGCCCGGCACATGAGTGAGGACGCAGGAGACAGCATGCCAAACTTTGCCGTGGAACACGTCAACCGTGTCCGCTCGGTCGTTCAAAGCCGAAACGGACCTGGACGTCCTGGAAGCGCAAACCGCATCACCCAGTCCTGGATACGGTGCCTCGACGAATACCGGCTCGACCCCGGCACCTGCGCCGAACCCGAAGTCGTCCCAGTCGCCGAATTACAGGAACGCCAGGAACGCCTTGCCGATGTCCAGGAGGTCGCCAAGGTGGAGATGGCCAACCTGTACCAGCAGCTGGCGGGATCCGGTTACGCAATCATGCTGACCGACCGCGAGGGGGTGCTGCTCAATTATTTTGGCGACCCCGCTTTCACGCATGCGGCATCGAAGACCGGCCTGATGCCGGGCGCGGTATGGAGCGAACGTGCGCAGGGAACCAACGGCATGGGCACCTGCCTGTTCGAACGGCGCCCCGTGACCGTGCACCAGGACGAACACTACCTGTCCAGGAATACCGGCCTCTCCTGCGCTGCGGCGCCGATCTTCGATCACGAAGGCGAACTGGTCGGTGTGCTCGACGCCTCCGGCGAGTCGCGCCTGGCCCAGCAACACACACTCGCGCTGGTCAGCATGTCGGTACAGATGATCGAAAACCGGGTGTTCCTGCACCAGTTCCGCCATGATTTCATCCTGCGTTTTCATAACCGTCCGGAATTCGTCGGCACCTTGAGCGAAGGTGCGATCGCCTTGAGTGTCACCGGCAAGGTGTTGGCCGCGACGCGCTGTGCCCTGTTCCAGCTCGGATTCAACGACCGCACCGAGATCGTCGGCCGCGACATCACCGAGCTGTTCAACATTACCTTTTCCGGCCTGATCGACAGCACGGTCAGGAAAGCCTTTCACCCGGTACCGATCTTTGAAATCCGCAACGGCGCCCGTTTTTTCGGCGTGATGTACCAGCCTCTGTCGACCTCCGGTCCGCGCCATGCGGCAGCGATCGGACTCCTGCCCGGGGTCGGCGCCAAGGAAGAATTCTCCATCCAGCCCGACAGCCCGCTCGACAAATTGCAGTTCGGCGATCCCGTCATGGCTGCCAATGTCGAGAAAGCCAAACGCGTTCTCGAGCGCAACGTCGCGATCATGCTGCTGGGCGAGACCGGTACAGGCAAGGAGATGTTCGCGCGTGCCATCCACGCGTCCGGCAGCCGGGCCAGCTGGCCTTTTATAGCGATCAATTGCGCATCGATACCGGAATCGCTGATCGAAAGCGAACTGTTCGGCTATCGCTCCGGCGCCTTTACGGGCGCCAGCAAGGAGGGGCAGCGCGGCAAGCTCCTGCAGGCCAATTCGGGCACGCTCTTCCTCGATGAGATAGGCGACATGCCGGTTGCCCTGCAGGCCCGGCTGTTGCGGGTACTCGAGGAACGCGAAGTGGTCCCGCTCGGGAGYGAGACCCCGGTCAAGCTCGACATCCGCCTCATCAGCGCCACCCATTGCGACCTGCAAAAGAAGATCGAACTCGGCGCCTTCCGCGAAGACTTGTATTACCGCTTGCAAGGCGTGACGCTCACTCTGCCGCCATTGCGCGAGCGCGTCGACCGCGCAGCCTTGATCCGGCACCTGGCGACGGAGGAAAGCGACGAGGGCAGCCCGGTCGAACTCGATACTCGCCTCTTGTCCCTGCTCGAACAGCAGCGCTGGCCCGGCAATGTACGCCAGTTGCGTCACCTGTTGCGCAGCATGATCGCCCTGCGGGACACAGACTGCCTGACCGTGCGCGACCTGCCGCCCGAATACCGGGATAGTACTGCCGAGGCGGTGCCGTCGACCTGTGCCGGGATGGAAGCGGGGGCCATGACCGGGTCCAACCTGAACACGCTCGAAAGCGCCGAACGGCGCGCGCTGCTGCAGGAACTCCAGCGTCACGAGTGGAACCTGAGCGGCGTTGCGCGGGAACTGGGCATCAGCCGCAATACCCTGTACCGCAAGCTACAGCGGCTCAACATCAAGCCGCCCGAGAAATCGCTGGTTCACTGAACGGAGCCCATGCACAAGCCCGATCGCGACCGCTACACAAGCACGGCCATCGTCCTGCACTGGCTGATCGCCCTGCTGCTGCTCGGCCAATTCGTGTTTGGCCTGATGCTGGACGATATTCCGCGCGGCACGCCGGAACGCGGCATGTATGTCAACCTGCACAAGAGCAGCGGCATCCTGATCGGCCTGCTGATCGTGCTGCGTCTCGCCTGGCGCCTGATGCATGCGCCACCGCCACTGCCCGACAGCATGCCGCCCTGGCAGCGGCACGTGGCCAGGCTCAGCCATGCAGTCCTGTATCTTTGCATGCTGATCCTGCCGCTATCCGGCTATCTTGCATCGAATTTCAGCAAGCATGGCATCAAGTTCTTCAACCTGGTGCGCCTGCCGCCCTGGGGCCCCGACGACAGGGCGCTGTATGTCCTCTTCAACCAGACCCACCATATCGCCGCGCTGCTGCTCGCGCTGTTCGTCGGCTTGCATGTGCTTGCGGCCGGCAAGCACATGCTGATCGATCGCGACGGCCTGTTGTGGCGCATGTGGCCACGCCGTGCCGTGCGGCGCATCCGCCGCCATGCCGGCCTTCCCTTGGAGAACCGATGATCATCAGCCCGAAGCACCTCGTTTCGACCACCCTCGCGCTGCTGGCGGCGCTGCCGTCCTTCCTGCATGCCGAACCGTTCGCATACGTCCCCAACGAGGGCGCCGGCACGGTGTCCGTCATCGATACCGCCACCGACCAGGTAGTCGCCTCCCTGCCCGGCGGCAGCAAGCCGCGCGGCCTGGCTGTCGGCCTCGACAGGCACTGGCTGTACGTCAGCGACCAGCCGAACAATAGCCTGCAAGTGGTCGACGTCGCTGCCCGCAAGTTGGGTGCAGCGATCGCACTGGGCGAGTCGCCGGAAGGTGTCTCGATTTCTCCGGATGGGCGCTGGGTGGTGACGGCGGTCGAGGGCAAGAACGATATCGCAGTGGTCGACACACGCAGCAATGCGCTGGCGTTCGCGATCAAGGTCCACGGCAAGAACCCCGAACACGCGGTGTTCAGCCCGGACGGGCACCTGCTCTTCGTCAGCGCGGAGGAAGGCGACGCCGTCGACATCATCGATTTCGACGCGCGCAAGCAGGTAGGCCAGGTCGCGGTCGGGGCGCGCCCACGCGGCATCGGTTTCCTGCCCGACAGCAGCCGCGCCTACGTGGCGACGGAAAATGCCAACGAAGTCTTCGTCATCGACACCAGGAACTTTGCCATCGTTGCCCGCATCAAGGCCGGGCTGCGTGCGAACGGCATCGCCGTCGATCCGGGCGGCAAGCAGGTCTATGTGTCGAACGGCGGCGATGGCAGCGTGTCGGTCATCGATACCGACAGCAACCAGGTCGTGGCGACGATTCCGGTAGGTCAGCGCCCATGGAACATGGCGCTGACACCGGACGGCAAGAAGCTCTACGTGGCGAACGGCCGTTCGAACAGCGTGTCGGTGATCGACACCGTCAGCCGGACCAAGCTGCGCGACATCCCGGTCGGCAAACTCCCCTGGGGCGTCGCGATCAGGTAGCCCTCAATCCGCTCCGTTGCCAAGATCCACGCTGACGGCACGGCGGGCCTGCAAGGGACCGGGCATGGCCGCTGGCCCCTTCAACAGCTCGATGACCATGCCTGCCGGGTTATGCCCGATCGCGGCGTGCAGGCCGACATAGGCGGCGGTAAGCCGCGGATTCACATCCAGCACCACAGGGCCATCGCTCGTGAGGGCGAAGTCGACGCCGACATACCCCCACAGGCTGGGAATTGCCGCCGCCACTTTCTGGGCCAGGCGACCGAGAGCGCCATCGCGATCCTCCAGCCCGCCGACGGTGCTGCCAAGGAAGTGAAAACGGTTGTTGCGCATGGCCACCCGCTCCAGGTTGCAGCTCAGCACCCGTGCCACGCCATCGCAGCACAGCAGGGACAGGCTGCCCAGTTTGCCGGCAATGAAGGGCTGCAGCACATAGCCCTCCGCCGCCGCGACACGGATCCATGCCAGCGCCGCCGCGCGATCACTGAACAGGCGGATGTTGAAGCAGCCGGCGCCGCCGTCGGGCTTGACCACCCAGGCGCCCCGCTCGTCGGGCAAAACGGCGTGCGGACTGTAGGTGGCGGCAACCGGAACGCCGCCGTCTGCCAGCGCGCGCGCCACTTTGAGCTTGCTGCTTGCCACCTGCACGGCGCCGGGTGCACTACCCAGCAGGATCCGGTTGGCGCCCAGGATCTCGCGCGACAAGCGTTCCAGCAAGCCTTCCGATTCGATCGCCAGGGGCCATACCGCATCGGCCGCTTCCATGCCAGCCTGGAAGCGCTCGCTGAAAGCCGGCCGGGCCCCGGGGGCGTCCTGCGCAGGCGCTATCGTCGTCAACTCGATGCCGGGCACGGCGCGCAGGTCAGCCTGCAAGGCCTGCAGCAGCATGTCGCTCTGGCGCCGGAGCGACTGCGGCAGTCGCCGCGGCAGCGGCCCGCCGGCGGTCGCGTAATCGAATGCGAATACTTTCAACGGCGCCATCGCGTGTCTCCTGCTGACGTCCCATGCGACTCAGGGCTGCTTGGGCGTGACGCTGATCAGGGTCAGGGTTTCATCGATCATTGGCACAGGCGCCGGCACGCCCGGCATGCTGGCGGCGGTCCGTACCGGCTCGGGCTTGCCGACCGAAGTACGCAACTGATACAGGCCTCCAGGCACCTGTTCGCTCAGGACGAAGGTGTACATCTTGTGCACGTATTTCTCGAAGCGTGCATGCATGGGGTCGTTCAGGTAAGGCTGGATGCGAACCACCTGCGCATCGAGGGTCCGGCCCTGGTAGACGATCTGCTGCCGGCTCAGCTGGGCGCCTTCCGCCAGCGCCATGCGGATCCGCTTGCGGAAATAACTGGTCAAGCCCCCGGTGAGTCGCTTCATCTCGGCGATGTCGTGCTCGAGGAAGCCGAGCAGGACCGGATTGCCATGGGCTTCTTCGAGCGCCGGAATGTCCTGTTTGTGCTCGCCCGACAGGAAATGCAGGGTCGCACTCAGCTTGCCCTCGACCTGGGCAAGGTCGAGCCGCACTTCGTCGCTGAAGCCGGGCTCGACGTTGCTGTCCTTGCGATAGGCATACACCAGCGTCGCCGGTGCCTTCAGGCGCGCCAGGTGGTCCGTCTCGAACAACAGGGTTTCGGCGGACGAGATCGGCTGGGCAGCCGCCGGGCCCGCGGCAAGCGCGGCCAGCATGGCAAACATTGCGAGCCGGCGCATCATGGTTTCACCGTACGCTGGGAAGCGAGCACCCGTCCGTGCTGGTCGAGCTGCGGTACGCCGTACTCGTCGAGGATGGCGGCGATCTTGCCCCGGTTGGCATCGATCAGCTGGTCGATGCGCTGCCTGAATTCCTTGTCGCCATGACGCACCGCCATCGCGATCTCGAAATCGAGCTTCATGCCCGGACGCGAGGCGAGCGGCACGGCCACGATCGGCGCCGCGTGCGTATTGCGTGCGAAGTAGCCGGCAATCGGGCCCCAGACGAAGGCGACGTCGATCTTGCCGCTGGCGAGGTCGCGCTCGATGATCTGGCCCGGGTACTGCTTGGCGTCGCCGGTCTGGTTCTGGTACCAGTCGACCTGCTCCATGAGCCTGTTCTGCATCAGCCAGTCGGTGACCGGCGAGGACGTGAACGCGCCGAAGCGCAGCTTGCCGCGCTGCTCCGGCTTCAAGGCCGCCAGATCGTCCAGGCCGCGCACACCGTCCAGCCCCCTGCCCTTCACGTAGACCAGTGCATAGCTCGAGTGGTAGTAAGGGCGGGTGGTGGCCGCCATGTCGAACCCGGCCGGCACGCCGGTCACCAGGTCGCACTTGAAACGGTCGGAATTCTCCAGCTTGGCGCGCAGGGTATTGCGGATGAAGCCGATACGCTGCGGGAACCATGTGTGTTCCAGCTTCCATCCCAGCTCCTGGGCGAACAGGGCCGCAATCCTGTTCTCGAAACCGGCCTGATCGCGGTTCGAGAACGGCAGGTTGTTCGGATCCTGGCAAACACGCAATACCTTGTCCTGGCCCGGACCTGCGTCATTCATGGCCTGTTGGGCGGCGATCGGTCCGGCCAGGCAGAGAAGCGCCAACGCTGCCCCTGCCAGCCTGCCCAGGCTGCCGGGCCACCTCATTTGCCGATCTCCTGCAGGCGGCCCGGCTGGATCGCGCCATCCGAGCGCCCTTTCAGATAGGAATACAGGTTGTCGATGTTCTCGACCACCATCTTGCTGCCGTCGAAGTTGGGCATGCCCTTGTCGATCCTGCCGTGCAGGACGGTCTGCTTGAACTGCTCTTTGGTGAGCACTTTCAGGCTGTTGATCAGCGAAGGACCGACCATGCCTTCCTGCGCCGCGCCGTGGCAGCGCTCGCAGGCCAGTGCACGCCAGGTTTTCCAGCCGCTCAGGGTCTGGGCGTCCACCTTGTTGCCGTCGGCTACCTTGTAGGGTGCGGCACCGGCGGGCGCGGCAGTCTCGTCGGCCACGGCGGGTACGGCGGCCATGCAAAAGGCCGCGCTCAACATCAGGGTTACGAATTTGTTCATGGCGATTTCCGGTAATGACAGGGTACGGCCACCGGCCTGCGACATGCCGGCGGCCGCTCGATACGGATCCTGCGGATCAGCGATCCGGCAGCGCGAACACGGTCAGCACGCCACCGAGTTCGGTATATTTGGCCAGGTCCTTGTAGCCGCCCACGGCGCCCAGTCCTTCGGTGCCCTTGGTCAGGCCGGCCGCCAGGCCGATGCCGGCCCAGCCGCCGATGCCCGACAGCACGCCGACATACTGCTTGCCCTTGTATTCCCAGGTCGTGACGTTGCCGATGATGCCGGACGGGGTCTTGAACTTCCATAGTTCCTTGCCGTTGTGGTCGACCGCCTTGATATAGCCTTCCAGGGTGCCGTAGAACACCACGTCGCCGGCGGTCGACAATGCGCCGCTCCACACCGAGAACTTCTCGGGCTTGGACCAGACGATCTTGCCGGTGCCGGCATCCCAGGCGATGAAATTACCCAGGCCGCCATGGCTGTTCGGCGCCGCATACATCGACAGGGTCGAGCCGACGTAGGGTTGACCGGCCGTATACTCGATCTGGAAGGGCTCGTAGTCCATGCACACGTGGTTGGTCGGCACATAGAACAGGCCGGTCTTGTGCGAGTAGGTAGCGGGCTGCTGGTCCTTGGTGCCGAGGGCCGAAGGACAGATGCCCTTCGAATTGACGTCCGGCCCGTTCTTGTCGGTACTGTACTTCGCCACCACGACCGGACGGCCGCTCTTCATGTCGATGTGGCTGGCCCAATTGACCGCCGGATCGTATTTTTCGGCGACCAGCAATTCGCCGCTCTGCCGGTCCATCGTGTAGGCGAAACCGTTGCGGTCGAAGTGCACCAGCGCCTTGCGCGGCTGGCCCTTGACCTTCATGTCGACCAGGATCATTTCGTTGACGCCGTCATAGTCCCACTCGTCGTGCGGCGTCATCTGGTAGACCCATTTCGCCATGCCGGTGTCGAGGTCGCGGGCAAAGATCGTCATCGACCACTTGTTGTCGCCCGGGCGCTGGCGCGGATTCCAGGTGCTGGGATTGCCGCTGCCGTAGTACACCAGGTTCAGTTGCGGGTCGTAGCTGTACCAGCCCCAGGTGGTGCCGCCACCCAGCTTCCACTGGTCGCCCTGCCAGCTCTTCAGCGAAGAGTCGGGGCCGACCGGCGCCATCTTGCCGTCGGTCCAGGTCATGGTCTTGGCCGGGTCGATCAGCATGTCCTGGTCCGGTCCGGTGCTGAAGGCCTTCCACAGCAGCTTGCCGGTGTTCGGATCGTAGGCGGCGATGCGGCCGCGCACGCCGAACTCGCCGCCGCTGATGCCGGTCAGCAGCTTGTCCTTGAAGATGTGCGGTGCATTGGTGGTGGTTTCGCCGATCTTCGGATCGCCGACCTTGGTCTTCCACAGTTCGGCGCCGGTCTTGGCATCCAGCGCCACCAGCGTGGTATCGGCCTGCTGCAGGAAGATCTTGCCGTTCGAATAGGCCAGGCCGCGGTTGACCGTGTCGCAGCACATCACCGGAATCACGGTCGGATCCTGCTTCGGTTCGTACTTCCAGCGGATGCTCTGGTCTTCCAGCGAGATCGCGAACACCTTGTTCGGGAAGGGACTGTGCAGGTACAGCGTGTCGCCGATGATCAGCGGCCCGCCTTCGTGGCCGCGCAGCACGCCGGTCGAGAAGGTCCAGGCCACCTGCAGGCTCTTGGCGTTCTTGCTGTTGATCTGCTTGAGTTCGCTGTAACGCTGGTTGCTCAGGTCGCCGGCCTGCATGGTCCAGTTCTTCGGGTCCTTGCTCAGCTGTGCGAGGTCGGTGTCGGCCGCGAAGGCCGGCGAGGCGGCGAATACAAGGCAGGGCCACCAGCGGATCAGTCTTGTTTGYAATGACATGTTGGTCTCCTAATGTTTTCTTGTGGTTCAGCGCTGCTGCACATGGCAGGCCTTGTTCGCATTGGCCTGAATGGTTCTGTACTTGTCGGCCATGACCTTGACCGTAGGTGCATCACGAAACACGCCGCCGCGTTCCCCTACCAGGGCCTGGTCGCGCAAGGCGGTCGACATCGCCACGAAGTCCTCGTAAGGCATCGCCTCGGCGATGCGGTCGATGACGCACGAGCACTTGTAGAGGAATTCGTACTTGCCGTCGTGCTTTTGCATACACTCCAGCACAAGCCGATCTCGTTCAGGCGCGCACGCACGGTCCCCATGTTTTCGGGACGTGCGCCGGATTCGATGATGGACGAGACGAAGGCCGCGAAGGTGGGCGCCGCCCAGCCGCGCTGGTTCGAGCGCTCGGTGTGCACGAAGTCCAGGCCATAGAAAGGATGCGCAGTGTTTTCGATGCGCCCGAGCATGTGCACGCCGCACTCGCGGCAGGCATGCCGCACGATGGTGGCGGTGGCATCGACCGGCTGCAGCTTGTCGCCGTTGGCGACCACCTGCAGGTTCTCGCGCGGCACCACCGCAACCTGGGAGAACAGCGACCCTGCCGGCTTCCAGCATTTGGTGCAGCCGCATACGTGGTTGTGCGCCACCTGCCCCTTGATCTCGACCGTCACCGGGTCGGTGGCGCACAGGCAGGTCAGGGTCCCGCCTGCAAAGTCCGGCGCCTCCGGCGGGATGCCCTCGTCGACGGCCGGGTGAATATGGACTGCACTGTTCATGATCATGTCTCCTCTTGTCGTTGGACTTAGTACAGCACTACCGAACGGATCGATTGCCCGCTCTTCATCAACTCGAATCCTTCGTTGATGCGCTCGAGGGGCAAGGTATGGGTAATCAGGTCGTCGATGTTGATCTTGTTTTCCATGTACCAGTCGACGATGCGGGGCACGTCGGTGCGGCCGCGGGCGCCGCCGAAGGCCGAGCCTTTCCAGACGCGGCCGGTGACCAGCTGGAACGGACGGGTCGAAATCTCCTTGCCCGCTTCGGCCACGCCGATGATGATCGACTGGCCCCAGCCCTTGTGGCAGCACTCCAGCGCCTGGCGCATGGTGGTGACGTTGCCGATGCATTCGAAGGAATAGTCGGCGCCGCCGTCGGTCAGCTGGACGATGGCGTCGACCACGTTCCCGACTTCCTTCGGATTGACGAAGTGGGTCATGCCGAACTGGCGCGCCATCTGTTCGCGGCCAGGGTTGATGTCCACGCCGATGATCTTGTCGGCGCCGACCATCCTGGCCGCCTGGATGACGTTCAGGCCGATGCCGCCCAGGCCGAACACGACCACGTTGGCGCCGGGTTCCACCTTGGCCGTGAAGATCACCGCGCCCACGCCCGTGGTGACGCCGCAGCCGATATAACAGGTCTTGTCGAAGGGAGCATCCTCGCGGATTTTCGCCAGCGCGATTTCCGGCACCACGATGTAGTTCGAGAAGGTCGAGGTGCCCATGTAGTGGTAGATCGGCTGGCCGTCCAGCGAGAAGCGCGAAGTACCGTCCGGCATCAGGCCGCGGCCTTGGGTGGAGCGGATGGCCTGGCACAGGTTGGTCTTGCGCGACAGGCAGAATTTGCACTGGCGGCATTCCGGGGTGTAGAGCGGAATAACGTGGTCGTCGCGCTTGACGCTGGTCACACCGGGACCGGTTTCGAGGACGACGCCCGCCCCTTCATGACCGAGGATGGCTGGGAAGATGCCTTCCGGATCGGCGCCCGACAGCGTGTAGTAATCGGTATGGCAGATGCCGGTGGCCTTGACCTCGACCAGCACTTCGCCGGCGCGCGGGCCTTCCAGGTCGACGTCGGCAATCGTCAGGGGTTCCCCGGCCTTCCATGCGATGGCGGCTCTCGTTTTCATTTCATGGTGTCTCCGTTGTGAATGGTCTTGTGCTACGTCCAGGCATTCGCAAGGGTCGTGCCAGGCGCCTGGCCTAGGAAACCTGTGCAGAGTTCGTGTACGCCCGTGCCGGAACCGCAACACTCGGGCGGCAACTGTGCAAATCTGGAGCAGGTGTCCTGCCGCCGGAAACCGGAAACCGGCACGCCGTCCAGATCGAATGGGATGGCAGGCGACAGTTTGGCCGGCGGACGCACCAGCTATCGCAACGCGAGCAACACCCTGCGCCGCGGCGCCGAAGTCTCCCTCGACACCGACTTGCAGCATGGTTTGAGCGTCAGGCTGGCCTTGGGGGCTGCGCTCGAGACCATTGCGAACGGCAAGGTGTATGCGCTAGTAAACCTGCGCCTTCAAGCGCGCCAGGACCGCGATCGCTGGCGCTTCAAGGAGTTCCTGCGCCTGAACAATATGTTCGACCGTAACTACATCGGCTCGGTCATCGTCGGCGACACCAATAAACGCTTTTACGAAGCGGCGCCGGGGCGACAGTGGATGGCCGGCCTCACCGCCGAATATCGCTTCTGATCAGAAACGATAGCGCAGGCCCGCGACCACGGCCCGCGGTGCGCCCGGCGCCACGAAACGCGCCTGTTCGGCCCCGTCGGCCTGCTCGTGCGGCGCGAGCAGGCGGCCGTGCGGAAACAGGTCCGGCGCCAGCGCACCAAAGGTTTCGTAACGGCGGTCGAACACGTTGCTGATGCGTGCAAAAAATTCCCATTGATCTGCCGGCCGGTAGCTGGCGCGCAAGCCGAGCAGCATGTAGCCATGCACGCGCCGGTCGGCGCGCTGCGCATCCTCGCCGTCTTCGGCATCCTCGATCAGGCCGTCCTCGTTTCCTTGCGTGACCAGGCTCGATACCGCGTGGATGTCCATGCCGAGGGTCAGCGCCGGGCTCGTGTTCCAGTCCAGCGACAGCTTGCCGGTATGGCGCGGCAGGCCCGCCATCCGGGTGCCGCGCCGGATCTGGACATGGCGCGAACCGGTAAACAGTTCACCGTCGGCGTCGTACACCGCCTGCAGGTAGCTGTAGGCGAGGCGCAGCCCGAGCCGTCCGGACTGGCGGCTCAGCATGGCGTCCAGGCCCTGGTGACGGGTACGCTCGAAATTCGAGAAATAGCCCTGGCGCGACGGCGAGCTCAGGAACAGGATGTCGTCGCGGTTGACTGTCCGGTGCAGGGACAGCGAGTAGCTGCCCGACACGCCATCCTGCTGGAAGCGGCCGCGCGCCCCGGCCTCCATGGTGCGCGCAACGACCTGCTTCAGGTAGGGATCGGATTGCAGGCCGACCGGCAGGCGGCASGGATTGTCCGGGTCCGCGCATCCCAGCTCGATCACGGTCGGCACCCTGCTACCCTGGGCGACGTTGGCGAACAATGTCACACGCGGAAGCAGCACATGGGTGAAGCCGAGCGCGGGATTCAGGCGCCGGTAGCTGAAGCCTTCCCGCGGCTGCACGCCCCGCTCGTTGCTCAGGGTGTTCTCGACGCGTGTGTGGCCATAGCGCGCACTGGCCGTCAGTTGCGTGCCCGGCACGACTTCCATGGAGGCGGAAAGATAGACCCCGGCAGTACGCGATTTGCCGGCCACCGATGAGGTCGACTCGCGCGGCTCAAGCGGATCGCCGATGACTTCGCGCGTAGCGGTCACGAATGCCGCCTGTGCGAACTGGGCGTACTCGACGTCGCTGCGGTCCAGGCTGGCGCCGCCGTCCAGGCGCAATATGCCGCGCCGGGTGCCGAACGCAAGGCTGGCGCCGCTGCCATTCTGGCGCGTACTGGTCGTATTCAATACGCCGGCATGCATTGCAGCGCCCTGCTCCCTCGTCACCCCGCACGAAGCCAGCTCGCGCGGCGCGCCACYGGCTCCAAAGCCGGCGGCGCAGTCCTCGACGTAATCGCCGTAATCTTCGCTGACATCGCCGTTGACGGTATCGCGACGGCTGTTGCGAACATAGGCGACAGCGCTCAGTTCGCTGTCGCGAGCCAGGCGCTGCGTGAGGTTGAAGCTGCCCTGAACCAGGTGGTTGCGGGTTCTGTCCGGATAGGTATAGACGGCGCTGCGCTCATCCCGATACAGAAGGTCCGGCAGCAATCCGTTGCCGAGCACACGGCTGCGGCCAGCGAGCAGCGACGCGCTCCACTCGGTGGCCCCGCTCGCCTGGCCAAGCTTGGCCAGCATATTGCCCAGCCTTCCGGCGGAGTGATCGCGCCAGCCGGTATCGTCGAACAGCGTGGCGCCGATGAAGCCATGCCAGCCGCCGCTGCCCTGCCAGCCGTAGGCGATGTCGCTGCGGCGCCGGCCCTGACTGCTTACCGACAATTCGAGCTCGCCGCCCGGATCCGTAAGACCGGACTTGGTCCTGAAGGCGAGCGCACCGCCCAGCGTGTTCAGGCCGTACAGGGGGTTGGCACCGGTGACGAGGGCCAGGTCGCCGATCGCCGCCTCCGGCAACATGTCCCAGTTGATCACATCGCCGAAAGGCTCGTTCACGCGCACGCCGTCCAGGTAGACGGAGATGCCCTGTGAGCTGCCCAGTATGGACGATGCGCGGAAACCGCGGAAGGTGATATCGCTCTGGAAGGGGCTGCCCGAGATCTCGTTCGCGTTCACGCCGCTCAGGTTGTGCGCCATGAATTCGGCCAGGTTCTCCCCGCCCGCCTTGCGGATGGCTTTGTCGCTTGCTAGCTGTACCGGGTAAGGCAACAGGTCGCGATCGATGCCGAGACCATAGCCAGGTGCAAGGCCGACGACCTCGACCCTGGCGACGCGCGGCTCTTCGGCGGTGGCGGTGCCAGCGAGGAGCAACAGGAAAGGCATGCCAAGCCGTGCGACGGCGGCGCCTGCCGCGCGACCGATTCGATGCGCCATCCATGTCCCCTGGTCTTGTGGTTTGTTGTAATGCCAGCAAATGACATGCCAACTGGCCGACCCCGGTATGGGAAGCTGAATTGTTCGGAAACGATACAGGTGCTGTGGATGAGTGTAGCGGAATGGAGCGATCGAATGTAGAGCGCTGAAAAGCAAAAAGCCCGCTCAATCGAATTGAGCGGGCTTCTGCGAATAATTAGCCTGACGATAACCTACTTTCACACTGGTTGCAGCACTATCATCGGCGCAAAGTCGTTTCACGGTCCTGTTCGGGATGGGAA
>NZ_JBFTMX010000079.1:0-7591 GCF_056397205.1 Massilia sp. 05N420
ACCCCACTGCAGGCGCGCCGGTTTCTGCTAGCATGCCGCCATAAAAATGTTTATTTGGAGGCAATATGTACAACTTGCTAGCGGCCGGCATCGCCGGCCTGTCCATGCTGGCCGCCGCCGGTGCGGCGGCCGCTTCCACGCAAGGGTGTGCCGGTGCCAGCGGCGAACTGGCCGCGGTCTGTGTGCCGCTCGAGGCCTATATCCGCGCGCATGCGAGCGGTGAGCGGCGCTACGTCCATGAGGCCTTCCGTCCGGACGCCCGCATCATCGGCGGCAAGGTGAACCTGTCGGTGGATGAATTCGCCACGCGCTTCGACGGCAAGCCGGCCGCCGACGAAGCCCAGCGGCGGCGCAGCATAGAAGTGCTGGACCTGACCGGCGACGCCGCGGTGGCCAAGATCACACTCGACTATCCCGACGTGAAATTCACGGACCACATGGCGCTGCTGAAGAAGGACGGACGCTGGCTCATCGCGAACAAGACCTTCAATACCGAGAAGAAGTGAGCGGGCGTTTATAATCCGCCCCGTCATCCTTCAGATATCGCCTATGGTTTCCCGATCGAGCTTCCTCGTCCTGTTCGCGCTGAGCGCGAGCTCCCTGTCCAGCGCGGCGCCGGCCGCACGCGTACCGGCCGGCAGCAGCGCCGAACTGGCGATCCTGGAAACCACCGACCTGCACTCGGCGGTGGTCGGCTACGACTACTTCAAGCTGGCCGCCGATCCTTCGCTGGGCCTGGACCGCACCGCCTCGCTGATCGCCCAGGCGCGCCGCGACTTCCCGAACACGCTGCTGTTCGATAACGGCGACACCATCCAGGGCAATGCGCTGGGCGACTACCAGGCCACCGTCGATCCGCTGCGCTGCGGCCAGCTGCTGGGCATCTACAAGGCGATGAAGAAGATCGGCTATGACGGCATCGGCATCGGCAACCACGATTTCAATTTCGGCCTGGCCTACCTGGGCCAGGTGACCGGCCAGCGCCTCGATGTCGAGGRCATTCCTGGCAGGCAGTGCGCCGGACCGGGCTTCCCGGTGGTGCTTGCCAACGTCTACAGCACCAGGACCAAGAAGCCCCTCTTCGAGCCCTACCGTATCCTCAGCAAGCGCATCAAGGCGGTCGACGCCAAGGGCAAATCCTTCGAGGCCACCGTCAAGGTCGGCATCATCGGCTTCACGCCGCCGGCCATCGTCAACTGGGACCGCCGCTGGCTGGAGGGGAAGGTCTACACCGAAGGCCTGGTCGAGACCGCGAAGCGCTACCTGCCGGAGATGCGCGCCAAGGGCGCCGACCTGATCGTGGCGATCTCGCACGGCGGCCTGGATGCCAGCGCGTATTCGCCGACAATGGAGAACGGGAATTACTACCTGGCCCAGGCGGGCGGTGCATTGGGTGGTATTGATGCGCTGCTGCTTGGTCATTCGCATCAGCTGTTCCCGAATCCATCGAGCACCGTCGCCCAGTTCAACCTGCCGCACGTCGACAAGGCGAAGGGCAGGGTGTTCGGCGTGCCGACCGTGATGGCCAACCTCTGGGGCAAGAACCTGGGCGTGGTGCGCCTGCAGCTGCGCTACGACGGCAAGCGCTGGCGCGCCGACCAGGACGCCGCCATCGTCGAGAACCGCACGACCCAGCAGCCGGACAAGAGCTATGTGTCGGCCGATCCGGCGGTGATGTCGCTGGTGAAGGACGAGCACGAAGCCACGATCCGCTACGTGAAGACGCCGATCGGCAGCGCGGACTTCCGCATGTCGACCTATTTCGCCGACGTCGGCGACGTCTCGGCGATCCAGATCGTCAACCAGGCCCAGGCCGGCTACGTGCGCCATTACGTGGCGGAGAATCTGCCGCAGTATGCGAAGCTGCCGGTGCTGTCGGTATCGGCGCCCTTCAAGACCGGTTCGGCCGGCGTGCTTGACTACACCGACGTCGCCGCCGGCGACCTGGCCCTGAACAACGCGGCCGACCTCTACTTGTATCCGAACGCGCTGGCGGTGGTGAAGGTCGACGGCGCCGGCCTGAAGGCCTGGCTGGAAAAGGCGGCGGGCCGCTTCAATACCATCGATCCGGACCGGAGCGAGCCGCAGGAGCTGGTCAACACCGGCTTCCCCGGCTATAACTTCGACACCGTGACCTCGCCGGAACTCGGCTACGAGATCGACCTGACCCGGCCGCCGGGCCAGCGCATCCGCAATCTCCAGCTGCACGGCGCGCCGCTGCCGGCGGGGCAGGAATTCCTGATCGCGACGAATAACTACCGCGCCAGCGGCGGCGGCAATTTCCCGGGCCTGGAGGGCGGCGCGAAGACGGTGTTCACGGCGCCGGACGCCAGCCGCGACGTGCTGATCGCGTACATCAAGGAAGCGAAGCGCCTGAGCCGTGAGGCCAATGGTTCGCAGCGCAGCTGGCGCTTTGCGAAGGTGGCGACCAAGGGACCGGTGGTGTTCCATTCGGCGCCGGGCAAGCTGGAGCTGGCGCGCGCGGCCGGGTTGGGGAATGTGACGCAGCTGGCTGCGGACGATGGCTTGGGGAAGGGGTTTGCGTTGTATGCGGTGGACTTGGCAAAATGAACGGTCGTGCCGGACGTTGCCCGGCACGACGGGGCGCTTTAGAACCGGTTCGGCCGGCTAGCCTGAATCTCACCCGAAGCAATCGCAGCCAGGTCCAGCAGGCCCTGCACCTCGGCGGCGCGCAGGCGGCGCGGTTCGCGGTCGATCACACAGAGGGTGCCGAGCGCGTGGCCGGAGCGGTCGCGCAGCGGCACGCCGGCGTAGAAGCGGATTTGCGGATCGCCCTGGACCAGGGGATTGTCGCGGAAGCGTTCGTCGTCGAGGGCGTCTTCGACCACGAACATCTCGTCCTGCATCACGGCGTGCGAGCAGAAGGCCCAGTCGCGCGGTGTTTCGCGCGGTTCGAGGCCGACCCTGGCCTTGAACCACTGGCGGCTTGAAGTCAACAGGGAGATCAGGGCGATCGGCGAACCGGTCACCATGGTGGCGAGGCGGACGATGCGGTCGAAGCGGGTTTCCTCGTCGGTGTCGACCAGGCCGCTCGCGCCGACGGCCGCGAGGCGCGCGCGTTCGTCGGCCGGGACCGGATACCCTGGATCGGCCGCCGGCAGGAATTCCTTGTCGTTGCTGGCCGCGGGACGCAGATGGGCGTTGTCGTCCTTTCCATGCAGTAGACCCTGGACCAGGCTCAAGCGTGTACGGCGATGCCCTCCCGGCGTTTTCCAGGACTCGATCGCGCCACTTTCCATCCAGATTTGCACGGTGCTGGTAGCAACGCCTAGCAGGCGGGCCACTTCGCTCGTGGTCATCACCGGATCGTCGGGTTTCGTATTGCTCTGCATAAACTTTCCTCTTATCCCGTGAGTATAGCGGATAACTTTGTTCAAATCTTCTTTCTTGTCGATACCACGATCTTATGACGCCAGAGGAAGAAAATCACGCTTAAATAGCAATATAAAATCTCGCGAAAACTATCAAAAAGGTTGCTAATCTGTAATTTCTAAGGCAGAATCGGCAATTTCCTCAAATTTGGCGGCAAGATGAACGACAATCATGGCACGAACGGGCGCAGGGTGTCGACAAGAATACCAATTTCGACAAAGCTGTACAGTGCCTTCGCTCTCGTGGTGCTGGTGACCCTGGTGCTGGCGGGATTTGCCATCTCGCGCGTGAATGGGATCGGAGACGCCCTGGCGAATGCCGACGGCCTGCGCAGCACGCGTCTCGAACCGCTGTATTCACTGCGCGAGGCGCTCGACCAGACCGGTATCGCGGCGCGCAACGCCTACATCTTCGCCGATGCCGGCGACGCCCTGCGTGAACTCGACCTGGTCGACAGGCAGGTGGCCGAGGCGGAGGCGGCCCTTGTCCAGCTGGATCGTTCCTTGGAGGGCAATGCGCAGTACGCGAAGGTGCGCGAGGGAATGGGGGCGATGATCCGGGAGCTGCGACGTCCGCGCAAATACCGCCAGGCGAACGAGATGGGCGCCTTCGGTGCTTTCCTGGTCAAGGAATGTTCGCCGCTGCGCCGCAGGATCGTCGCCGATATCGACGTCCTGCTCAAGCAGTTGCAGGCGGAGAGCGTGGAGGCTGGCATCGCTGCCAGCGCAAGCGCGGCGTCGGCACGCTGGACAATTGCCGGATTGAGTGTGCTGTGCGTGGTATTGGCCGCCGCCATTGGCCTGGCCCTTACCCGTGGACTGCTGCGCGAGCTCGGGGGTGAGCCGGCCTACGCCTCCAGTGTTGCGCATGCGATCGCGAAGGGGGAGCTGCAGCACGGCGTCGATACCCGCCGGGCCCGGCCCGGTAGCTTGCTGGCCGCGATGAGCGCCATGCGCGACAGCCTGTCCGGCATCGTCGGAAAGGTCCGCAGCGGCACTGATACGATCGCCTCGGCTTCAGCGCAAATCGCTACCGGCAATGCCGAGCTGTCGCAGCGCACCGAGTCCCAGGCCGCCGAGCTGGCCGAGGTCGGCGGCGCCATGAAGGCCTTGATTTCTTCGGTGCGCCGGAATGCGGACTTTGCCGCCGAAGCGGCCGGGCTGGCGAGGGACGCCGCGGGCGTTTCGCTCCAGGGCGGCGACACGGTCGAGGGCGTGGTCGAGACCATGAACCTGATCCACGCGTCCTCGAAGAAGGTTGTGGAAATCATCGCCGTGATCGACGGCATCGCGTTCCAGACGAATATCCTGGCGCTGAACGCAGCGGTCGAGGCGGCGCGCGCCGGCGAGCAGGGGCGCGGATTTGCCGTCGTGGCGGCAGAGGTGCGCAACCTGGCGCACCGCTCCGCCGCCGCCGCCAGGGAAATCAAGGCCATGATCGAGGATTCGGTGAGCAAGGTCGGCGCCGGCACCGAGCTGGTCGCGCACGCCGGCCGAACCATGCGCACGGTGGTCGACGGCGTGCACCGGGTGAACGATCTCATGGGCGAGATGTCGACTGCGACGCGCGCGCAATGCGACGAAATCGAAAGGGTCGACAGCGCCATCGCCCGGCTCGACCAGATGACGCTGCAGAACGCGGCCCTGGTGGAGGAGGCATCGGCCGCCGCGCAATCGCTGCGCATCCAGGCCGAGCAGCTGGCGTCGGTGGTGAACACCTTCCAGCTGGAGCAGCCGGCGGCATCGTGCTACCGGATGCTTGGCCGAGCCGCTTAGTGCAGGGTATCGGCGGGGGCTGCCTTGTCGGCCTGCACCAGCACGAAGGGATTGACCACCGAGGCCCACAGGCGGGCGTCGGTCGCCTGCCACTCGAGGGCCTGGGCGTCCGACACCTTGGCGACCTTGCCTTCGCTCATCCAGCGCGCGATGTGTGCCTTGTCGTCGTGGGCGATGCGCAGGGCCACCTCGACCAGGTCGAGTTCCTGGCTCACGTAGATCACCGCGCCRTGGGCGAAATGGCGCTCCAGTTCCGACCAGTTGATGCGGGCGGTCTCGCGGTTGATCTTGTCGTGCAGTTCGGTGTCTTTTAATGGATCGGTTTTCATGGCTTCATTGAATCAGATGGGTTCGACCGTGGGAGCCGGCGAACCCGCCCATGTTAACCGATACGCCTGGCCCTTGCGGACATTCCCGACCAGGGCCGGGCGGAAGCACGCGAGGTTCGTGCCTCCGGGCCGCCGCACGCTTGGGTAGATGATGCCCATCGAGCCGGCTTCCAGCAATTCCGCCGCCAGGCGCTGCGAGGCGATGTAGCTGTCGGGGGCCAGGCACTCGGCGTAGGCGTCGATGCCGCGCAGGTCGTGGAAGCTGGCGGTGAAGTCGGCCAGCAGGGCCTGGTAGCTGACGCTGTCGTCGAAGCGGCCGATCTCCTGGTATTCGACGGTCTTGTGGAAGCCGACCTCGGCCAGCGCCGTCTCCAGCTCGAAGGCGCAGTACCAGGCGCCGCGTTCGCCGTCGTTGAAGCGGCTGCCTTCCGGGCGCGCATAGGTATAGGCCGCATTGATCATGCGGAAGTTGGGCACGCCGAACACCAGCTCGTCCATGCCGATGCCGGGGAGGAGTCCGGACTCGCCGCGCAGGCGGTCATTGGTGGCGTTGTCGAGGTCGAACAGGTCGCGCAGCATGGCATCGCTTTCCGCCAGCGGCGCCAGTACCGAGTCTTCGGCATCGGCGAAGCGGGACGGAATCAGGCGGACGGTGTCGAACTGGCGCAGCTGGGTGAGCCCGGGTTCCTGCCTGGAGACCAGTTTCACTCACAGCCCTCCGCGGCGGGCGTCGAGCAGGCGGCGCACGGTCTGCATCGACAGCAGCCCGCCGGCCAGCATGAAGGCCAGCGGCGTGCGGCCATTGAAGACGGGGTTGCTGTTCGGGAGGTGCACCCATTCGTCGGCCAGCTTGTCGCCGTACAGGATGTGCAGGGCCTTGTAGATGCCAAGCAGGTAGGAGATGCGGGTGATGCGGTCGACTTCGAGCACACGGTCTGGATGCTTCTTCCATTCGTAGAAGGCGGAAGAGGAGACGCCGCCGAGCAGCTCGCGCGCATCGTCGTCGCGTACCTGCCAGGCATTGGCGAGCTGGAAAAAGCCCAGCAGCGCGGAGCGCGACAGGCGTTCGCGTTGTGCGCGGTCGTTGAGGTCGACCAGCACTGCCGTTTCGAAGCGGCTCTTCGGGTAAGCGTAGGCGAGACTCATAGGAATCCTCCGATTTCGGACCATTTATACTCCGCTTCCGGACTCGATGCAAGTGACTTGTGCAAACGGTATTGCCGTGACAAAATTGTCCGCTTAGCAATAGCCGATTTCAAGCCCGAAGTTCAACATGTGGAGGACGCATGCGTCTGCTGTCGATTGGGGTTTTGTGTATCAGTATGTTCATGCTGGCGGTCGCCAGCGCGGCGCGGCCCTCGAACGCCGAGCTGAAGAAGCAGGTGGCCGACACCGAACGCGCCTTCGCCGCCACCATGGAGGCGCGCGACCATGCGGCCTTCACCAGCTTCCTGTCCGAGGAAGCCGTGTTCTTCTCGGGCCCGGGCAGCGTGCTGCGCGGCCGCGAAGCCGTGTCCACCGCCTGGAAGAAATACTACGACGGCCACCAGCCGCCGTTCTCCTGGGAGCCGGAAGAAGTCGAGGTTGTCGAGTCCGGCACCCTGGCCTACAGCGGCGGCCCGGTCTACGACGCCAGCGGCAAGAAGATCGGCCGCTTCAACTCGATCTGGCGCCTGGAAGCGCCAGGGCGCTGGAAGATCGTCTTCGACCGCGGCGAACAGCCGTGCAATTGCAAGCCCAAAATCGACACGCCCTGAGCGCGAATAATTCGTCGCCAATTCGGGGTCAGTAATTCGGGGTCAGAGCACTTTTTTAATGAAATTCGGGGTCAGAGCACTTTTTTAGGCAACGGCCCTGAGGAACTTGTCCAAAAATGTGCTCGGACGCCGAATTGACGATCTGGCGCCGGGAAAGACCGAGGGGCAAGAAGATCGGCGTCGATTCCGGCGAACAGCCGTACAACTGCAAGCCAAAATCGATATCCCTTGACCTGCAATAATTCGGGGTCAGAGCACTTTTTTAGACAACTGACCGCAGGAAGTTGCCAAAAAATGTGCTCTGACCCCGAATTGCATTTCTAATGTGCTCTGACCC
>NZ_JBFTMX010000080.1:0-7458 GCF_056397205.1 Massilia sp. 05N420
CGGCAATCCACGCCTCGATCCATGCGATCTGCGCGGCCTCGTCGAGGTCCGCCAGGGCCCGCGGCCAGGCTTCCCAATCGGCGTCCAGCCAGCCGGCGGCCGGCTCGTCGCGGTCCTGCAGGCGGACCGGCGCGATGCCGGTCAGGAGGGCGAAGGCATCGGGATAGAAGATCGCGGACAGCGAGCGCACCGGCGCCAGCGACAGCGACGTGACCGGGCGCGTGCGCGGCCCCGAGACCAGCAGGCCGGACAGGGCGCGCGTGCCGCCCTCCTCCGCCGCCATGGCGATGGCGCCGTCGAGGATCAGGCTCAGGCTGCAATAGACCATCGCCGGAAAGCGGTTCAGGTGCGGCTGCGGCGGCGGCCAGGGCTCGTCGAGGGTCGACATGAAGCCGATCCCGTACAGGACCTCGGACAGTTCGCCTTGCGGCTGGTGCATCGAGGTCCGCATGCGGCCTTACTCGCCGAGCGTCTTGACGAAGGCGCGCACGCCACCCAGCAGCATCTCGACCGACATCGCCGTCAGGATCAGGCCCATCAGGCGCTCGAAGGCGGTCATGACCTGGGCGCCGAGCGCCTTCTGCAGGCGCTCCGCCGCCAGGAACACGGCCAGCCAGACCAGGCCGACGGCGGCCAGCGCGGCCACGTGGACCATCACTTCCGCCGTCGTCTGCGAGGTGAACAGCAGCACGGTGGCCAGCGCCGAGGGGCCGGCCAGCGCGGGGATCGCCAGCGGCACGATGAAGGGCTCGCCGCCTTCGCTGCGGCCCAGCACGCCGTCCGGATGCGGGAAGATCATGCGGATCGCGATGATCAGCAGGATCACCGCGCCGCCGATGCGCAGCGAGATGTCGGTCAGGTGCAGCGCTTCCAGGAAGTGCCGGCCGAAGAACATGAAGACCAGCAGCAGCAAGAAGGCGATCGCGCACTCGCGCACCACGATGCGCGGCCGGCGGGCCGGTTCGACCTCCTTCAGCGCGGTGACGAACAGGGGAACGTTGCCGAAGGGGTCGGTAACGAGCAGGAGCAGGATGAAGGTCTGGAAGAAGCTTTGGGTCATGGGATCGGTCAAGGTATTTGTTGCAATCTTAACCGATCGGCATCCGTACCCATCGATTTACCGGTCAAAAGCTTTCCCACGCCTCCGCAGCCGGTTCCGGGTTGCGGCCCCGTGCCGCCGGACCTGCGGGCGCCGCGGCTGCCAGTGCCTTGCGCGCCGGCGCCGGCGACCGGACCGACTGAGCCGGCTGGTCCGGCATGTCTTTCAGCTTGAATACGCGCATCGCGTCGGCCAGGTCCGCAGCCTGCTTCTGCAGGGTTTCGGAGGCCGCCGCAGCCTCCTCCACCAGCGAGGCATTCTGCTGGGTGGTCTGGTCCATCTGGCTGACCGCTTCGTTGATCTGCTCGATGCCGAGGGTCTGCTCGCGGGTGGCGGCGCTGATGTCGCCCATGATGTCGGTGACGCGGCGGATACTCGCCACGATCTCGCCCATCGTGGTGCCGGCCTTGGCCACCAGGGCGCTTCCCGTTTCCACGTTGCCGACCGAGGCATCGATCAGGGTCTTGATCTCCTTGGCGGCGGCAGCCGAACGCTGGGCCAGGTTGCGCACCTCGCCGGCCACCACGGCGAAGCCGCGGCCCTGCTCGCCCGCCCTGGCCGCCTCCACGGCGGCATTCAGCGCCAGGATATTGGTCTGGAAGGCGATACCGTCGATCACAGCGATGATGTCGACGATTTTCTTCGACGAGGTATCGATCAGCCCCATCGTTTCGACCACCTGGTGCACCACCGCGCCGCCCTTGGCCGCCACTTCGCTTGCCGAGGCGGCCAGCTGATTGGCCTGGCGCGCATTGTCCGAGGTCTGCTTGACGGTCGAGGTCAGCTCTTCCATCGACGAAGCGGTTTCTTCGAGCGAGCTGGCCTGCTGCTCGGTGCGCGACGAAAGTTCGAGGTTGCCCGCGGCGATCTCGTCGCTCGCACGGGCGATATTGCCGGCGCCCTGGACCACGCTATGCACCAGCTCGCGCAGCGAGTGATTCATCGCGCGCAGCGCTTCCAGCAGTTGTCCGGCCTCGTCCCTGGATGTGACCTGGATATCCGCCGTCAGGTCGCCCTTGGCGACGCGGCGCGCGATCCCGATCGCGGTTTCGAGCGGCTTGACGATGCTGCTGCGAAGCAGCCATCCACAGGCGACCACCAGCAGCACCAGCATCACGCTCAGCGCGGTCTGCATGCGCAGGCTGGCGGCCGCGGCCTGCTCGGCCTGCGCTGCGCTGGCGTCGATGGCCTTGCGCTGCATGTCGACCATGTCACGCAGCAAGCCCTGGTACTTGGCCGAAGCCGGGATGAACTTCTCTTCGAGCACGTGCGTTGCGGTCTCGACATCGTTCATTTCCTTGGCCTTGGTCACCGCGGCTTTCTGGACGTTGTAGAAATCACGCGCATCGGCGATCTGTTGCAGCAACTTGGCCTCTTCCGGCGAGGTCAGGAGCTGCTTCACCTTCTTCAGAAGTTCGCCGGCTTCCTTGGTGCCCGTCGCCGAATCCTCGGCGAAGAATGCAACCAGCGCATTGTCGTTGCTCTTCGCGATTGCCAGCGTCCTGCGCGAACCGCCGTAGATGGTGCGGTACCAGTCGCTGACCAGCCTTTCCTTGGCCAGTGGCAAGGCCATCAGTTCCTTGGTCGATGCCGTCATCCTGTTCAGCTGCCAAAGTCCGACGCCGGTAGTTGCAATCGAAAAGAGCAGGACGATTGCGAAGACGAGCGCAATCTTTTTGCCGATGTTGAGGTTTTTCATCATTTACATGTACGCAATCCGCCGTCGCACGGCACCAGTGTTCAATAACGGGAGGCCCCGCTGTCAGGTCCGGAATATGCCGCAATAATTTCCGCATAGCAACATAAAATTTGTATGTGTCGGCATCGGCGCAACACCCGATATGCATGGGCATCAAACCGGTTTATGATGCCCGGGGGAAATTTTGTTTCTTCCTGCCATTAATATTTCATATTTACAGCAAGGCATCGGTGTTTCCTGCCGGGCCTTCCTGTCCTCCGTTTTCACAGGATACAGACAGCATGACCGACCCTACCCAACCCAAGCCGCGTCGCGACTTCCTGATCAAGTCACTGGTCGGCGCGGCCGGCGCAGCGAGCGCTTCCCTGCCTCTCGCCGGAAAGGCCCAGGCGGCCAACGGACAGCCCGCCGCCGCTGCGGAAGCGCCGGCCGGCTACGAATGGCTGCGTCCCGGCGAGCAGGCATTCGTCGAAGCGCTGGTCAATCACATGTGCCCGGCCGACCAGTACACCCCGAACGGGGTCGACATGGGCCTGAACATCTACTTCGACCGTGCCCTCGCCGGCAACTGGGGCCAGGGCGACCGCCTCTACCTGCAAGGCCCCTTCAGGCAAGGCAGTGCCAACCAGGGTTACCAGCTGGCCATGACCCCCGCCGCCCTGTTCCGCGCCGGCACCGAAGGCCTGGCCGACTACTGCCAGGCGACCTTCAAGAAGCCCTTCGATGCCCTGCCGTCCGAGGCCAGGGAGCAGCTGCTCAAGGACCTGCAGGCAGGCAAGATCGCCTTGCCGAACGGCGTGCCGGCCAAGCCGTATTTCGCGCAGCTGCTGCAGATGTTCTATGAAGCCATGTTCTCCGACCCGATCTATGGCGGTAACCGCGACAAGATGGCCTGGAAGATGATCGGCTACCCGGGCGTGAACACCACCAACAAGCTGAACATCGTCAAGTTCAAGAACAAACCGTATCGCACGCAGCCGGTCGGCATTGCCGACCTCAGCTGAAGCAAACACCAACGGAACCGCAATGAAGAAAATGAATGAAGTGGATGTCGTGCTGGTCGGCGCCGGCTGGACCGGCGGCATCCTGGGCAAGGAATTGTCCGAAGCAGGCATGACCGTGGTATGCCTCGAGCGGGGCGGCCCGCAGGCCTCGTCGGAAGACTTTACCGTGCCGCGCATGCGCGACGAACTGTCGCTGGGCATCCGCAACGGCATGATGGTCAACACGACCGACCAGACCGAAACCATCCGCAACCACGCCGGGGAAACCGCGCTTCCCTATCGCCGCCTCGGATCCTACCTGATGGGTACCGGCGTCGGCGGCGCATCGACGCACTGGAACGGCCATACCTGGCGCTGGACCGACGACGAGTTCAAGATCCGTTCGCGCTACGAGGACAAGTACGGCAAGAAGTACATTCCCGAAGACATGACGATCCAGGACTGGGGCATCAGCTACAAGGAACTGGAGAAGTACTACGACAAGTTCGAGAAGGTTGCCGGCATCTCCGGCAAGGCGGGCAACATCAAGGGCAAGAAGATCGCCGGCGGCAACGTCTTCGAAGCGCCGCGATCGAACGACTATCCGCTGCCGCCGGTCGAACAGACCCTGGCCGGCGAGCTGTTCGAAGATACGGCCAGGAAGATGGGTTACCACCCCTTCCCGCGCCCGACCGCGAACACCTCGCGCGCCTATACCAACCCCGACGGCGCCAAGTTCGGCGAATGCCAGTACTGCGGCCACTGCGAGCGCTTCGGCTGCGAATCGAACGCCAAGGGCGGCGCCCACATGACCGTGCTGCCGGCCGCCCTGAAGCAGAACACCTTCGAGCTGCGCACCAATGCCTGGGTCACCCGCATCGAGCGCGACGCCTCGGGCAGGAAAGCGACCGGCGTCACCTACGTCAACCTGGCGAACGGCGAAGAAGTCTTCCAGCCGGCCAAGATGGTCGTGCTGACTGCCTACGCGCTGAATAACGTCCACCTGATGCTGGTCTCCGGCATCGGCCAGGTCTACGACCCGGCCACCGGCAAAGGCCTGATCGGCAAGAATTACTGCTACCAGACCGGCGCCAGCGCCACGCTGTTCTTCGAAGACAAGCTGTTCCACCCCTACATGTCGGCGGGCGGCACGAGCACCCTGATCGACGACTTCAACGCCAACTGGGACTTCGACCGCACGCCCTTCGGCTACATCGGCGGCTCGATCATCGGCACCGTGCAGTATGGCGGCCGTCCGATCCAATGGCACCCGGTGCCAGGCGGTACGCCAGCCTGGGGCAACAAGTGGAAAGAGGAAACCGCCAAGTGGTACGAGCGCGCGATGAACATCGCGGCCGCCGGCAGCGTGATGCCGAACCGCGGCAACTTCCTCGACCTCGACCCGACCTACCGCAACCGCCTCGGCATGCCGCTGATGCGCATGACCTTCGACTACAAGGACAACGAGCGCAAGATTTCGGCGCACTCGGCCGAGGTCATCAACAAGATTGCACAGGCAATGAGCCCTGCTCACCTGAACAAGGCGGCGCCGCGCAACTCCTGGAACGCGACCGTGTACCAGAGCACCCACAACACGGGCGGCACCATCATGGGCACGAATCCGGGCAACTCGGTCACGAACAAATATGGCCAGGTGTGGGACGTCGACAACCTGTTCATCATGGGCGCCTCGCTGTTCCCGCACAACTCGGCCTACAACCCGACCGGTCCCGTCGGCGCGATCGCCTACATGGCAGCCGATATCATCAAGAAAGTCTACGTCAAGAATCCAGGAAAGCTCATCGATGCCTAAGTTCGTCAATTCGTCTGCAATCGCGTTCGCGGCCCTCGCCGCTTTCTCCCTTCACGCCCAGGCCGCCGACGACCTCGGCAAGAAGACCTTCGAAACCTGTGCCGCCTGCCACTCGCTGAAGGCCGGCGAGAACGGCGTCGGTCCCGACCTGCACAACATCGTCGGCCGTACCGCCGGCCTTGAGCCTGGCTTCCGCTTCTCGGGTCCGATGAAACGGAGCGGCATCACCTGGGACGAAAAGAACCTGACCGAATTCCTCCGTGCGCCCCAGGAGAAGGTGCCGGGCAACCGCATGCCCTTCTCCGGCGTTCCGGACGATGCGGCGCTGAAGGCAGTCGTCCAGTACCTGGCGACGGCCAGCAAGTAAGTCGATCAACCCGGCCCGGTGGGCGGGCGGCCTCAGGGCCGCCTCAGGGGCGCGTCAGCTGCACCAGGCTCGTCATCGCATCCACATACAGGGTCCTGTCGTCCGCATACAGCGGCAGCAGCGGCGTGACCGACACCTGGTTCAGTTTCGTCTTGCGGACCTGGCCGCCGGCCGGATCCCTGAACACGGCATAGGGCACGTCCTGGATCACATAGGGCTCGCCGTTCACGTGGCCGATGATCATCAGCACGTGGCCGGGGACGACGACCAGGTCGCCCACCTGGGCCTCCGCCAGGGCGCGCACGCGGTCCTCATGGCTGTCCTTGTCGGTAAAGGTCCGGTGCTGGAACAACGGCATGCTGCCCTGCAGGGCGGAGCTGGGCGGCAGGTACAGTCCCATGCTGCGGTAGACCTCGCCGGTCAGGCCGCTGCAGTCGCGCGCATTGAACTGGTGGCCCCAGCCGTAACGCTCGCCGAGCAGTTTGAAGGCCTGGCGGATGATGTTGGCGCGGGTGACCGGCAGGTAGCCGGGCGCGCTGTCCGCACTGCGGCGCACCAGCGCCGGCCTGAATTCGAGCGCCCCGCCCTGCCCGCGCACCGGCAGCAGCAAGGGCCAGGACGCGTACGGGCTGGCGCCGTTCACCGGTTCGCCGGGCGCCACATCGGCGGCCGGCAGCGCCGTGCCCATGTCCAGCAGCACTTCCGACACCTCGGGCGCTTCCGGCGTGAACACGGTGCGCACCTGGTCGCCGGTGACGACCCGGCCCGGGGCACGGGTGGCATAGCCGAACACGGCGTCGCGCGCGCCTTCGGCGATGTCCTTGCTCCTCACCCAGGCCGGGCCCTGGGTCGACATCACCAGCAGCCAGTCGCGATCAAGGCTCTGGTGGGCGATCAGGACCGGCTCGCCCGGGAAGAGGACGCCGGCCTGCAGGCTTTCATAATCGCGGTTGTCGGCGGCCGGGTAGAAGTTGCGTTCGGCCGGCATCGTGCGCAAGTGGGCGCGGCGCACGCTGAGGCCGTAGCGGGCCGGCGCCGATGCCGCGATCCTTTCCGGCGCGCCGTTCCTGCGGACGGCGTCCAGGGTCGCCGCGCCGACCGGCTTGCCGTCCTCGTCGACCGCAATCTTCACCGGCGTCGCCTGCTCGGCCTGCGTCAGCCAGTCGGCCACCTGGGCGCGTTCCAGGGTCGCCGGCAGGCGCTGCAGGTCGATGAAGCCGCCGCCCGGCGCGAAGGCTTGCGTCCGTTTGGCCGCCGCCTGGCGCGCGTTCAGCAGCACCATGTCCGGTTCCAGCAGGCGGTGGATCCAGAAATCGGGATTCAGCATCTCCTCGCTGAAGGCGGGGATGCCGGAGGCGGATACCGGGACCGGGACGCGCTCGTCGGCGGCCAGTGCGGGGTGGGTGGCGCATGTGATCGCCACGGCCAGCGCCAGGGTGCGCAGCTTGGTGCTCGTGTTCATCGTCGTCTCCATTTTTTATGGATCAAGCTTACATG
>NZ_JBFTMX010000081.1:0-6452 GCF_056397205.1 Massilia sp. 05N420
CTCTTCGGCGACCGAACGTATCGTCCGGTCGCCGCGTGAGTGCACCTTTACCAAGGCTTGTTCGATGAATGCTGCAGGATACTTCACTTGTACGCCTCCCATTGAAAAAGGAGGCGACAACTAGTCTGACATAGGGGGGAAGGCGGGGATCCAAGTGTGTTCGAGCTAAGGTAACGCATGCAGAACTCGGGTCCCCGCCTGCGCGGGGACGACGGGCGGTTACATCATCGCCGCATTCCGAACCGCATCCCAGGCCGCCCCCGCCACCGCGGTCTCGACCCGGTTCCGCCCACCCCCCTTGGCCGCATACATGGCCCGGTCGGCGCAGACGAACAGCTGGCCGATCTGGTCGAGCTGGGTCGGCACGATGGTCGCGACGCCGACCGAGACCGTGATCCAGGGCGAGGTCGGCGAGCGCGGGTTCGGCAGCTGCAAGGCTTCGACCGTGGTGCGGATCGCTTCCGCCAGGCGGGCCGCGGCCTCTTGCGGGGTCTCGGCGAACAGCAGCACGAATTCCTCGCCGCCGTAGCGCGCCGCCAGGTCGGTCGGGCGCAGGGCGTGCGCCTGCAGCGCCTGGGCCACCTTCTGCAGGCAGACGTCGCCGGCGGCGTGGCCGAGGGTGTCGTTGTACAGCTTGAAGTGGTCGACGTCGAGCACCACCAGCGACAGCGGCTGGGCGTTGCGGATCGCGCGCTGCCATTCCCGCTCCAGGAAGCTGTCGAAGTGGCGCCGGTTGGCGATCCTGGTCAGCGGGTCCAGCATGGCGGCGCGCTGCAGCGCATCCTCGGACTGCTTGTGGTGGGTGATGTCGTGCAGCAGGGCGACGAACAGGCCGTCGGCCGCGTGCATCGGCGTCATCGTCAGGTCCATCGCGCGCAGGCCGCCGTCGCGGTGGCGGATCAGGACTTCGCGGGTGCCGTGGCCGACCGCTTCCATCGCGGCGCAGTCGTCGGGGTAGCTCTCCTGCTGGGCCAGCAGCTCGGCCAGCGAGCGGCCCACCAGCTCGTCGGCGGCATGGCCCAGGTAGCGGTCGCAGGCCGGGTTCGCGTACTGGATGCGGCCGCAGCGTTCGACGATCAGGAGGCCCTGGTCCATGCTGTCGACGATCATGCGCAGACGGTCCGCCTGTTCCTTCTGGGCGTCGCTGCCGCCGGTCAGGCGCAATTGGGCGCGCACGCGGGCGCAGACTTCTTCCATGCGCAGCGGCTTGGGGATGTAGTCGGCGGCGCCGATGTCGAAGCCGGCGACGATGTCTTCCGTCTCGCCGCGCGCGCTCATGAAGATCACGGGAATGCGCGCCGTGGCCGGGTGGGCCTTCATGCGGCGGCAGGTCTCCAGGCCGCTCAGGCCGGGCATGACGACGTCGAGCAGCACCAGGTCGGGCTGGATGCGCCGGGCGATTTCGAGGGCGCGCTCACCCGAGGTGGCGACGAAGGTCTGGTAACCCTGGCGCAGCATCATCGTACGCAGCACGGCGAGATTGTCCGCGGCGTCGTCGACGATGAGAATGGCAGGCTTGCGGGGCGTGGACAGCCCCGCGCTGGCTAGGTTGGGCATACTGTGCCTCGTGAAGCTGCGCGATGATTGATCGTTCAAAATCATACATCGTTGGGCACCGTCAGAGGGCAAGTATTGCTTGTTTGATAGAAAAATTTGTGACTTTGGCGCAACTTTTGGTCGTCCAGGACAACCAAAAGTCGCACTCGAAGCGGGGAGATTACAGCTGGTCCTTGATCAGCTTGCCCAGCACGGCGATGCCTTCACGGATGCGCTCAGGCGGCACGGTCACGAAGGACAGGCGCAGGGTGTTGGTGGCCGGATCGTTGGCGTAGAACGGCGCGCCCGGCACGAAGGCGACGCGGGCGGCGATCGCCTGGTCGAGCAGCTTGGTGGCGTCGATGTGCTTCGGCAGCTCGACCCAGATGAACATGCCGCCTTCCGGACGGGTCCAGGTCACGCTGTTTGGGAAGTGCTCGTCCATCGCGTCCAGCATCACCTGGCACTGGTTGGCGTACAGGCTGCGGATGGTCGGGATGTGCTCGTTCAGGAAGCCGTCCTTGACCACTTCGTGCACGACCATCTGGGTCAGCTGGGCGGTGTGGAGGTCGGCGGCCTGCTTGGCCAGCTCGAGGCGGCGCACCAGCGGCAGCGGGGCGCACACGTAGCCGAGGCGGATACCCGGGGTCAGCACCTTCGAGAAGGAGCCCATGTAGATCACGCCGTCCGGGTTCATGTTCAGCATGCGCGGCATCGGCTCGCCCTTGTACGACAGCGCGCCGTAGGGATCGTCCTCGATCAGCGGCAGGCCCAGGCGGGCGCAGGTCTCGACCAGCTCGCGGCGGCGCTCGATCGACAGCGAACGGCCGGTCGGGTTCTGGAAGTTCGGCAGCGCGTACAGCAGGCGCGCGCCTTCGGCCAGGCCTTCGAGCGAGGACGGCACCAGGCCGTGATCGTCGGTCTCGACCGAGTGGAAGTCGGGACGGTACACCGAGAACGCCTGCAGGGCGCCCAGGTAGCTCGGGGTCTCGACCAGCACCTTGCTGCCTTCGTCGATCAGTACCTTGCCCAGCAGGTCGAGGGCCTGCTGCGAGCCGGACACCATCAGGATCTGCTCGGGCAGGATCTTGCAGTCCGGGGTCGACAGATAACCCGCAATCCATTCACGCAGCGGCGCGTAGCCGTCGGTCGGGCCGTATTGCAGGGCCTGTTTGCCGGCTTCGGACAGCACCTTGTCGTAGGCGGCTTTCATGCGCTCGACCGGGAAGGTGGCGGGCGACGGCAGGCCGCCGGCGAAGGAGATGATCTCCGGACGCTGGGTAATCTTCAGGATTTCGCGGATCGCCGAGCTTTGCAGCTGCTGTGCGCGTTCCGAGAAGTGCCACTGGATGGGATTGGGATTTTCGATTTTCATACTGATCTCACTGGAGAAGGACGGCTGGGGTGCGTCGGCCATTATAAAGCAGCTGGATGAGCCACTTCGTTAAAAGAGGCTCGCCTTGTGGGCTCGCCCCGGAATTTGCAGGGTGGGCACGGGTGCCCATCCTGCGTGATTACGCTACTTCGACGATCATTTCGATTTCTACGCAGGTGCCGCGCGGGAGCGAGGCCACGCCGAACGCCGAGCGGGCGTGCTTGCCGGCGTCGCCGAAGACTTCGCCCAGCAGCTCCGAGCAGCCGTTGGTGACCAGGTGCTGTTCGTTGTACTCCGGGGTCGAGGCGACCAGGCTCATCACCTTGACGATGCGCTTCACGCGGCTCAGGTCGCCACCACAGGCTTCCTGCAGGGTGCCGATCAGGTCGATGGCGACCGAGCGCGCGGCGGCCTGGCCGTCAGCCGTGGTCTTGTCCTTGCCCAGCAGGCCGGTGTTCGGCGAGCCGTCGGCGTTCTTGGCGATGTGGCCGGAGATGAAGACCAGGTTGCCGGTCTGCACATACATGACATAGGCCGCGGCCGGGGCGGCCGGCGACGCGAGGGTGATGTTCAGTTCTTTGAGTTTGTCGTAGACGGACATGGAATCCCCAGATTACGTAATAAAGAGCCGGTATTGTACGACTTGCCACTGCGCGCGGCTACGTCCGGCTCATCGCGTGCGCACCTGCATCCGGCGTCCGGCCGCGACCACGCCGATGATCGCCAGGGCGAAGCCGCAATTGGCGGCGGTCAGCGGCTCGCCCAGCAGCAGCCAGGCGCCGCCCAGCGACAGGAAGGGCTGCACCAGCTGCACCTGGCCGACCCGCGCCACGCCGCCCAGCGCCAGCCCGCGGTACCAGAAGAAAAAGCCGACGATGGTCGAAAACACGGTGACGTAGCCGAGCGCCAGCCAGGCGCGCAGGCCCACCGTGCCCAGCCGCGCGAACTGGCCGGGGTCGAGCACGGCCAGCAGCACCGCGCTGGGCAGGGCCGCCAGCACCAGCGCCCAGCAGATGGTTTCGCGGCCGCCCAGGTCGCGCGCCAGCCGTCCGCCCTCCGCGTAGCCGGCCGCGGCCGACAGCACCGCCGCGAACATCAGCAAGTCGGCCGGCTCGAGGCGGCCTCCGCCCTGGGTCAGGGCGAATACCACCACCAGGCCGGAACCCATCAGGGCCAGCGCCCAGAAGCCGGCCGAAGGACGCTCGTGGCCGCGCAGCGCCGAGTACAGCGCGGTGCACAGCGGCAGCACGCCGATCAGCACCGCGCCGTGCGAGGCCGGCAGGGTGCGCATGGCAATCGAGGTCAGCAGCGGAAAGCCGACGATGCAGCCCAGCGCCACCACGGCCAGCGCCGGGAGGGCTGTGCGCGGCGGCCGCGGCGCGCCTTTCCAGCGCAGCCAGGCGCCGGCCAGCAGCGCCGCGCCGACGGCCCGCGCCAGCGAGACGAACAGCGGGTCGAGTTCGGCCACGGCCATGCGCGTGAAGGGCAGGGTCAGGCTGAACAGGGCGACCGCGGCCAGGCCGAGCAGCATGCCGCGGGTTTCGCTGCGGTGCTCGTCGCGCGCCGCCTGCAAGGAAGGTGAGGCGAGGGTGGACTGTGTCATATTGGCTCCYGTGGCGATTGCGTCAATACCCGGTCAGCGCTATGCTAGACTTCAAGAGCAGTACAGTACCTATACAGTTACCCGCATAAACCCTCACACTGTCATGGTGAAATGACCAACACAGTCTCCCAGGCCCCCGGGTTTCAAGCCCGGATCTCACGCGATTCCGGCGAGCCGCTGGCCGACCAGATCGTCCGCGCGGTGGCCGCGCGCATCGACGACAAGCACTTGCGCGCCGGCGCCCGCATGCCCTCGATCCGCCAGTTCGCCGGCGCGCACGGGGTTTCGCCGTTCACGGTGGTGGCCAGCTACGACCGCCTGGTGGCCCAGGGCTATCTGGAATCGCGCCGCGGCGCCGGCTTTTTCGTGCGCGAGCGTTCGCCGCTGAACACGGGCCTGAAGGAAGCGGTGGTGGCGGGTGCGCCGCCGGCGCCGGCCCTGGACGTGGTCTGGCTGATCCGCAACCTGTTCCGCCAGGCGCCGGGCCAGACCAGTTCCGCCGCCGGGGTGCTGCCGGCCGAATGGCTGGACGGTCCCGGCATCGCCGGCGCCCTGCGCGCCATCGGCCGCCAGCCGGGCGCCATGCTGCTCAACTATGGCGCGCCGCAGGGCTATCTGCCGCTGCGCCAGCAACTGCAGCGCAAGCTGGCGGAACTCGAGATCGAAGCCGCGCCGGACCAGATCGTGACCACGGTGGGCGTGACCCAGGCCCTGGACCTGGTGGCGCGCGAGCTGTGCCGGCCGGGCGACACCGTGTTCGTCGAGGATCCCGCCTGGTTCCTGATGTTCGGCTCCTTTGCCGCCATGGGCCTGAAGGTCGTCGGCATCCCGCGCCTCGGAGATGGGCCCGACGTGGCGAAGCTGGCCGAACTGGCGGCGCTGCACAAGCCGCGCCTGTTCGTGGTGAATTCGGTGCTCCACAATCCGAGCTCGACCTCGCTGTCGGCAGCCAAGGCCTTCCAGGTGCTGCGCATCGCCGAGGAACACGGCTTCGTCATCGTCGAAGACGACATCTATTGCGACCTGCACCCGGGTCCGTCGGCACAGCCGGCCACGCGCATGGCGCCGCTCGACCAGCTGCGGCGGGTGATCTACCTGGGGGGATTCTCGAAGTCGCTGGCGGCCAATTTGCGGGTCGGCTTCATCGCGGCCTCGAAGGAACTGGCGCTGCGCCTGGCCGACCGCAAGATGCTGGCGACCCTCACCACCAGCGATCTGGGCGAACGGGTGGTCTACAAGATCCTGGCGGAGGGCGTCTACCGCAAGCACCTCGAGCGCATCCGCGCGCGCCTGGACGGCGCGCGGCCGAAGGCCATCCGCCGCATCGAAGAGCTGGGACTGAAGCTGGAGAGCCTGCCTTCGGCAGGGATGTTCCTGTGGGTCGATGCCGGCAGGGATACCAGCGTAATGGCGGCACAGGCCATGGAGCAGGGCCTGCTGCTGGCGCCGGGCAGCCTGTTTTCGCCGGACCAGCTGCCGTCCACGCGCATGCGGCTGAACGTGGCGACGCGCGAGGATTCGCCGCTGTGGGCTTTCCTTGCCGGCGCCGCCGGTCCGGCATCCTAGCGCCGTAGCGCGTGCTGCTGCGCCCCCAGCACGCGCTCGATCAGGGCGGCGTCCAGCCTCATGGTCCTCATGAAGGCGCGCGCCGCACCCGGACCCAGGATGCGGAGGATGACCTGCGCCTTGTAGATGACCCGAGCAGTCACCGGGTCGCGACGGATATAGGTCATCCCGTCGGCACTGCTGTGCCGGGGATGGTTCACTCGACCAGGCCGCGTGCGACGCCGACCTGGCCGCGGTAGGCATCGAAGATGCCGCGCAGGGCGTCGGCCATGTTGGTGGTCGGCGCCCAGTCCAGGTCCTGCATCGTGTTCTCGATCTTCGGCACGCGGTTCTGCACGTCCTGGTAGCCGGCGCCGTAGTAGGCGCCCGAGC
>NZ_JBFTMX010000082.1:0-6441 GCF_056397205.1 Massilia sp. 05N420
CCGGGGTTTCCGAGGAGCCGTCGAAAAGATATTCAGGAAGAAAAAATGGCATTAACTTTTCATTAACTAGGTGCGAGCCTGCCAGCTTTCGAGACGGTTCGGTCTATATTTTTCAATGGAAAATCAATGACTTACAGAGACGAGTCGTGCCCTGATCAAAGGCGCACAAGGATTGCGGTATGGCTGAAGAGGCCGCTTCGGCACAAGCTACGGTCCCTTGAAGGCAAGGTCGGGGTGGGGATTCGTTGGATCGAGGACTTCGTGTTCGAACGAAGATACTGTTTGAATTGCAGCGGCTATATCGAAAATCGAGAGCTGGAAACAATTCATTCGGCAGCCCTGCCGCATTCGATGGCCTATCAGGCAGTTACTTGTGCCGCGCTCCGTGAATTGGTCGATGAGGTGAAAAAGACCGATATCGTATTCGATCATTTCATCGACCTCGGCTCGGGAAAGGGCAAGGCTTGCTTTTACGTCGCTACGCGGTTTCGGTTTCGTAAAATTATTGGTGTCGAATTTTCCGGGCCGCTCGTTGAAATTGCCCGAGATAATGCTGCCAAGTTTGGCGTGGATAATATTTTCTTTGTTAATGCCGATGCAGCTTCCTTTTGCCTGCCGCCTGGCAATAACCTGATTTTCTTGTTCAATCCATTCGGCGAATCCATTCTGAGAAAATTTCTAGAAAGTAATATGGATCGCTTCAGGCAAAGCCGATCGATCATTGCTTACGCCAACGACCAGCATCGGCTTTGCCTTGCCAGGGTTGGCTTCGTTACTCTCTTCCGGAACCAGGACGCCCAGAGTTCCCTGCATCAATACATGACTGGTTGAGCCGCGATAGGGGCGGCAAGACAGTCAAGTTGTTGCTACGGATGAAGAAATAGGGAGGCTTGCTTGAAAGCAGCGCCTTGCGTTTCAAGATATTGCGGCACGCGGTATTTCATGCGCAATGGGTAGCGCATTCCGCCATGGTGAAGATTGTCGTTACGATCCTGTCGAGAATGGCGAGTTCCATCGTACATCGGCAATACTCTTGACAGAACTCGCGCCACCAGGCCGACCACCCTTACGCCGATAATGCGACGGTTTCCTTGGCGGTGGAAGGACTCGCATTTACCTTATGCAGCAGGATGTTTGCAACATGCTCGGCATTGGAACGGGATAGATAAGGGCCCATTGGCAAACTCATTACCCTGGCGGCCATTTCGTCGGCAACCGGGCAGGTATCCCTGATCTCTGGCGAGGTATAGGCCGGTTGACGATGGATAGGCATGGGGTAATGAATTGCAGTTGGAATTCCGGCTTCCTTCAGCGCGGCCTGCACCCGGTCCCGTTCTTCGAGAACGACCGTATATTGTGCGTAGACGCTGCTGCGTTCCGGTAAAACGCCGACCAGGCCGATCCGGCCCGACAGAAGGGCGTCGTACCAAGCCGCCACCGTGGTGCGCTCCGCCAGCTCCCAATCGAAGCGCTCGAGCTTTGCCAGAACAACGGCACATTGGAGCGTGTCCATGCGTCCTCCTACGCCGATGCGCGTATGAACGTAGCGCTGCGATTGCCCGTGCACGCGAATTTCACGTGCTGCTTTGGCAATCTCGTCATCATCGGTGAACAGTGCCCCACCGTCTCCGTAGCATCCGAGAGGTTTGCTCGGAAAGAAGCTGGTACAGCCGATATCTGAAAGATGGCAGCTTTTTTTGCCGCGATAGACTGCGCCGAAGCTCTGCGCCGCGTCTTCGACGACCGCCAGACCATAGCGCTGTGCAATCCCGTTAATCTGATCCATGTCGGCTGGCTGACCGAACAAGGATACAGGCATGATCGCCCGGGTGCGGGTGGTGATGGCAGACTCGATCAGCGCAGGATCGATATTGCAGGTTCCGCAGTCGATATCGACGAATACCGGCTTTGCGCCGACCAGGACGATTGCCTCGGCGGTGGCGATGAATGAGAACGGTGTTGTGATCACTTCATCACCCGGACCGATGTCGAGCGCCATCAGGGCGATGATCAATGCCTCGGTGCCGGATGAGACTGTGACGCAATGACGCGCGCCGCAGTACTCTGCAAGCCGTGTTTCGAGCTCTGTCACTTCCGGCCCCATGATGTACTGACCGTGGTCGAGAACGGTCTGGATGCGCTGGTTGATCAGGTCGCGGGATTGTTGATATTGGGATTTGAGGTCGATGAATTCCATGGTCGATTCACTTGGCTGGTTCAGGAAAGCGGGCCCAGGCGCCGGCGCTTGTGCTGTAGGAAAGCATGCAAGTACCGTCTCGCAGGATGTAGAGATCCTTGGTGTGTTGGCAGCGTGCCTCGGCATTACCGGTCAGCGGCAAAGAGAGGCGTTCGCCGAAACGGCTGATCCATCCGATCTGGCGCGCCGGTACGCCGGCCATCAGTGCAAACGCCGGCACGTCGCGGGTGACGACCGCGCCCGCGCCGATGAAGGCGTGCTCGCCGATCGTTACCCCGCAGACGATGGTCGCGTTGGCGCCGATGGTGGCTCCGCAGCGTACCAGCGTGCGCCGGTATTCGTGCTTGCGCGTGACCGCCGCCCGTGGGTTATAGACATTCGTGAAGACCATGCTCGGTCCGCAGAACACATTGTCCTCGAGCGTCACGGCATCGTAGACCGAAACATTATTCTGGATCTTTACGTTGTCGCCGATCACAACGTCGTCTCCGACGAACACATTCTGGCCGAGCGAGCAGCCGGCGCCGATGCGCGCCCCCGCGCAGACGTGGGCAAAGTGCCACACACGGGTTCCCTCGCCGAGCACGGCGCCATCATCGACGATCGCGCTGAAGTGGATGTTGGTATCCATGTCAGTAAGCCAGTGGCAAGGCCACACGCTGGCCGTCGCGTGCCGACTTGTATGCCGCGATCAGCACTTCCAGCGACTTCAGCCCCTCACGGCCGTCGGTTTCCGGCTCGGCCTCGCCACGCAACACCTTGATCACGTTGTCGTAGTAGAGCGGGTGGCCGAAGCCGTAAACGGAACTCGTCTCATAGCTGGCGTCGCGCACCTTGTCGTCGTCCGGATCCGGGGTGGCGAATTCCCAATGCTGGATCTCGTTCACAGCGACGCCGCCGATGCGTACCGTGCCGCGCTCGCCCAGTATCGTGATCGAGCCTTCCAGATTGCGCGGGTAGGTGAGCATGGTGACATTCATCGAACCCAGCGCCCCGTTGCGCCAGCGCAGGCTGAGCACCCCGGTATCCTCGACCTCGATGTCGCGTGCCAGCGTGGCGGTATACGCTTGCAGGCTCTCGACCGGGCCGATGATCCATTCGATCAGGTCGACGTAGTGGCTGGCCTGGTTCATGAAGGCACCGCCGTCGAATTCCCAGGTGCCGCGCCATTTCGCACTGGTGTAGTACTCCGGCGGGCGGGTCCAGAACACATTCAGGTTGACCATGTAGATGCGGCCGAAGCGCTTCTTGTCGACCGCCCGCTTGAGCAACTGGAGCGTGGCGTTGCGGCGGTTCTGCTTGACCACGAACAGGCGCACGCCGGCCGCGTCGGCGGCGGCGACCATGCGCTTGCCGTCCTCCCAGCGGGTTGCCATCGGTTTCTCGGTCATCACGTGGTGTCCGGCTTGCGCGATCTGGATCGTCTGGTCCGGATGCATGCCGGACGGTGTCGTCAGGATGAAGGCATCGGCTTCGCATTTTCGCAACATCTCGTCCAGGTCGGTATAGCCGGGGACGCGGGTCAAGCCTACAGCGTGGTCGAGGGCACGCGGATCGACGTCGCAAACACCGACCAGTTCTGCACGCTCATGATGCTTGCGCAGCGCATCGAAATGATTGTTGGCGATGCGGCCGCAACCGACCAGGGCAAAGTTGATCTTGCGGTCGGTAATGGGGGCGGGATAGGGGCGCATGGCGGGATCCTCAAGCTTTCACGACGTTGGACATGGGGGCGAGGTAGACACCGCGGGTGTCCACGATGAGCGGTGCGTGTCTCTGGATCAGATCGTAGTCAAAGGCGGAGTGCGCGGTCGCCAGCAGCAGCACGTCATAGGAAGCGATGCTTGCGGGTGTCAAATCGACGCTCGCGAGGTCGAACCGGTGCTCGCGCATGCGCGGGAAGACCGGTACGTGCGGATCCGAATAATGAACCACGGCGCCCTTGTCCCGCAGGATCTCCATCAGTTCGACCGAGGGCGACTCGCGCATGTCCTCGACATCCTTCTTGTAGGCGATGCCCAGCACCAGCACCCGGCTGTTCATGACGGACTTGCTGCGCCGGTTGAGTGCATCCGTGACCTTCTCGATCACCCAGTGCGGCATTTCACTGTTGATTTCGCCCGCCAGTTCGATGAAGCGGGTGTGAAGTCCGTAGGCGCGCGCTTTCCAGGTCAGGTAGAAAGGATCGATCGGGATGCAGTGCCCGCCCAGGCCAGGGCCAGGGTAATACGGTGTGAAGCCGAAGGGTTTGGTGGCCGCTGCGCGGATGACCTCATGGATGTCGATGTTCATGCGGTCGGCGATGATCTTCATCTCGTTGACCAGGCCGATGTTGACGGCGCGGTGGATGTTTTCCAGCAGCTTGGTCAGCTCGGCGGCGCGGGTCGAGCTGACCGGCACCACGCGGTCGATGGCGGGGCTGTAGAGGGCGATGCCGGCCTCCAGGCAGGCCGCGGTCACGCCGCCGCAGACCTTGGGAATGGTGCGTGTCTGGAAGTCCGGGTTGGCCGGATCTTCGCGCTCCGGCGAGAACACCAGGAAGACGTCGCGCCCGACAATGAAGCCGCGCGATTCCAGCCGCGGCTTGAGTTCCTCGTCGGTGGTGCCGGGGTAGGTGGTGCTTTCCAGCGACAGCACCTGGCCAGGGCGCATGAAAGGCAGCAGGGCGTCGGCGGTGCCGAGCACGAAGGACAGGTCCGGTTCGCGGTAGGCGTTCAGCGGGGTCGGCACGCAGATGATGAGCGCGTCCGGCTCGCCCGCGCGGGCGAAGTCGGTGGTTGCCTCGAATCCCGTGTCGTGCGCCTTCGCGATATCGCCGGCCTTGATATGGTTGATATAACTTTCCCCCCGATTCAGACGCTCGACCTTGGTACCGTCGATATCGATGCCGAGGACGCGGAAGCCTGCCTCGACATAGCGCAGCGTCAGCGGCAGGCCGACGTAGCCCAAGCCAACGATGCCGATAATGGCTGTGCGGTCACGCAGCTTGTTGACAAGCTGCTCCAAGGATGCTGGCTTGCTTTCATCACGCATGGAAATCCTCCTGAATCGGTTAGGGAGAGGGGCAAGGCGAATCAGATAYGGAACGAGACGGCTTTCTTGATCAGTCCCAGACGCTGCGGGGTCCGGACGGGCTGGGCGGCTGGTGCGCTTGGTGCGCTTGGTGCCGGCTGGGGGCTATATTCGGTGACGATGGCCTTGACCATCGACTCGATCATCTTGCGATCATGGGTGTCGCAGGCCATCATCAGGCAGGTGATGAAGGTGTCGAGAACCCCGGGGCTCAAGGCATTTTCTTTCATGCGCATGATGCGCGGGTGGTCGCTGGGGAAGATCACGCCGTCGGTCAGCAGCTCCTCGTGCAGCTTCTCGCCCGGAAACAGGCCGACGTAGCGGATCTCGATGTCGCCGTCCGGATTCTGGACGCCTTTTTCGGTCAGGCCGTGCAGGGCGATCATGGTGCGCGCCAGGTCGACGATGCGCACCGGTCCGCCCATGTCGAGCACGAACACGTCGCCGCCCTTGGCCATCGCGCCGGCCTGGATCACCAGCTGGGCGGCCTCGGGGATCAGCATGAAGTAGCGCGACACTTCCGGGTGGGTRATGGTCAGCGGGCCGCCGCGCGCGATCTGGCGCTGGAACAGCGGGATCACCGAGCCGGACGAACCGAGCACGTTGCCGAAGCGGACCATGCAGAAGGTGGTGYGGGCGCCATGGCGAGCCGCCGCGGCCTGGAAGATGAGTTCGGCGATGCGCTTGCTGGCGCCCATGATGTTGGTCGGGCGCACCGCCTTGTCGCTGGAGATCAGCACGCAGGTCTCGATGCGGTGCCGGGCGGCCTGGGAGGCGACGACCTGGGCGCCGACCACGTTGTTGCGCAGGCCCTCGACGATATTGSTCTCGACCAGGGGCACRTGCTTGTAGGCGGCGGCGTGGTAGATGGTGTCGACCTTGCCGTCGCGCAGGATGCGCTCGACCAGGTCGGCATTGCATACCGAGCCGAGGTGGGCTTCGATGGGGATGTCGGGAAAGCGGGTGGCCAGCTCCTGGCGGATCGTGTAGAGCGCGAACTCGGAGTGGTCGAGCAGGTGCAGGCGGCTCGGCGCGACGGTCACGATCTGGCGGCACAGCTCGCTGCCGATGGAGCCGCCGGCGCCGGTCACGAGCACGGACTTGCCGCGCACGCAGCGGGCGAACAGGTCGATGCGCGGCGGCACCGGCGGCCGGCCGAGCAGGTCTTCGAA
>NZ_JBFTMX010000083.1:0-5518 GCF_056397205.1 Massilia sp. 05N420
GCTGCGCGCAGGGCCGCGCATTGAAGCGGGCGACGTAGTCGACGATCTCGGGCAGCGCCGGCACCAGCTGGAAGGCCGAGGTCCAGGCCAGGGCATAGCCCCACAGGATGTCGGCCGCCGAGAAGCGCTCGCCCAGCAGCCAGGGGCCGGCGCGCAGCTGTCGGGTGAGCGTGGACAGCATGGTGTCGTAGTCGCCGTAAGGGCAGGTCGAGGACGGCACCGCTTCGTGCTTCATCGCGCGGTCGACCACCGCGGGTTCGAAACAGGAGCCGTAGAAGGCCATCCAGCGCAGCCAGGCGCCGCGCTGCAATTCGTCGACGGCCGGCGCCAGGCCGGCCTGCGGGAACAGGTCCGCCAGGTAGATCATGATGGCGGCCTGCTCGGTCACCAGCACTTCGTCCTGTCCCTGCGCGACGCGCAGGGCCGGCACCTTGCCCATCGGGTTGATGGCCAGGTAGCGCGGCGTGTGGGTCTCGTTGGTCTTCAGGTTCACGGTTTCCAGCGTGTAGGGTGCGCCCAGCTCCTCGAGCAGGATGCGGACGGCGCCGGAGCGCGAATGCGGGGCGTGGAACAGGGTGATGCTGCGGTTCATGGCGTCCTCGTGGTGAGTAAGGACGCTCAGGATAGACGCGCATAGAATTGCCGTCTTGTAAAAACGCGAATGCTAGAATCCCGGCAGACGATCCCATGAATGGCACCCGATGACACCGCTCGCAACCGTCCAGGACCGCCCGAAAGGCGTGGTCGCGCCCGCCCAGGCGCGCAAGATGTTCCGCATGGAGCGCTATCTGCCCGCGCCCGGGCTGGCGCCGTTTCTCGACCATTTCTGGATCGTCGAATGGGACCTCGGCGACCAGCCGCCTTACGTCCAGCGCACCCTCCCGTATCCCTGCGTGCACCTGGTGTTCGACCGCGTCCGCAGCGGTATCTGGGGCGTGCCGACCGGCGCCTTCGACTACGAACTGAAAGGCGCGGGCAAGGTCTGCGGCCTGCGCTTCCGGCCCGGCGCCTTCCGCGCACTGCTCGGCAAGCCCCTGCATACCATTACCGACCAGGTGCTGGCCCTGTCCGCGGTCTTCCCCTGGGATGAAGCCGGCACCCGGGACGCCGTGCTGGACTGCCCGGGCGACGCCGGCATGGTCGCCGCCTGCACCCGCTTGCTGGCCCCGCTGCTGCCGGCGCCCGATCCCCAGGTCGAGCGCATCGCCGCCATCCTGCGGGTGGCCGAGACCACGCCCGGCCTGACCCAGGTCGAGCAGCTGGCCGAGGCCGCCGGATCGAGCGTGCGCAGCCTGCAGCTGCTGTTCAGCGACTACGTGGGCGTGAGCCCGAAGTGGACCATCCGGCGCTTCCGCCTGCACGAAGCGGCCGACCGGCTGGCCGGCGGCGAGACCGACCTGGCCGCCCTGGCCCAGGAACTCGGCTACTTCGACCAGGCCCATTTCAGCTCGGATTTCCGCAAGCTGGTCGGCCAGCCGCCATCGCACTACCTGAAGCGCGAGCGCGACAGCGCCCGGCCATCCTGATCGAACCGGCATGCTATCCGCCATCGACAGCTTCCTGATGGACGACCGCCCGCGGCCGCTGGCCGGCCTGCGCCGCGGCCTCGTGGAGTTCCTGTACTTCGGCGTCAAGGAGGCGCGCGCCTGCCTGTTCGTCGGCCTGTTCTTCGCCGCGATCTTCCTGACGCCGCGCGCCGGCCTTTGGGGAGTCCCGCGCTACGACCTGCTATTGGTGGTGGCGATCGCGATTCAGCTGTGGATGGTGAAGGTCAGGCTGGAGACCTGGGACGAGCTGAAGGCGGTCTGCCTGTTCCACGTGGTCGGCTTCGCGCTGGAAGCCTTCAAGGTGTCGGGCAGCGTCCAGTCCTGGAGCTATCCGGACTTCGGCTATACCAAGATCTTCGGCGTGCCGCTGTTCTCGGGCTTCATGTACGCGGCGGTCGGCAGCTATATCGTGCAGGCCTGGCGACTGCTCGACCTGCGCATCCGCCACCATCCGCCTTACTGGATGGCGACCACGATCGCGATCCTGATCTATGTGAACTTCTTCACCCACCACTATATCGGCGACTACCGCTGGTACCTGGCCGCCTGCGCCCTCGGCCTGTATTCGCGCACCACGGTGGTGTTCCGGCCCCTCGACCGCGACCGCCGCATGCCGCTGATGCTGGGCTTCGTGCTGACCGGCTTCTTCATCTGGATGGCCGAGAACATCGGCACCTTCTGGGGCGTGTGGCGCTATCCGAACCAGCTGGGCGCCTGGTCGGTGGTCCACATCAGCAAATGGAGTTCGTGGTCGCTGCTGGTGATCATGACCTTTACCATCGTGGCCAGCCTGAAGCATGTGAAGGCCAAGATCCATATCGCCGAGGAGTGAATTATCGTGATCCGAACGGATAAGGACGGCAAGGTCCAGGGGGCGCATCATGAAGCGATGCTGGCGCGGGAAGATGGCAGGTACGAGGATGCCTTGCGCCACCTGCTCGACGTTTACGCGCTGGTGATGGCGGACGGGCAGGACGAGTACGTGGGTCATCTCGACCTGCTCGAGTGGATATTCCTGATCGAGGTCTACCCGCCGGCGCGCGATGCCTTGAGCCGGCTGCGCGACGAGCAGGCCCGCCGCCTGCTCGCCGGCGACGTCTTCTACGGTGTCCGCCATGCCGATTACTCGCCGCAGCCCACGCGCTTCGGGCTGGTCGCGCAGATCGGCGACATCCTCGAGGATTCGCGCGCGACCTACGAACTGTTCGTACAGTTCGATGCGCTGATGCCCGAGCATGCGCGGCGGGAGGCGTTCATGGCCTTGCCGGCGGTGGTGGAGGCGGGTGATTTTGTCCTCGGCGAGCGCTTCCTGCCGGATCCGATGGGTTTCCTGCCCTACTTGAACGAAACGGTCGGCGGCCAGCGCTTGTTCACGCCTACGCACGCTGCACCGAGGCTCATCGCGGAGCTGTTCAACTTTGCGAAAGACCTGCGGCTGCGCGCCGCGATCCTGCGTGGCCGCGGCCGCGACGCCGCGGCCCGGGCGCTGGTCGATGCCGCGTTGGCAGGCCTGGCCACCGAGGAAATGCGCGGCCTGGTCAGCCAGGACCTTGAAGCGCCGGGCGCCATCATCCGTGCCCTGACCGCGCACCAGATGGCCCGGAACGAAGCAGCAAGCCAGCATTCGTTCACTAACTGAGAACCGGAAAGAACCGATGGAAACCGAACGCCTAATACTGCGCCCCTTCACCCTCGACGATGCCGAAGCCTGGCTGCCCCTGATCACGCTGCCGGAGATCATCCGCTACACCGGCGACACCCCGGTCTCCACGGTCGACGAAGCGCGCGAGATCCTGCGCACCCGGCCGCTGCGCGACTATGCGGTGCACGGCTACGGCCGCATGGCGGTGGTCGAAAAGAGCAGCGCACGCCTGGTCGGCTTCAGCGGCCTGAAATACCTGGAAGATCTCGATGAAGTCGACGTCGGCTACCGCTTCCTGCCGGATTGCTGGGGCAAGGGCTACGCGACCGAGAGCGCGCGGGTGCTGATGGAGCAGGGCGTTCGCGAGCACGGCGTCAAGCGCATCGTCGGCATGGTACATCCGGACAATGCGGCGTCCGGCCGCGTGCTGGAAAAGCTGGGACTGGTCTACGAACGCCCGCTGGAGCTGGCAGGCCACGGCGTGGCCTACAGGCTGTACGCGACCGCAGCTGCGGAATAACACGACCGTACTTTTATCGCTTATAGTGCCTGTTGCAGTTTCAACATACGAAAATCCACCCAAGGGAGACCCCATGAGCGCCGATTACCAGGTCCAGAACAACGTCGCCGTCATTACGCTGAACAACCCGCCGGTCAACGGCCTCGGGCTGGCGACGCGCACCGCCGCCGTGGAGGCGCTGCAGCTCGCGGAAGCCGATCCCATGGTCAAGGCGATCGTGATCACCGGCGCCGGCAAGGCCTTCTCGGGCGGCGCCGACATCCGCGAATTCAATTCGCCCAAGGCCCTGACCGAACCGACCCTGCACACCCTGATCCGCACCGCGGAAGGTTCAAGCAAGCCGGTGGTCGCTGCCATCCACAGCGTCTGCATGGGCGGCGGCCTGGAGCTGGCGCTGGGCTGCAACTATCGCGTGGCCCTGCCGGGCGCCCAGATCGCGCTGCCGGAAGTAAAACTCGGCCTGTTGCCGGGCGCCGGCGGCACCCAGCGCCTGCCGCGCGTGATCGGCCTGGAGGCCGCGCTGGACATGATCGTATCCGGCAATCCGGTATCGTCCGAGAAGCTGGCCGGCAGTCTGTTCGACGAGGTATTCCCGGCCGGGACCGACCTGGTGGCCGCCGCCGTCGATTTCGCCAACAAGATGGCTGAGGTCCGTCGCCCAGGCGCACCTCCGCTGCCGAAGGTCCGCGAGCGCAAGGTCGAACATGCCGACGCCCAGGGCTTCCTCGATGCCGCCCGCGCCAGGGTGAAGGCCGCTGCCGGGGCCTTCCCGGCGCCGCTGGAATGTGTCGAGACCATCGCCGCCTCGGTGAATATGCCCTTCGAAGAGGGCTGCAAGTTCGAGCGCTCGCGCTTCATCCACCTGACCCAGACCGTCGAATCGAAGGCCCTGCGCCACGCCTTCTTTGCCGAGCGCGCTGCCGGCAAGGTCCCGGACGTGCCGTCCGATACGCCGGTGCGCGAAATCCGCTCGGCCGCCGTGATCGGCGCCGGCACCATGGGCGGCGGCATCGCGATGAACTTCGCGAACGCCGGCATCCCCGTCACCATCCTCGAGACGAAGCAGGAGGCGCTGGACAAGGGCCTGGCCACGATCCGCAAGAATTACGAGAACACGGTCAAAAAGGGCAAGCTGGCACCGGAAAAATTCGAGCAGAGGATGGGCCTGGTGAAGGGCAGCCTCGACTACGCCGACATCGCCCAGGCCGACATCGTGATCGAAGCGGTGTTCGAGGACATGGGCGTCAAGGAGAGCGTGTTCCGCCGGCTCGACCAGGTGATGCGTCCAGGCGCCATCCTGGCGTCGAACACCTCGACCCTGGACCTGAACAAGATCGCTTCCTTCACCTCCCGCCCGCAGGACGTGATCGGCCTGCACTTCTTCAGCCCGGCCAACGTGATGAAGCTGCTCGAGATCGTGCGCGGCGCGCAGACCGGCAAGGATGTGCTGGCCACCGCCTTGGTGCTGTCGAAGAAACTGAAGAAGACCGGCGTGGTGAGCGGGGTCTGCGACGGCTTCATCGGCAACCGCATGGTCGAGCAGTACATCCGCCAGGCCGGCTTCCTGCTCGACGAGGGCGCGCTGCCGCAACAGGTCGACCGCGCGATCGAAGGCTTCGGCTTCGCCATGGGCCCTTTCCGCATGGGCGACCTGGCCGGCAACGACATCGGCTGGGCCATCCGCAAGCGCCGCGCGCTCGAGATGCCGGAGGTGGCCTACTCGAAGACCGCCGACCTGCTGTGCGAAGCGGGCCGCTTCGGCCAGAAGACGGGCGGCGGCTGGTACGACTACCAGGCCGGCGACCGCAC
>NZ_JBFTMX010000084.1:0-5420 GCF_056397205.1 Massilia sp. 05N420
AAGTCATGCCTGATGACCATAGCAAGTCGGTACCACCCCTTCCCATCCCGAACAGGACCGTGAAACGACTTTGCGCCGATGATAGTGCTGCAACCAGTGTGAAAGTAGGTTATCGTCAGGCTAATTATTCGCAGAAGCCCGCTCAATTCCTTGAGCGGGCTTTTTGCTTTTCTAGCGCGCCTGTTTCAGATACGCCCGCAGTCCATGTGTGAGCACCAGCGGGAATACGCTTGCGTGATCCTCGTCCGCAAAGACTTCCAGATGCGTCGCCAATCCTGGATAGCGATGCGCTTTCAGCGCCGCATCGAATTCCCTCAAATCGGCCACCATATCGGCATCCTCTTCATTCCGTGAGCGCGTCTTCCCGGCCGCCAGCGTTTCGCGCCCGCCGATGCCGAAGAATACCGATGCCGGCATATCCTTGTGCCCCTTCGCATACGCCTTTTCGCGATCGAACATCACGCCGCGGTCGAACCACAAGGAGGGACTGCCGAGGATGTAATGCTCGAAGGTTTTCGGACGGCTCAGCAGAAGCTGCAGGCCCAGCAGGCTGCCGTAGGAATGGCCGACGAAGATCTTGCGGCGCATGTCCGCGCGATAGTGCGACGCGATCAGCGGAAACACGTCATCGGCGATGAAGCCGCCATATGCCTCCGCCTCGCCGAACGCCACCGCCCGTCCCGGCGTTTCCGACACATACCCTTGTGTGCGCGGCATCGACGGTGTGTAATCGCGGCGCCGGCTGAACACGGCGCTGTCRCCTTTTGCGTAAGACAGGCCTACCACGATCGCTTCCTCCAGGCCGGCATGCTTGGCCAGCCGCTGGGCGATGCTGCGCGTGACCGGAAAACCGTAAGCGGCATCGGTGACGAACAGCACCGGATAACGGCGATCCGACGAACGATAGGATTCCGGCAGTGCGATGAAGACCTGGTAATCGCGGTTCAGCGCCCGTGCGTGCACGTCGCGCACTTCGGTGTCGTCGAGCCGATAGGCGGACGGCGCTTCCGCAGCTTTCGCAGCTTCCGCGGCCAGTATTTTTGCCAGCATCGCCCGCGCCTTCGCCGCATACTTTCGGCAGCCCTCGGGGTCGACGAATGCCGCATTGCCGAGCGTCGCCTGTTTCGCCTTCTTTTCCCACATCTCGCTCGCCTCCGGATGCGAGCTCACCAGCACATCGCAATCCAGGGCTTTGACGGTGGCGATCGAACGCTCGATATCCGCCCGCGCATTCGGGTACAGCGCATTCCCGCTGAAGCTCAGGCCATCGGCAACCACTGCGGTCAGGCTGTCGCCGTACACCATGTTCATGGTCCGCCCGCCTTCGCTCGACTGCCAGGTCCAACTGGTCGCACCCATCGTATGTCCGGGCGTGAAGTGGGCCGTGACCGCGAGCGGTCCGAGTCTCACGACCTCGCCGTCACGCACGCTGCGCGTGTTGGCGACCGGCGTCATCGCTTCCAGGTTGGGATATTGCGGGTCGCGCCTGTCGGCCTGGCCGGACCGCAGCACCGCCACGGATGGCGCACTGCCCAGTACCGTCGCGCCGCTCAGCTTCTGCAAGGCGGCGATGCCGCCGGCGTGATCGAAGTGCTCGTGCCCGTTCAGGATGTAGCGGATGTCCTCGACCTTGAAGCCGAGCCGGCGCACGTGCTCGGCGATCTGGTCAGACGCGCCGGTCGGGCCGCCGTCGATGAGGATGTGGCCGGCCGGTGAGGTGATCAGCACCGCGCTGATGCCGCCGGTACCGACATAGTAGCTGTTGCCGTACAAGGGGAAGGGATCCTGGGGCGCGAACCAGTCGGCGGCGGCGGCGTTCATGGAGGCGCCGAAGGCAATGGCGACGGCAAGGCAGATGGTTTTTTTCATGTGCGGACAAAAGTGAAGAGGGTTCGAATGAGGCCTGGACGATTCTGCAAGCGGTCCGCCGCCGTGGCAGCAGGGCGGTGACGAAACCCCGCATCCGCGTGATGAAGCCGGCCGCCGCGGCCGATCCGGCGAACCGGGCCGCTGCTATACTTTTCCGATGACGCAGCTCTCTCTTCCGCGCACGCCGCCCGCAACCAGGACCATCGCCATGGCCGTGCTGGTGTGGGCAGCCATCAGCGCCCTCGGCGCCCTGCAGACCTATAGCGACAACCTGCGCGTCGGCGTCGACAGCCACTATCCGGCCCTGCTGGTGACCTGGTTCATCGAGTATGCGGTGCCGCTGATCGTCCTCAGCGCGGGACTCAGCCTGATCCTCGCGCGCTGGCCGGCCCTGATTGCCCGGCCGCGCAATGTGGTCGCGCTGTTCTTCGGCCTCGTGTTCCTGTTCCAGCCCGCGCAATGGACCTATATGGCCTGGCTGCGCGGCTACCTCCACGTCGGCAGCTTCGAGGATGCCCGCCTGCTGCTGATGAAGATGCTGCTGGTCGGCTGGTTCTCGACCACCGGCACCTTCGCCGCCATCCTCGCCATCCATTACTGGCGCCAGGCACGCGAGCGCGAACTGGCCTGGCAGCGCAGCCAGACCGATATGCTCAACCTGCGCCTGGCCCTCGAGCAGCAACGCATGCTGGCCCTGCGCGCCCAGTTCGAGCCGCACTTCCTGTTCAATGCCCTGAACGCGATCAGCGCCCTGGTGCGCGACGGCGACCGCAGACTCGCCCTCGGCGGCATCGAGCGCCTCAGCGACCTGCTGCGTTACGCGCTGTCGGCGAGCGTGCGCAATACCGTCACCGTCGCCGCCGAGCTGCAGTTCGTGCGCGACTACCTGGATCTGCAGCGCTTGCGCTATGGCGACCGGCTGCAGGTGCGGATCGACGGCGAGGGCGGGCTGCTGCACGAAGTCGAGTGTCCACCGCTGCTGCTGCAGCCGCTGATCGAGAACGCGCTGCGCCACGATCTCGATTGCCACCAGGGGCCGAGCGACATCCGCCTGGTCTTCGCGCAGGACGACGAGACGCTCGCCATCCGCGTCGCCAATCCCGTCAGCGCGCAGGCGTCGCCGAACCCCGGCGCCGGGCTCGGGCTGGCGAATACGCGCGAACGGCTCAAGCTGATGCATCCTACCGCCTCGCTGGTCACCAGCGTGGAAGACGGCCGCTTCGTGGCCGAGGTCCGCCTGCCGCTGGACAGGGACTGAGCGATGAGCGTGCGTTACCTGATCGTCGACGATGAAGCGCCCAGCCGCGCCAACCTGCGCCTGGCCCTGGGCGCACATGCCGACTGGCGCCTGATGGCGGAGTGCGACAGCGCCGCATCCGCGCGCACGGCACTGGCTGCCCAGGAGATCGATGTGATCTTCCTCGATATCCAGATGCCGGCCGAATCCGGCCTCGTGCTCGCGCGCGAAGTCAGCCGCATGCGCGAGCCGCCGCTGATCGTCTTCGTGACCGCCTACAGCGAGCATGCGGTCGACGCCTTCGAGGTGCACGCCCTCGACTACCTGCTCAAGCCCTTGAGCGACGCGCGCCTGGCCCAGACCGTCGAACGCATCGGCGCCATGCTGGGCCAGCGTCAGCGCGAAGCCTACGGCGCGGCCCTGCGCGATTACGTCGATGCCGGTGTGGGCAAGGCCGTGGAGCGACTGCAGCGCATCAATGTGCGTTCGGTCGGCCGCATCGAGCAGATCCGCGTGGACGACATCCTGTGGGTCGAATCGGCGGGCAACTACGTCGAGCTGCATCTGGAAGGTCGCACGGTCCTGCACCGTATCACCCTGAACCGCCTGGAAGCGCTGCTTGCGCCGGAAGACTTCCTGCGCGTGCACCGCAGTGCGATCGTCCGGCGCAGCCAGATCGCCCGCCTGGAGACCGTCGGCGACGGCAGCTACCGGCTGACGCTGCGTAGCGGCGCCGCGGTGGCGGTGAGCGAACGCTATCTGCATGCGCTGAAGTCGGCGATGTGACGAAACGCCGGCGCGCCGTGACGGCGGTGCTGGTTGCGGCGGTATGGCCCTGCCTATACTGGCGCGTCACCATCAACGGGAGATTCTCTTGACCATCCGTCTGCAAGCCATCGGGCGCCTCGCCCTGACCTGTCTTTGCCTTCTGCCGTTCGCGGGCCGCGCCGCGAATGTCTCCGATGCCGCCGTGCGCGACGCCGTCGACCGCGCGATCCGGCCCCTGATGGCGCAGCACGACGTGCCCGGGATGGCGGTCGCCGTGACTGTCGACGGACATGCCATGTTCTTCAACTATGGCCTGGCATCAAAGGAGAAGGGCATTCCCGTCAGCGAGAACACGCTGTTCGAGCTGGGCTCGGTCAGCAAGACCTTCGCCGCGACGCTGGGCTGCTATGCCCACGGCCAGGGCAAGCTGTCCTTCGACGACCATCCGGGCCGCTTCATGCCGCAGCTGAGAGGGAGTGCGATCGACCGCGCCAGCCTGCTCGAACTCGGCACCTACACGGCCGGCGGCCTGCCGCTGCAGTTTCCGGACGAGGTCACCAACGATGCGCAGATGCTGGCCTACTTCCGCAACTGGAGACCGGACGCGCCGCCGGGGACACAGCGCCGCTATTCGAATCCGAGCATCGGCCTGTTCGGACATGTGACGGCATTGGCCCTGCATATGGGCTTTGCCGATGCCGTCGAGGGCAAGCTGTTCCCTGCGCTCGGCCTGAAGCACAGTCATGTCCGCGTGCCGGCCGCGTCGATGGCGGATTACGCCTGGGGATACAACAGCGCGAACAAGCCGGTGCGGGTCAATCCCGGCRTCTTCGATGCGGAAGCCTATGGCGTGAAGTCGAGCACCGCCGATATGATCCGCTTCGTGCAGGAGAACATCGATCCTTCCCGGCTCGACGAGCCGATGCGGCAGGCGCTGGAATGCACTCACGCCGGCTACTTCCGGGTCGGCGACACCGTGCAGGGGCTCGGCTGGGAGCAGTACCGCGCGCCGGTGAGCCTGGCGCAGCTGCAGGCCGGGAATTCCGAGAAGATGAGCCGCGGCTTCAATGCCGTTACCAGGCTCGAGCCGCCGCAGGCGCCGCCGCGCGGGACGCTCTTTAACAAGACCGGCGCCACCGGTGGGTTCGGCGCTTATGTGCTGTTCGTACCGGAGCACCGGGTCGGTATCGTCATGCTGGCGAATAAGAACTACCCGATTCCGGCGCGCGTCGAGGCGGCGCATGCCATTCTCGGGCAGCTGGTACCGGCCATCCGCTAGCCTATCGTACAAAAAGCGACGGACGCCTCTTGCGCTCGGGGCGGAGGGTTTGCTATAGTTCGCGTCCTGCTTCTGCGGCGCACGAAAAGTTTAATAGAATCAACGAATTAAACTTGTATAAACGGCCATGCCGAGTGCGCTGAAGAAAAAGATGGAGTTGACGAGTTAAGCGAAACACTGCATAATCTCATTCCTCTGCTGCTGACGAACAAAACGATTCGTTGGATGCAGCAAGGCAGTACCGAATACGATCTTTAACAATCAACA
>NZ_JBFTMX010000085.1:0-4009 GCF_056397205.1 Massilia sp. 05N420
GCCCAGCAACCTGCCGGACTACCTCAGCCAGGTCGAGCGCGACATCATCCTGCGCGCGCTGCAGCAGACCCAGTTCAACCGCACCCAGGCTGCCAGCCTGCTCGGCATCAGCGTGCGCCAACTGCGCTATCAGATGCAGAAACTGGAGATCCACGCGCCCGAACCCTGATTCGGATCATGGTTAAACGGGCGAGCTGTTGCCTTTTCGCCATCGCAGCATGGCCTGAACGCCGACTCCGTCAACGTCTGGCCGCACCAYGCCTGGGCCCCCCAATCGTTATGTTAGTGCTTACTTTCATTCCGAGGCCCATGATGATTCGCCTCGGCAAATGTCAAGCTCGGCGCTACAAAAAAAACCGCTCAGCAGAGCCTTTGATATTGCCGAATATCGACTACAATTAGGCTCATACGGCTGTCGGACACTATATCTAGTGGTCAGTGTCGGAAGACAGATCAGTAAGAGGAGGGGCGCATGCAGGCGTTTTTCAACATGGCTCTCCTCTTTATTATTTTCAAAAAGTTATTAGGTTGCCAACTTTGCTCAGTTGGCATTCATCGTTTTTAGTTGGTGGCGCGCTGCCATCCTGGGAGGCTCAATGCAAACATCTTCGGACATCTCCATCAATCCGCAACCAGGAACGGCTGCCGGCACCAGCGCGGCTGAACTGGTCGCGACCGGCGACTACCGCATCATCCGCCGCAACGGCGCCGTGGTGCCGTTTGCTCCGAACAAGATCGCCGTCGCGATGACCAAGGCTTTCCTCGCCGTGAACGGCGAGCAGGGCCGCGAGTCGGCGCGCATCCGCGACCTGGTCGAGCAGCTGACCAACAACGTGGTCGCCGCCCTGGTGCGCCGCCAGCCGAACGGCGGCACCTTCCACATCGAAGATGTGCAGGACCAGGTGGAGCTGTCCCTGATGCGCTCGGGCGAGCATGACGTCGCGCGCGAATACGTGCTGTACCGCGCCAAGCGCATGGACGAGCGCCGCGCCGCCAAGGAAGCCGCAGGCAGCCAAGCGGTCGCCGCGCCGCAGTTCACCGTGGTCGACGGCGGCGTGCGCCGTCCGCTGGACATGAACGAAGTCTCGTCCCTGATCGGCGCCGCCTGCGCCGGCCTGGAAAAGCATGTCGACGCCGACGCCATCCTGGCCGAAACCGTCAAGAACCTGTACGACGGCGTGCCGGTCGAGGAGCTGCACAAGTCGGCCATCCTGGCCGCCCGCGCCCTGATGGAAAAGGATCCGGCCTACAGCCAGGTCACCGCGCGCATCCTGCTGCACACCATCCGCAAGGAAGTCTTCGGCAAGGAAGTGCCGCAAGCCGGTGCCGCCGCCGAATACGTGACCTACTTCCCGCAGTACATCGCCAAGGGCATCGACGCCGAGCTGCTGGACGAGGAACTGGCCAAGTTCGACCTGCAGAAGCTGGCCAAGGCCATCGTCGCCGACCGCGACCTGCAATTCGGCTACATCGGCCTGCAGACCCTGTACGACCGCTACTTCCTGCACATCCGCGAAACCCGCATCGAGATGCCGCAGGCCTTCTACATGCGCGTCGCAATGGGCCTGTCCCTGCGCGAAGAGAACCGCGAAGCGCGCGCGATCGAGTTCTACAACCTGCTGTCGAGCTTCGACTTCATGAGCTCGACCCCGACCCTGTTCAACTCGGGCACCCGCCGCTCGCAGCTGTCCTCGTGCTACCTGACCACCGTCAGCGACGACCTGGAAGGCATCTACGACGCGATCAAGGAAAACGCACTGCTGTCGAAATTCGCCGGCGGCCTGGGCAACGACTGGACCCCGGTCCGCGCGATGGGTTCGCGCATCAAGGGCACCAACGGCAAGTCGCAGGGCGTGGTTCCGTTCCTGAAAGTGGCGAACGACACCGCCGTGGCGGTCAACCAGGGCGGCAAGCGCAAGGGCGCGGTCTGCGGCTACCTGGAAACCTGGCACCTGGACATCGAGGAATTCCTCGACCTGCGCAAGAACACCGGCGACGACCGCCGCCGCACCCACGACATGAACACCGCGAACTGGATTCCCGACCTGTTCATGAAGCGCGTGATGGAGAAGGGCTCCTGGAGCCTGTTYTCGCCGTCCGAAGTGCCGGACCTGCACGACAAGGTCGGCAAGGCTTTCGAAGAAGCCTACCTGGGCTACGAAGCCAGGGCGGCGCGCGGCGAAATGACCGTGTACAAGAAAATCGAAGCGCTCGACCTGTGGCGCAAGATGCTGTCGATGCTGTTCGAGACCGGCCACCCGTGGATCACCTTCAAGGATCCGTGCAACATCCGCTCGCCGCAGCAGCACGTGGGCGTGGTGCACTCCTCGAACCTGTGCACCGAGATCACGCTGAACACCAACGCCGACGAGATCGCCGTCTGCAACCTGGGTTCGGTCAACATGCCGGCCCACATGAAGGGCGACGGCCTGGACGCGGTCAAGCTGCAGAAGACCATCCGCACCGCGATGCGCATGCTGGACAACGTCATCGACATCAACTACTACGCCGTCGACAAGGCGAAAAACTCGAACCTGCGCCACCGTCCGGTCGGCCTGGGCATCATGGGTTTCCAGGACTGCCTGCACATGATGCGCGTGCCGTTTGCATCAAGCAAGGCCGTGGAATTCGCCGACCGCTCGATGGAAGCCGTCTGCTACTACGCCTACCTGGCTTCGACCGAGCTGGCCGAAGAGCGCGGCCGCTACCAGTCCTACGAAGGTTCGCTGTGGGACCGCGGCATCCTGCCGCAGGATTCGATCAAGCTGCTGGCCGAAGAGCGCGGCGGCTACCTGGAGCAGGACCTGTCCGAAACCATGGACTGGACCGTGGTCCGCAACCGCATCAAGCAGTTCGGTATGCGTAACTCGAACTGCGTGGCGATCGCGCCGACCGCGACCATCTCGAACATCATTGGCGTCTCTGCCTGCATCGAGCCGACCTTCCAGAACCTGTACGTGAAGTCGAACCTGTCGGGCGAATTTACCGAGATCAACGGCTACCTGGTGCGCGACCTGAAGGCGCGCGGCCTGTGGGACGAGGTCATGATCAACGACCTGAAATACTTCGACGGCTCGCTGTCGCGTATCGACCGCGTGCCGCAAGACCTGCGCGACATCTACGCGACGGCCTTCGAAGTCGAGCCGAAGTGGCTGGTGGAAGCCGCTTCCCGCCGCCAGAAGTGGATCGACCAGGCGCAGTCGTTGAACATCTACATGGCCGGCGCCTCGGGCAAGAAGCTGGACGAGACCTACAAGCTGGCCTGGCTGCGCGGCCTGAAGACGACCTACTACCTGCGCACCATCGCGGCGACCCACATGGAGAAGTCGACTACCCGTACCGGCGCCCTGAACGCCGTGGCGGTCGATGGCGGCCTGTCGGCGGCGGCGGCAGCAGCTCCGGCTCCGGCGGCTGCTCCGGCAGCTTCGGCGGATGTGGTGGAAGGCGCGGCCTGCTACCTGCGTCCGGGCGATGCCGGCTTCGACGAGTGCGAAGCCTGCCAGTAAAGACACCCCGTCGTTCCCGCGAAGGCGGGAATCCAAGTTTGTTCGCGGTACGCTAACTTAACTTGGGCCCCCGCCTCCGCGGGGGCGACGTTTCTAAGTTAATAATAGAAGGAAAAGATCATGGCTCTGTCATGGGACGATGAACCGACCACGGGCGCACCGGCCGCCGCCGCAGGAAGCAACATCGCGGAAGGCGTCAGCGCCGCCGATGTCGCCAAGCGCGTCAACGCCGACGACAAGCGCATCATCAACGCCAAAACCGACGTCAACCAGTTGGTGCCGTTCAAGTACAAGTGGGCCTGGGATAAATACCTGGCCGGCTGCGCCAACCACTGGATGCCGCAGGAAGTGAACATGCAGCGCGACATCGAGCTGTGGAAGAATCCCAACGGGCTGACCGAAGACGAGCGCCGCATCGTCAAGCGCAACCTGGGCTTCTTCGTGACCGCCGACTCGCTGGCCGCCAACAACATCGTGCTGGGCACCTACCGCCACATCACGGC
>NZ_JBFTMX010000086.1:0-3816 GCF_056397205.1 Massilia sp. 05N420
AGTGAGATTATGCAGTGTTTCGCTTAACTCGTCAACTCCATCTTTTTCTTCAGCGCCAGCGGTGTTATCAAAACACCTAGCCCAACTACTTGATTTCGTTCAGCTTTTCCTGCGCTGCAGAAGCAGGACGCGCACTATAGCAAACGGCATACGAGCACGCAAGTCCTGTTGCGCGAACCTCTGCATACCGGCGGTGACGCCGCACGATTGACCACTCAACAATAATCGTGGAGTGGCTTTCATCGATACGCAGTCCCGCCATCATTCACGAGAAGGGCATCGGTGACCCTCGACGCTAAGCAGATCCTGGCTCTCGCACCCGATCCAGCTTCGGCCAAGGCCGGCAGCCAGTTGGCAGCAGCGCATCAGTGGTCGAATCTCGGCAAAAGCGCAGCCGCCCTATGGGACGAATGCCAGGGCAGCGGCAAGACACCGTATAAAACCCAGGTCGACCCGAACGGGCCCGCCTTCAAATGCACCTGTCCCAGCCGCAAATTCCCCTGCAAGCATGAGCTCGGCCTATATCTCTTGTCGACGGCCGAACCAGCACTATTCCCGGGCGGCGCCGAACCGCAATGGGTCGGCGACTGGGTGTCCAGCCGCCAGACACGCCAGGAAAAGAAGGCCGACAACGCCATCGCACAAGATCCGACAGCGTCCACCGCCGCCACGGCCCAAGCCCGCAAGCGTGAAGAAAAGCGCGAAGACAAGATCGATGCCGGCATGCGGGAACTGCAGACCTGGCTGCACGATCTGGCGCGCGAAGGTCTCGCCGCGGTGCGCTCGCGCGGCCAGGGCATGTGGGACGGGATCGCCGCGCGCATGGCCGATTCCCAGGCGGCCCCCTCGCACGCCGGCTCCGCCGCGCCGGCAGCTTCTTGTACCAGTCGGGCCTGCGCCATGCCGACAGCCTGGTTGCCAACGAGCTGGCCTCGATCTACCTGCTGACCCAAGCCTGGCAGCGCCTCGGCCAGTTGCCTCCTCCCCCTGCAGGCCGACGTGCGCCCCGCTCGGCTGGACCGTGAGCCAGGACGAGGTGCTGCGCCAGYCCGGCATCGAGGGCTCCTGGCGTGTGCTGGCCCAGACCACTTTCGATGACGAGCGCCCGCGCGTGCGCGCGACACGGCTGCACGGCCCGGATACGCGCTGGGCCCTGCTGCTGCAGTATGCGGCCGGCGCCCAGGGCTTCGAACAGCAGCTCTCGCCCGGCACGGAGTTCGACGGCGAGCTGTCGCATCCGATGCTGAGCGGGCGCTGCGCACGCATCCTGACCGAGCACGGCGAATGGAATGCGGAGCGCGCCGCGCAGCAGTTGTCTCTGCACTGCTCGCCGGGCGTGGCGCCGCTGGCCGCCGCGCAGTGGCTGGAAGGCTTCCTGCAGGGCAGCGGCACCTTGCTGGCGCACAGCGACGCCCTGTGGAACATCGTCAACGGCTGGCTGCCCTCGCTTCCTCCCGGCACCTTCACGGAACTGCTGCCGCTGCTGCGCCGCATGGTGTCGACCTTTACCGCGCCGGAGCGCCGTGAACTCGGCGAACGGGCCGCGCATGGCAACGGCGCGGCATCGGGCGTAACACCGGCCGAGACCGCGGTTGATCCGGCCTGGGCGCAGCGCGTGCTGCCGGTCCTGCACACCCTGTTGGCAGCGCGGCCGCTCGAAGAGGCCATCCATGGCGAATGACGAACGCAGTGCGGAAGCGGCGCGGCGCTGGCGGCTGGTGCTGGGCCAGGACGCCACTGGACCGATGCCGCTGAATGTCGAGAATGCCGCCATCGACGGCGTGCTCGATGCGCTGTACGGCAGCCCGGACGGCAGTCCGAAGGGAGGGCTGGGCGCATCGGCGCCGCGGGTGGCGCGCTGACTGGGCGACATCCGCGAATACTTCCCGTCCAGCGTGGTGCAGGTGATGCAGAAGGATGCGCTGGAGCGCCTGGAGCTGCGCGAAATGCCGTGCGAGCCGGAGATGCTGGCGGCGGTGGAACCGGACGTGCACCTGGTCGCGACCCTGCTCAACCTGAACCGCGTCATGGCGAACAAGACCAGGGCGACGGCGCGCAAGGTGGTCGCGCAAGTGGTCGAGGAGCTGGAGCGCAAGCTGGCCGCGCCGATGCGCCAGGCCGTATCGCGCAGCCTGAATCGCGCCGCCCGCAAGCTGCGGCCGCGCCATCAGGACATCGACTGGCTGCGCACCATCATCCCCGAAACGCGGATCGGTTTCGGCCGCCGAGGACGTTCGCTGCGCGACATCGTGCTGTGCGTGGACCAGAGCGGATCGATGGCCTCGTCCTTCGTGTATGCGGGCGTGTTCGCGGCGGTCCTCGCCAGTATCAAGGCGGTCAGCACCTCGGTGGTAGTGTTCGACACCTCCGTGGCCGACCTGACGCCACTGCTGTCTGATCCGTTCGATGCCCTGTTCGGCACCCAGCTGGGCGGCGGCACCGACATCAATCGCGCGCTGGCCTATTGCCAGGGGCTGGTGACGCGGCCGCGCGAGACGATCTGTGTGCTTATCACCGATCTGTATGAAGGCGGGAACGAGGCGGAGATGCTGGGACGGGCGGCCGCGCTGGTCGGCAGCGGCGTGCAGGTGATCGCCCTGCTCGCGCTGAACGATTCGGGCGCACCGTCCTACGACCGCGACAATGCGGCCCGGCTGTCCGCCATGGGCATCCCCTGCTTTGCCTGCACGCCGGACCTGTTTCCGGACCTGATGGCGGCCGCGATCCAGCGGCACAGCCTGGAACAATGGACTTCGCAGACGCAGATCGTGCGGGCGTGATGTCCTGCAGGGCGTCAATCGTGCGTCCGGTTGAATACGGCCGTGTTTGACGTTACTGTCATCCCATGGACGATCAAGCTTCTCAACAACATAAAGACGACCAGGAGATGCGCGACATTATCGAGGAAGCGCGCTGCATCCTTCCCGGTCTTCAGGCGGTGTTCGGCTTCCAGACGATCGCCRTATTCAACGAACGCTTCACGGATCTCGCGGCCTATGCCCAAGTCTGCCATCTGATGGGACTGTGCCTGCTGTTTGTCGCCATGGGCATGCTGATGACGCCGGCCGTCTATAACCGTGCCCAGCACGGCCTTGCGACGTCGCGGATGCTGCGCATTTCACGCAAATCCATCCGCGGTGCGCTCATACCACTGGCTGTCGGGCTGTCGCTCGATATGTTGACGGTAATGTCGCTCGCGACCGACAGCCTTGCGCTCAGCATTGTTGCCGCGGTTGCTTCGCTGCTGCTCTTTGTGGGACTGTGGTATCTCCTGCCACGAAGCGATCCCATCGAGGTTACCGAACCGCGCTCCTGATTTGCGTTGTGCAGTGCAAGGGGGTTGTGTGAGGCTTCGAACAGATGAGGGCGCTTGCAACTGGATAATACCTGCATGGCCTGTGCGAAAGCGGCACTGGCAGAATTCCACGAACTGGGCCGCATTCGTCTACCTGAAGTTCCGATATCGGGGGGAGCGCAGACGGAGACGAATGCAAGCCCAGCCGTTCATGCAAGCGTGACCGCGGCGTTACCGGCGGCGCCTGCTTGCACGCGGCTGGATGGCGACGATCGGTCTCGCCATTATCGCCAGGCCCGCCAGCTCGACGCGCATCGCGCGATTCCAGAGCGGCGGGCCTTGTCTCGTCTTGTCTGGTATCTGAAACAGGCACGCAGAAAAGCAAAAAGCCCGCTCAATCGAATTGAGCGGGCTTCTGCGAATAATTAGCCTGACGATAACCTACTTTCACACTGGTTGCAGCACTATCATCGGCGCAAAGTCGTTTCACGGTCCTGTTCGGGATGGGAAGGGGTGGTACC
>NZ_JBFTMX010000087.1:0-2580 GCF_056397205.1 Massilia sp. 05N420
CCCGCGGCTTCGATGCGGTCGTTCGCTTCCAGCAGTTCCGAACGCTCGACCTGCTCGCCGACGATGTAGTCGGTGTCGCCGGCTTCGACGATCTGCACGCGGCGCAGCATCTGGCGAACGATCACCTCGATGTGCTTGTCGTTGATCTTTAGCTTGATGCAGCTTTTAATCTTGATGTAACGAGTATGACTGCAAAGTAAAAGTTTTATCTCGCTTAGCGCCGGCCTTTAACCACCCAACGGTATTATCTTCGGTCTTGATAGGATTTGACCACAAAACTTTCTTAACACCTTTAAAGGGCAAACAGTGTTTAGAAAACAGTTTTCTTACCTTTTCATCAAGTGCAACTACAATTTTGTCATTTGATATAGCTGAAGAAACTAGATGCGCATCTTTATCCATTGCGCCCTTAGCGTGGGCATCTGCGGCTGAGTCATCAATAAATTGTTTGAATCCATTTAAAATTGGATCCTCATCGAAAAATACTGCTTTCCCCTCTTGAATCATCTTAACTTTCCAAGCACGGGCAAAAGCCGATTCATGCTTTCCCCATTCGGCCTTCAGGCTTTGGCAAAAAACAGCTGAGAAATCACTAAGTGCCAGCAGAGTTTCTCGGCATTGCTTCGATGTCGGATGCAAGCTTACATCGCCAGCCGCATGAGCAACGCTAGCATCAACCACAATCTTCCGCCTTTTATTTTTCATCGCTCGACTTAACAAAAATTTTTTGCTCGACTGCATCAAGATAACGGGCCTCAGAATTAAGCTGAATATCCATGAAGTCAGCTGGCCATGATCCAAATGCACCTAGAGTATCGAACCGCCCTCTAGTAACCTTAGTGTATCCCTCTTCAGTAGTCTCAAACCAATTTAGCGCGGTATTTTCGTGCAAGATCTCATCTTGCGCCACTAATGTTTGAATTCCTTGCAGAAGTATATTACTGTGGGTTTCTATTATTATCCTTACTCCGCGATGCATCGCTTCCGCTAAAAGGCTACCAAGTTTGTTTTGGGCTTTCGGATGAAGGTGAAGCTCAGGCTGCTCTATAATTACATATTGACCCACTTGTGCAGCATTTAACGCAACCAAAATTGGCAAAACCTGAGAGACGCCAAATCCGACGTCAGCAATACTCACAAGATGCGCATTCCCGTGGCGCTCGCAACTAGACTTAAATCGCGAAACTTTAATTTCAACCTGGGTGTCATCAATTTTATTAGTTTTGATTTCCGAAGTTAATCCCAAGTCAATCAAGTTTTGTGTTAAGCGGTTGAATTTTTTTGGATCATTTGCTTCCCAGTCGCTAATTAAGCTTGCAACATAGTTCTCAAACCGTCCGGGATAATTACCTGATCCAGTTGCTGTGGTAGCATAAGTGCGTTCAGGGTTGCCTCTCAATCCAGGCACATGGATTAACTGCTCCAGAAAAGCGTTGTCGTCCGGAAAACCAAAAGAAGTACCCATTTTCTCGACGAACTCGTTATCGCTAGAGGTTCCAGAACTCACCTGATAAAAGCAACGATTTCTTTTTAACCTCACCTGATTTTTCGACATCAGCTCATTGTAAAAATCCCTAAATCCATCTGGCAGCGAGGCAAGGAGTGCCTCCAATAATTCCGCTTGGGTAGATGCGCTAGAGATCCGGATGACTTGACCTGATTTCGACACCTGCTTGATTGCGCTAATATCGACACCGCCAGGCTTATTAGGAGCGGACTTATAACTTAGCTCAAGTGATGCTTCGTTATGAAACCCAAATTTAATTGTAAATTTTTTTGAATTAATTTCCGGCAATTGCGAGAGCAATTGAGTTGCCGAAGTCAATTTTACATTTGGGCCATTCAACAGAAGCGCACCTGGATCATATGCAGCCTCATTTGTTTGCTTTAGAAGCAAGATTGCTTGAGATACGGAAGATTTACCAGAACTGTTTGCACCAGAAAATATTGTCAGCGGCGATAGGTCGACACGTGTTTTCTTTGCAATAGACTTAAATCCAGTAAGCTCTATGAAAGTGATATCGTGAGGGCGCAGCTGTATCTTCTGTGGCGTAGACATTTTTTTGTTTTCTGAATCAGATCTACTAAAGGAAAAGGAAGTTCGCATATTCGATATTTGTTATTCGTCTTTTACACGTACCATTACAATAAGACTTTGATTAAGTGAGAACAAATCTGTGGCGCTAAGCCGATTTATTGACAAACTACAGCACCTTACATTCACCGCTTGTCAATTAAGCGGATTGATGCTCTCAAAATAACCTTTTAGGATATCTTTTACGCAGTTAATTGCGCCACCTTGAATTCTAGCACTTAGAAAATCCCGATGTCTCACACAATATAACAATAAATCTACGTTTGACAGTGAGCTTTAAGTTTAAGCGAAAAAAAACGGCACCCGAAGGTGCCGTTCTTGCCTAACCGTTATCAGCGGCTAGAAGCTGAAGCGCAGTGGATTACTCGCCGTCGCCATGATGCTGCTCGATCGAAGCCGCAGCATTCTGCTGGTCTTCCATCGCCTGCAGCTCGGCAGCCATATTGGCCTTCTCCTGCTGCAGCAGCTGCTGGCGCTCTTCCGCT
>NZ_JBFTMX010000088.1:0-2518 GCF_056397205.1 Massilia sp. 05N420
AGCGCCGAGCGCCGCGTCGATGCGCATCCTGAACTCAAGGACTTCTACAACGAGCACGACGACTTCACGGTCACCAACAAGGACCGCAACAAGTACAACGAGGCGATGGAAGGCCTGGAGGATTGGGAAAAGGCGCTGCTGAAGGAAGGCAAGCACCTCTACCTGGTCGACTTCAGCAACAAGGGCGGCCTGGTGACGCCGCTGATCCTCGAGATCACGCTCGCCAGCGGCAAGAAGTACGTCGAGCGCGTGCCGGCCGAAGTGTGGCGCTACAACCCGAAGAAGATCACGAAGCTGATCATCACGGACGAACCGATGACCAGCCTGGTGCAGGACCCGTACTGGGAAACCGCGGACACCGACCAGAGCGACAACGCCTGGCCGCGCCGTGCGACCCCGTCGCGCCTGGAGTTGTTCAAGTCGCAGCGCGGTGGCGGTGACGACATGATGCGCGACTATAATGAGAAGCTGAAGACCAAGGACGCCAAGCCGGAAGTCAAGGCCGCTGCCGACGCAGCAGCCAAGTAATGCCGTAGGGTGGGCACCCCGTGCCCACGCGTGACGCTTGCATGATGCCGGCGTCCGCGTGGGTACGGTGTGCCCACCCTGCATTTKGGGACCACAAAAACATACATATAACGAGAGACATGAATTTCAAACGCCTGCCCGCCAGCCTCGCCGCACTCACCCTGGTTGCTTCCCTCGCCCACGCAGCCGAACCTTTCGAAGACAAGTTCCGTCAGCTCGACGAACTGCTGCCCACGCCCACCGACACCCGCACCGCATCGGGTGCACCGGGTCACGCCTACTGGCAGCAGCGCGYCGACTACAAGATCCGCGCCCGCCTGGACGAAACCAATCACGCCATCACCGGCAGCGAGACCGTCACCTATCACAACAACTCGCCGGACACGCTGAACTACCTGTGGCTGCAGCTCGACCAGAACCTGTTCAAGCCGAACTCCGGCGCGCGCACCACCGCCACCGTGATGTCGCGCGAGGCCTGGGCGAAAGCCACTCCCGAAACGGGCGTGAAGTTCGACGGCATGCGCACCATGCTGGAATCGCGCCTCTTCGACGGCGGCTTCAACATCACCGCGGTGAAGGATGCCGGCGGCGCCCCGCTCCGTTACGTCATCAACGGCACCATGATGCGCATCGACCTGCCGCAGGCGATGAAGCCGGGTTCGAAGCTGGCCTTCGCGGTCGAATGGAACTACAAGATCAACGACCAGAAGGTGGTGCACGGCCGCTCGGGCTACGAGACCTTCGACGACAAGAACGACCTGTTCGCGATCGCGCAATGGTTCCCGCGCATGGCCGCCTACTACGACGCCCACGGCTGGCAGCACAAGCAGTTCCTCGGCGCCGGTGAATTCACGCTGGAATTTGGCGACTACGACGTCGAGCTGACGGTCCCGGCCGACCACATCGTCGCCGCCACCGGCGAACTGCAGAACCCGGACGCCGTGCTCACGCCGGCCCAGCGCGAGCGCCTGAAGCAGGCCCGCACTGCCAAACAGCCGGTGCTGATCGTGACCCAGGCCGAGGCCGAAGCCAAGGAAAAGACCCGGCTTGAGGGCAGCAGGACCTGGCGCTTCAAGGCGAAGAACGTGCGCGACTTCGCGTTCGCCTCGAGCCGCAAGTTCATCTGGGACGCACAGGGCTTCAAGAAGGAAGGCACGGATGCGCTGGCGATGTCCTACTACCCGAAGGAAGGCAATCCGCTGTGGGGCAAGTACTCGACCCACGCGGTGGTGCACACCCTCGACCAGTACAGCAAATACTCCTTCGACTATCCCTACCCGGTCGCCATTTCGGTCAACTTCGACGTCGGCGGCGGCATGGAATATCCGATGATCTCGTTTAACGCGCCGCGTCCGACCAAGGACAAGAAGACCGGCGAGATCACCTATTCGAAGAACGCCAAGTACGGCCTGATCGGCGTGGTGATCCACGAAGTCGGCCACAACTACTTCCCGATGGTGGTCAACTCGGACGAGCGCCAGTGGACCTGGATGGACGAGGGCCTGAACAGCTTCCTGGAGTTCCTGGCGGAAGAAGCCTGGGAAGAGAAATTCCCGGTCCAGTGGGGCGAGGCGCGCCTGATCGCCGGCTACATGAAGAGCCAGAACCAGGTGCCGATCATGACCAACTCGGAATCCCTGGTCCAGTTCCTCAACAATGCCTACGCCAAGCCGGCCACCGCCCTCAACGTGCTGCGCGAGACCGTGCTGGGCCGCGAACTGTTCGACTTCGCCTTCCGCGAATACGCGCGCCGCTGGAAATTCAAGCGTCCGACCCCGGCCGACTTCTTCCGCACCATGGAAGACGCTTCCGGCACGGACCTCGACTGGTTCTGGCGCGGCTGGTTCTACACTACCGATCACGTGGACGTGAGCGTAGACGGTATCAGCGAGTACACGATCGGCACCAAGGATCCGGAAATCGAGAAGAAGTGGAAGAAATCCCTGAAGGACCAGGAGCCGGTGTCGATCACCGACCAGCGCAACAAGGG
>NZ_JBFTMX010000089.1:0-2067 GCF_056397205.1 Massilia sp. 05N420
CCGGGCAAGAAAGCAATGAAGGAACTGAAGGAGCGCGTGGCCGACGAACTGCTGCCGCGCGCATTCTCGATCCGCAGCAATGTCTGGACCTGGATCGACCCGGTCAACGGCTGGCTGGTGGTCGACGCCGCCAGCCCGTCGAAGGCCGATGATGTCATCAAGCTGCTGCTGAAGGCCGTCGACAAGATGCCGCTGGAATCGCTGCGCGTGCAGCGCTCGCCGGTGGCCGTGATGACCGGCTGGTTGGAATTGGACGAAGCGCCGTACAACTTCACCATCGACCAGGACACCGAACTGCGCGCCACCGGCGAAAGCAAGGCCGCGGTGCGCTACGTGAAGCACTCGCTGGACCCGGAAGACATCCGTCGCCACATCGCCGCCGGCAAGCAGTCAACTCGTCTTGCCCTGACTTGGAACAGCCGCGTCTCCTTCGTGCTGACCGAGCAGCTGGCAATCAAGGGCGTCAAGCCGCTCGACGTGATCAAGGAAAACGAAACCATCACCTATAGCGATGACGAGCGTTTCGACAACGACATGATGCTAATGACAGGCGAGCTGGCAAAGCTGCTTGTCGATCTGGTCGAAGCGCTCGGCGGCGAGGCGCGGGGATGACGGCGCCGGCCGAGAAGAAGCCGCGGGAGCCAATGAAGGATCGGCTCCGCCGCCTCGGCCTGCACAACACGCCCGGCAAGGATCCGGTCGGGCGTCCTCTCCGCACAAAGCGCTTCTACCTCGAGCTAAACGAAATCAGCTTCAACAAGCCCTTCACCGACAAGACCAAATAAATAATAGGAGAGCACCATGGCAACCGACAAAGAGAACACGCCGCAGCGCCGCATCGAAGACAAGCACCCGGCCGAAAAGATCGACTGGGGCCAACCGGAGGCGCCGGCCGTCCCGTTGTCGATCACTGCGGGTGCCGCGAAGGGCGGCAATACGAGCGACAACGCATCGCAAGCATCCTCCGTGCTGACGGATGAGCAGATTGTGCAAGTGTGGCAAAACATGCCAGGCGGACCGAACGGATGGCTCAAGGAATTTGGCTACCTGCAATTCGCCCGCGCCATCGAAGCGGAGGTAGCCAATGCTGCGCCAGCCGCCCCGGTGCAGCCCTCGATGCTGGTACCAAAGTGGGCCGGGTACTTTCACTCCTATCAGGATTGGGTCAACAAGGCGCAGTCGCGGCTTGCATCGCCCGAACACCGCCGCGCCATGTGCGTTGATGCTAAGGGCCGCCGCTGCGCCATTGGCAAAGACTTCATGCTGGCGCGCGACGAAGATGCTTTCCCTGTCCGCTACTTCTGGGAATGCGAGTTGGCCGCTCCGGTGCAAGCCGATCAGGCACAGGCAGCAGAAGTGCGCGCACAGGCGCTGCACACTCTGAATCGCGATGGCTGGAAGATCGACGGTTCCCTGATCTACCGTTTGAGCGACAAGGGCGTCAACTGCGACGAAATCAACATCACGATGGTCAACGGCAGCCGCGCCGCAGAAGTGCGCCACGATTCCGCTATCGAACTGCTTGCTGAACTGTCGAGCACCGCAGACAAAGCAAGCGAAGTGCGGGCGGCAACATTGCGCGAGGCAGCGAATTTCGCGCGCTGCTACGACCTCGGCACTCCTGACGGCCACGCGATCGCCGATGTCCTTGAGAGCATGGCCGCCGCTCCGAGCACCGCAGACAGCGGTAACACTAGCGCCCTTGGCGAAGGGGTGAGCGATGCCGCCCCTGTAGCCCAGCAGGCCGCAGCCGTGGCAGCGCCGAGCGAGAACGATATTCAGCTCATCATCCAGCAGGCTATCGTCAAGTACACGCGCGGGGCCGAACATGAGGCCGCAGCACGCGCCGCAGCAAAGTCCATCATGGGCTTGTACGCCGCTCCCGCTACTGCTGTCGCAGCGACGACCAGCGAAGATGCGCGGGATGCTGCGCGGTATCGCTGGCTGCGAGAACAGTCGTACGAAACCTTCAGCCAGATCGCTTTCAATACGTGGAATAACGATCCATTCGTTTTCCCCTACAGGGACCAGTTCATCGACGCTGCCATGCGCGCCACCCAGCAGGAG
>NZ_JBFTMX010000090.1:0-1954 GCF_056397205.1 Massilia sp. 05N420
ATTGCGATGAGCCCGTCCACCGTCGCGCCGGGCCAGAACGCCACCTTCAACTTCCAGGTCAGCGCACCGTCGAGCGCCGGCACCTATACCTTCCAGTGGGGCATGGTGTGGGAATTCCACCAGCGCTTCGGCCAGTACAGCACGACCTCCGTCACGGTGGGGGGCACCAATGGCGCGGTGACCTATATCCATACGGACGGGCTGGGCAGCCCGGTAGCGCGCACGGACGGCGCGGGCAACGTGATCAGCCGGACGCGCTATGAGCCTTATGGCTATGTGGCCTCGGGCGTGCAGCCCACGATCGGGTTCACGGGGCATGTGAACGATGTGGATACCGGGCTGACGTACATGCAGCAGCGGTATTATGATCCGGTGGCGGGGCGGTTTTTGAGCATTGATCCGGTGGTGGCGGATGCCAGCAACGGAGACAGCTTCAACCGCTACGTCTATACGGCAAATAATCCTTATCGGTACATTGATCCCGATGGAAGAGAATTCTGCGGCTCTTACCAATGCGAGGTTTACGGAGAAGACAATAGTAGAGCGGCCCAACGCTCAAAAGACACTGCAGTGGCTAGAAGTGCAGGTGCCGTTTTAGGCGGAGTTGCTGGCGGGGTTGTTGCTGGAGGATGTGATCTCGCCACGTTTGCAACTTGCACCGCTGCAAATCCTGTAATTGTGGGAGGTGGTGTAGTAGTCGGTGGCGCTGTCGGAGCAGCAATTGGGCCGTCAGTAATGGAGTCTAGTAGACTATTGGCAAAGAGCATTTCTTCTGTTTTCGGGATCCAAAAACAAAATGACGAGCATGCACATCATATTGTTGCTGAAGGCGATAGGAGAGCCGCAGTTTCTCGGAAAATTCTTAATAATGTAGGAATGGATGTAAATAGTGCCTGGAACGGAATGATTTTGCCAGCTGGATATCATCAAAGATTGCACACCGATACTTATCATATCAGTGTTCAGGCGGCATTGAGTGGGGCAGTAAATTATGCTGATGTGGCTGCTCGACTGACTGCAATTCGCGCACAAATTTATATGGGGATGTTTTATTATTAACGTGAAAAATATTTTTCTTCCTCAGCCTCAAAGCGGATATGGTTCAGTGCTCCTTAGCGATTCAGATGATTGGCCAAGATTGAGTGCATTGAATTTTGAAAGAAAGAGTGAATCATGGAGGCCAATAAATTTTGAGTTTTATAACGATGAAAAAAGAAAGAAAATCAAACCGGATATTGCTATTGTGGTGCCTGGTATAGCTGTTCGAAAAGATTTGGCTGCACACTTATTTTCTGGTGACCTGGATAAGATTGAACTCTTGCCGATTATGGTGTCGGACCAAGACTGGCTACTGACGAATTGTTTAGTCAGTACTGGTGGAATGGATTTCAAAAAAAGCCTCTATCATCGAGATCAATCCGGCACGATTTTTTTGATACAAAAAATGGTTGTTAATGATCCGGATCTTTCGTGCCGACTCGCCTTTACTGTTGATGATTCAAATCGGTCCACTGTTTTTGTGCTCGAAAGATTTGTGAAAAGAGTCCAGGAAATGGAATTGAAAGGAATAAAGTTTAAAAATATTGGGGAGCTTTACTAAGCTAGGAGCCYGCAGTAGGTTTCGAATTCGTTTCTTAGCTCGAATTTGTATATTCAAAGGGAAGCGCTCAGAGAAAAAGTAAGCCCTAAAAATATAGTTGCTGATCGATTCTGGCAGAGAGGTTAATCACGGCAACTATTTTATCCGAGCTTACGAGAACCGTTGTAAGGCTGTCGGATTTGATTTCCAACTGTGGGGCACGGCGAGCTATGGCTACGACACGCTCGACAACCTGGTCTCGACGGCGATCACCGCTGGGCCGAATGCGCGCAACACGCTGCACAACATCGACTACGCCACCAACCGCCTGGCCAGCATCACGAACGGCCCGGCCAGCTTCAACTTCGCCTACGG
>NZ_JBFTMX010000091.1:0-1634 GCF_056397205.1 Massilia sp. 05N420
CGCGCTGGATCGCGGCCGCCGGCGAGGCGCAGGCCGCCGGTCCGGACGGCCTGGCGTCCCTGCAACCGGCCTTGCCCGGCGCCGCCTTCACGGTGCCGCCCGGCCCGGCGGTGGTGCTGGAGCCGCATGGCGGTACCGCCCTCTTGATCCTGTCCGGCCTGCGCGCCGAACCCGCCCAGCGCATCGACCTGTGCAGCCAGATGCTGGATCCGGCGCACGGACGCCTGCTGCCGCTGCGGATCGGCTACCGCTTCGACGAGGTGGCGGCGCTGGCGGCGCACAATGCGCAATCCGCCAGCCCGGTGGCGCTGCGCAATGTGGTGCTGGCCGACGAGACCATGCCGCGCATCCAGCTGAGCGGCAGCGTGGCGGCGCCGAACCTGCGCTGGGAAGGCGTGCCCGCGCGCTGGACCGGCGACCGCGGCGGCGCCGTGGTCGCGGAGGCCGCCACCGGGCAGGCGACACTCGGCCGCCAGGGCTGGCTGCTGTGGGAGCACAAGGCCCTGCGCTTCCTGCGCCGCTCCAGCAGCGCCTGCGCGGCCGGCGAGCTGGTGCTGCAGCTCTTCCGTCCATCGGCCCAGCCGGGTACGCGCGCGCTGGCGCTGGCCTTCCCGGACACGGGCCAAGCGGTCCAGGCCTGGCTGGCGCCCGGCAGCTACCGCGTGCCGGCCCAGCCCGCGCCGGCGCTGGAAGACCAGCGCCTGTTCGAGGCGCTGAACGTGCGCGGCCTGCTGCGCCTGGGTGCCGACGGGCTGGCCGAGCTGGCGCCGCCGGACCTGGCGGCCTGGCGCACGGTCGGCAAGACCGGCTGGGATCACGTTTCCATCGATGACGACACCCGGCGCCTGCTCGAGCGCCTCTACCGGCATGCCGACGGCGACTTCCTGCGCGAGCAGGTCCGCATCTTCAACAGCGAGCGCCGCCTGCTGGCTTGGCGCCTGCGCGCGGGCACGGATGCGGTGCGCACGCGGATCGAAGCGGGCGGTGCGCCGGCGCCGCTGGCGCGCGACCTGCCGGCCGCCGCCACCCGGCTGTTCGCCAGCCTGCCGCAGGGCTGGAGCGGCTGGCAGCGGGTGGCGTCCTGGCCGCTGGGTGGCGAGCGCGCCCGCCTGCGCCTGCATCCGCCGGCGCAGGCGGCTCCGGGCACGACGATGCAGCTGATGCTGGTCGGGCGACTGGGTGGAATCTCGGGCGCACGCTTGATCGCGGCAACGCCGGCCTGCGGCGGCCGTGCCTGCGTGCGTCCGGACGAAGTCCAGGTGCTGGAACTGGCGCCGGATCCCGGCGCGCGTGAAATCGTCGTGGACGCCGCGCCGCTCGGCATGGACGCGCTGGCGGCGCCGGGCGATGCCCGCTACCGCCACCTGGTGCTGAAGGAAGGCGCGCTGGCGTGGCAGGCGCTGCCGGCCGGGCAGGGACGGCGTGCGCCGGTCCGGGCCGCGGTGGCGCTGGCGGACCGCCACGGGCACAGCCTGTGGAGCGATGGCGCGCCCACCGAGGCCGCCCGCCAGGCCGGGCTGGCGCCGCTGCTGGGCGTGCAGGCCGGGCATGCCGGCAGCGTCGCCGGCATGCTGGCGCGCCTGCCGGGCAGCGGCAGCCACCAGGCCGTCCTGAGCCTGGATCTCGGCCTGCAG
>NZ_JBFTMX010000092.1:0-1616 GCF_056397205.1 Massilia sp. 05N420
CCCCCTATGTCAGACTAGTTGTCGCCTCCTTTTTCAATGGGAGGCGTACAAGTGAAGTATCCTGCAGCATTCATCGAACAAGCCTTGGTAAAGGTGCACTCACGCGGCGACCGGACGATACGTTCGGTCGCCGAAGAGCTCGGCGTGAAATTCGAGACGGTGAAGCGATGGCTGAAAGTTCATACGATAGTTAGGTCTGACGTGGTCGATAAGGAAAGACGTGCGCATGAATGGCGACGCGAGGAGCAGTTGCAGGCTCTTCTCGAAACGCATGCATTGAACGAAGAAGAGTTACACGCTTGGTGCCGCGAGCGAGGCTTGTTTCCGCATCATCTTCAGGAATGGAAGGCAGCATTCTGTGCCAGCGATACCGTGCCGGCGAAGGTGCCGTCGACGAAAGAGCTGAGCAAGGAAAATGCGCAGCTCAAGAAGGAATTGCAGCGTAAAGAGAAGGCGCTGGCGGAAGCTGCTGCGTTGCTGGTGCTACAAAAAAAGTTCCAGGCACTGTGGGCGGACGGGGAAGAATGATCTCGCTTGCAGTGCGAGCCGAGGTGCTCAGCTTGTTGAAGGAAGCCGTCGACGCAGGTGCCCGGCAGTCGCGAGTCTGTGACGTCATCGGCTTGCCGGCGCGCACGCTGCAGCGCTGGCGTAACTCCCCGGACCAAGGCGACCGCAGGCCGCTGCGGGCGCAATCGCCGCCGAATCGTTTAACGCAATTGGAGCGTGAGCGCATCCTGAAAATCGCCAACTCGGCGGAGTTTGGTCATCAGTCGCCATGCCAGATCGTGCCTCGACTGGCCGACAGAGGCATGTACATTGGCAGTGAATCGACCTTCTATCGCGTATTGAGGACTGCTGGGCAAATCAAGCATCGGGCCCGCTCGAACGCTCCTGCCTGGAAGAGGCCCGAGCCCTTGCGCGCCACGGCGCCAAACCAGCTTTACAGCTGGGACATCACTTATTTGCCGACGACCGTGAAAGGTCGTCATTATTACCTGTACCTGTTTCTCGACATCTTCAGTCGTAAGGTCGTCGGCTGGGCTGTGTATGAAAACGAATTGAGCGACCTGGCTGCCGATGTTTTACGCGACGTCTGTGCTCGCGAGAAGATCCAGCCTGGCCAAGTCGTCCTTCATTCCGACAATGGTAACCCAATGAAAGGGGCATCGATGCTCGCCATGATGCAAGAGCTGGGCGTAGCTCGCTCGCTAAGTCGGCCGGCCGTCAGCAACGACAATCCGTATTCGGAGTCGCAATTCAGGACGCTCAAGTGCCACCCGACGTATCCACAAGCGCCATTTGCGAGCTTGACCCAGGCTCGTGCTTGGGTAGCGCAATTCGTAAGCTGGTACAACGATGAGCACCGTCACAGCGGCATCGGTTTCGTCACGCCGTCACAACGTCATGCCGGGATGGACATCGAAATCCTCGAACACCGGAAAAAAGTCTACGCCCAAGCACGGTTGCGCAACCCCAACCGCTGGCGCGCAGCTACCCGCGATTGGACTCGGATCGACGTGGTACATCTCAATCCAGCAAAATCTGACGCCGCAGCGCGGCGTCAAATACAAAGAGCAGCTTAACAGTTAAGGCGACAACTAGCTTGACAGCCACCG
>NZ_JBFTMX010000093.1:0-1202 GCF_056397205.1 Massilia sp. 05N420
CGCTACCCCCTGGTCTGTGCCACCCCAATATACTTGCGTAAATTGGGGTCACGCTTCTTCCGAAGTTACGCGTGCAATTTGCCGAGTTCCTTCAACATAGTTCTCTCAAGCGCCTTGGTATACTCTACCTGACCACCTGTGTCGGTTTCGGGTACGGTCTATACGGTGGAGCTATTTCCTGGAACCGCTTCCCTGCACCTTCAATCCAATAAGAAGATACAAGTTACGCAATCCGTCACTACCACCAGGCCCACGAATATTAACGTGGTTCCCATCGACTACGCGTGTCCGCCTCGTCTTAGGGGCCGGCTAACCCTGCTCAGATTAACTTTAAGCAGGAACCCTTGGTCTTTCGGCGAGGGAGTCTCTCACTCCCTTTATCGTTACTCATGTCAACATTCGCACTTCCGATATCTCCAGGGCCCCTCACAGGTACCCCTTCACAGACTTACGGAACGCTCCGCTACCACGTGCATTACTGCACATCCTCAGCTTCGGTGCATGGCTTSAGCCCCGTTACATTTTCGGCGCARRRACCCTTATTTAGACCAGTGAGCTGTTACGCTTTCTTTAAATGATGGCTGCTTCTAAGCCAACATCCTGGTTGTTTTGGGATCCTCACATCCTTTCCCACTTAGCCATGACTTGGGGACCTTAGCTGGAGGTTAGGGTTGTTKCCCTTTTCACGACGGACGTTAGCACCCGCCGTGTGTCTGCCGAGTAGTACTCCCGGGTATTCGGAGTTTGGTTAGGATCAGTAAGACGGTGAGTCCCCATAGCCCATCCAGTGCTCTACCCCCCGGGGTATTCGCTCGACGCTCTACCTAAATAGATTTCGCGGAGAACCAGCTATTTCCGAGTTTGATTGGCCTTTCACCCCTAGCCACAAGTCATCCCAATCTATTGCAACAGATGCGGGTTCGGTCCTCCAGTTGGTGTTACCCAACCTTCAACCTGCTCATGGCTAGATCACTCGGTTTCGGGTCTAATGCAACAAACTCAATCGCCCTATTCAGACTCGCTTTCGCTTCGCCTACACCTACCGGCTTAAGCTTGCTTGTTACACTAAGTCGTTGACCCATTATACAAAAGGTACGCCGTCACCCTTGCGGGCTCCGACTGTTTGTAGGCATCCGGTTTCAGGTTCTATTTCACTCCCCTTGTCGGGGTGCTTTTCACCTTTCCCTCACGGTACTTGTTCG
>NZ_JBFTMX010000094.1:0-1019 GCF_056397205.1 Massilia sp. 05N420
TTCACTTGCAATCTCATCTTTAAGACCAGCTTCTCGAGATTAAATCCGGGACCGCGCGGTCAGGCAACGGTCATCAAGTCATCATCAGAACCATCCCGAAGGACGGCAACAATGATCAACTCAGAGCGACAAGCTTCCTTCCTACCTCCAGCCCCTCTTTCGTTTCCAGCCGGCTAGGCCATCCACGACGTCATTGGAACTGGGCTCGGACATTGGGCAGAACCCAACACCTGGAAGCCTCCAGATCAATCTTCTCTTCACGATATATGCAGAACAGGCATCCGGCCGAAGCCGATGCAAACTTGTATTTTCTTCAGAAGACATTGCCATCAAAACCCTCAGGCTCGACACCATCGATTTGGTGGAGCTGAGCGGGATCGAACCGCTGACCCCCTGCTTGCAAAGCAGGTGCTCTCCCAGCTGAGCTACAGCCCCTCCAGCTCGATCACCCCTGTTCGTCAGAACAAGAGTTCGGCAAAACTCGCGCTTGTTAAGCGTGACCCGCGCCAGCAATCCCAATCAATTCCCAGTCCATCACTCACCAAAGGTAAATGGTGGGCCCGGGAAGACTTGAACTTCCGACCCCACGCTTATCAAGCGTGTGCTCTAACCAACTGAGCTACGGGCCCATTCGGGAACCGGTCCAGCATCAACTGAACAAGCGCGGTTTTTTGTCTTCATGAAGAAAGAGAAACGTGGACGGCGCAGTTCGCCATACCCGCTGTCTGCGTAGCAGATCTGCAGGCGTATTGCGTTTCGATGGTCACCTGACTGGTGCCATCTATGTTCTAAAAAGCACGGGAAGGTTCATACAGGGGAGATCCGAAGATCCAGCCTGTCGTCTTACCAATTCCACAGCTTCCTTAGAAAGGAGGTGATCCAGCCGCAGGTTCCCCTACGGCTACCTTGTTACGACTTCAYCCCAGTCGCTGACCCTACCGTGGTTAGCTGCCTCCTTGCGGTTAGCGCACTACCTTCGGGTAAAACCAACTCCCATGGTGTGACGGGCGGTGTGTACA
>NZ_JBFTMX010000096.1:0-871 GCF_056397205.1 Massilia sp. 05N420
GCGCAAGCGAGGTCGGCAGTCCGGGCTTCAGCCAGAACATTTGGGCGCGGGAATTGAGGCAGAAGCCAAGGCCCGGCACCGTCGGTGACGACTGCAGCCAGCCGCCCGAAGGGGTGATCGACACCATGTTGCCCTCGCGGTCGATCACGTCGATATGGACGGTGTCGCCGCGCTTTTCGGAGAGATGCGCCATGGTCGGCTCATAGACCGCGCCGGTCTTGGAGGTGACGCCGAGCATGTCCATCGTCAGCGCATACTGGTCCTCGAAGCCGGGAACAATGCCGGGCTGCAGCTCCAGCGATGCCTCCGGCTTGATGAGCTTGCGGCGCTCGTCGCTATAGGCGTCCGACAGCAGATGCTCGATCGGGATCGTCGAGAAATTGGGATCGCCGTAGTAGATTTCGCGGTCGGCGAAGGCGAGCTTCATCGCTTCGGTGACGGTATGGACGAAATCGACGCCAACCGGATCCATCGCGGCGATATCGATGCCCTTGAGCAGCGCCAGCGTCTGCAGGAAGACCGGTCCCTGTCCCCAAGGGCCGATCTTGGCGACCGTCCAGCCGTGGTAGTCGTAGGTCTGAGGCGCTTCGATCGTGGCCGACCAGTTCGCCATGTCATCGGCGGTGATGACGCCCTTATGCTTGATGCCACTCGCATCCATCACCTCGGTCGAACCGGCATAGCGCTCGATCGCCTCGGCAACGAAGCCGCGGTAGAAGGCATCGCGCGCAGCCTCGACCTGTTCCTCGCGGCCACGCTTGGCTTCTGCCTCAGCGATGATCCGCTTCCAGGTCCCGGCGAGAACCGGGTTCTTGAAGTTGGAGAGCGGCTCAGGTGCGGCGCCACCGGGCAGCCAGGTCTTGTGGGATGT
>NZ_JBFTMX010000097.1:0-803 GCF_056397205.1 Massilia sp. 05N420
GTCCTATATTTTCCCCCCATTCATCCGATCGGAAGTACGAACCGGAAAGGTCGTAACAACAGTCTTAGGGCGGAGCCGGGCGATCCCGGCAGCCCTTACGCAATCGGGTCGCCGGAGGGGGGCCATGATGCAATACATCCGGAGCTCGGTGGCTTCGAAGGGTTTAGGCGTCTTGCCAAGGCAACCCGAGAACATGGATTGGAACTTGCGTTGGACCTCGCGATCCAAGCATCCCCGGACCACCCTTGGCTAACGGATCACCCAGGCTGGTTCGAATGGCGCCCGGATGGCACCATCCGCTACGCCGAAAACCCGCCCAAGAAGTACGAAGACATCGTCAATGTCGACTTCTATTCCAAAGACGCGGTGCCCGCCCTTTGGGAGGAACTGCGCGATATTGTCCAGCTATGGGTGGACGAGGGCGTCAAACTGTTCCGCGTGGACAATCCGCACACCAAACCGTTCCCCTTCTGGGAGTGGTTGATTGGCGACATCCGCGCTCGTCACCCAGACGTCGTGTTTCTGTCGGAAGCGTTTACGCGACCGAAGGTGATGTACCGCTTGGCCAAGGTCGGCTTTTCGCAGTCTTACACCTATTTCACTTGGCGCAACACCAAGTGGGAGCTCGAGCAGTACATGATGGAGATTACCCAGACCGAGGCCAAGGAATTCTTTCGGCCGCACTTCTTTGTCAACACGCACGACATCAATCCGGACTTCCTCCAGGATGCTCCACGGCCAGCATTCGCCATCCGCGCTGCCTTGGCTGCGACGCTGTCAGGGCTCTGGGGCGTCTATAACGG
>NZ_JBFTMX010000098.1:0-802 GCF_056397205.1 Massilia sp. 05N420
GTCCACGCGCCATCGTTTCCCCGATCTCGTGAGAGGCGTGGTCGAAGGCCTGGGCCTCGCGACCCGCGATTGCTATGCGGCGATGGGAGCGATGCCGGAAGAGCTGCGCATCACCGGCGGCGCCACGCGTTCGCCAAGCCTGCGCCGCTCGCTATCCGCCGCCGTCAACGCCCCGATCCGCCAGTCGCAGCGCGAGGAGACCGGGGCTGCCGGTGCCGCGATGATGGCTGCGGTTGCCGTCGGCGTGTATCCGACGATGGATGATTGCATTGCCGACTGGGTGTCGCCGCTGCTTGGCGAACCCGAGGTTCCCGATGCCGCCGAGGCGGCSCGGTTCGAMACGCTTTTCGCAGCCTATACCGACATCCGCCAGGCAATGGCGCCCGCCTGGGACAAGCTCGCCTCGACCGCGACGGCGACACCAGGCGCATAACTCAAGTTCTGATGCGCTGGCATCAAAGGAGCATGACATGACCGAACCCGAAACCCTGGACCTCTTCGTCATCGGCGGCGGCATCAACGGCGCCGGTATCGCACGCGATGCGGCCGGCCGTGGGCTCAAGGTGGCGCTGTGCGAAAAGGATGATCTGGCGCAGGGAACCTCGTCGCGGTCAGGCAAGCTGGTGCACGGCGGGCTGCGCTATCTCGAATATTACGAATTCCGTCTGGTGCGCGAAGCGCTGATCGAACGCGAGGTGCTGCTCAATGCCGCCCCGCACATCATCTGGCCGATGCGCTTCGTGCTGCCGCACAGCCCTGAGGACCGCCCGGCCTGGCTGGTCCGCCTCGGCCTCTTCCTCTC
>NZ_JBFTMX010000099.1:0-771 GCF_056397205.1 Massilia sp. 05N420
GTAAAAAATTCGATCACTTCTTTACGCTTGAGCTGACGCTCTTTACCGTCACGTTACCGTGTTCGTCCACGCCGTGCACTTGAAAGACATCCTTTGCCAGGTCGATGCCGATTGTCGTAATCTTCATGATGACGCCCCCCTCGATGTCGTKGTGTTTAGACACTTCCACTTTGGCACATCGATGCCGTTTTCGGGTGGGGGCGTCCATCCCATTGCTAAGTGTTGAATCTGCCCAGCGCCGCTCTCAAAAAGGCGYCKGGRCTGGYAATGCGCTGCCCATCCAGCGCCCAGCGCCAGCCGAAGTAGTGGTYCAGGTAACGGCTGGCGAYGCCGCGGAAMGGCAGCAGCCAGGTGCGCATCCGGCTGTGATAGGCGTTCACGTTMTGGATGTGCAGCGCACCGCGCTTTCTTTCGCCGGCGCTCGCRTTGATGGCCTCATGYGAAATCCCGACCTCCCGCGCGAATGCCGGGTAGGCCGCATGGCTGTCGGTCACCAGCAGCACGTCGCGCGCCAGGCGCGGTCCCAGGTGTGCCACCAGTTGCCGCTTGCTCACGCTGCCCTTGCCGGTCACGGCGTCGATGGTCTGGCCGCTGCGATCGCGCGCCACCAGGATGCACACTTGTTCAYTCGAGATCCCGCGCTTTGTCGCCTTGCCGCCGCGCTTTCGTGGCGGACGATCGAGATGTCTGGMCCCCTTGTGCGATTCGAGCACATACATCTCATCGGCTTCGGCGATSCCACTCAGCCGYTGCGGGCGGTCATCCTTGCTC
>NZ_JBFTMX010000100.1:0-769 GCF_056397205.1 Massilia sp. 05N420
GGCTTGCATCTTGGCGACATCAGCCGCGGTGGCGCCAACACCCATCGACGGAGTGTTGTCGATAAGGATATAGAAATCCATAAATGATGCCGTCTGATATTCCGCGCTAGCGGTCCCCGAGATGTCGATGCTCGTTTTACCAAACATGGCCATGAAGGACGTGGGTATCGACGTCTTGAAGGCTATGTTTGAGGTCACCTTATTCAGATTGCGCGTCACCGTCACAGACAGATCCATTGGAAGCGTAGCAGCCTCCCCAGACATCTGGCCGGCGAAAAGTTTGCGTGCTTCGCTTTCGCCAACCGATATGGAGCCGTCAGCCGGCATCGCCATGGCTTGGGTGACCGCCAGGGATTTCTCCGCTACCGCTCCGACGGCAGCCGCGTCGGCCGCGTCAAAGAGTTGCGTGCGGATTTCCAACGCATGCGAGAAGTCGATAGCCATCCCCGCCGCGCCGACCAGGGGAATGAAAAGAACTGCCGTGAGCAACCCGAAATTGCCGGAGCGGCATGAAAGAATGCGCTTGATTGTCGTTATCATGCCGGACGGTACCAAGAGGAACATGTGCGAGTTTTAGCAGTCGCCTCTTAAGCTCTAGCTAACTAGCTTGGTAAAACAAAATCAAATGCTTACAGCTAAAACGCGAGCGATAGGCGTTGCTCAGCCCATGATGGTAGTTGTTTTCGGCGTCGCTGGGGCATGTGTAGGCATGCTTCGATGCCGATCGAGGTACGTCGTCTGGCGATGATCCAGCCGACGACTACGAGTG
>NZ_JBFTMX010000101.1:0-1182 GCF_056397205.1 Massilia sp. 05N420
CGAGCTACGACTCGTCGATCAACGCCGCACAGAACCTGGGCCAGATGCAGAACGTGATGACGGCCACCGCCAACGACTCGGCCTTCCTGGGCGGCGTCAGCGTGGACAGCAAGGTCCACCAGAACGGCCAGAACAAGATCGTCGGCTGATCCCCCATCGCCATCATCGTTGACTATACTTTCAAGGAGCATTGCCATGAAAAACCTGACCATCAAAGACCTGGACCGCGCCGAACAACTGGACCGCGCAGCCATGCGCACCGTGCGCGGCGGCTGGAGCATGTTCTCGCCGTCCGTGAAAACCGGCGACATCAGCTACAAGCCGAGCTACGACTCGTCGATCAACGCCCTGCAGAACCTGGGCCAGGAGCAGAACGTCGGCACCCTCACCGCCAACGGCTCGGCCTTCCTGGACGACGTCAGCGTGCACAGCAACGTGCATCAGAACGGCCAGAACAAGATCGTCGGCTGAGAAGGAGAGACCCATGTCATCCATCGCAATCCACGACCTGGCGCACAGCGCCACGATCGACGGCCAGGCCATGTCGGCGGTCCGCGGCGGCTACGCCTTCGGCAAGGACGTCAACGTCAATGTGAACGTGAACCAGCAGCTTGCACAGTTCCAGCAGATCGGCGTGAATGTCCTCAACAACAACGGCGTCATCGGCGCCGGGTTCCGCGGCCCCGATATCGATGTGGCCGCCGCACTGAAGGGCGAAAACAAGCTCACCTTCTGATACCGCGCCGAACAGGCCCAGAAAAGTGTTGGGTCCGGGCCATCACCGGCGATGCCTGCCGCCGTTTTCGCGATGCCGTGAACGGCTGGGAAGATCAAGAAGATCTCCTTTATTTTCAACGACCTACGCTAAATTTTGCGGCGCCACGAAGAAGCTGGCACGCATCCTGCTGATAGTCCATCGAGCGCAAATCAAATGCCTCAACCAACCTAACCGACATCCAAGGAGATTTACCATGAAAACCCTGATCATCACCGACCTGGCCCATACCGACAAACTGGACCGCGCAGCCATGGCTGCCGTCCGTGGCGGCTTCAAGTTCGCATCGCCCTCGTACTCCTTCGGCGACATCACYTAYGCRCCSASSTMCRACTCGTCGATCAACGCCGCCCAAACCCTGGGCCAGGTCCAGAACGTGATGACCGCCACCGCCAACGGCTCGGCCT
>NZ_JBFTMX010000102.1:0-734 GCF_056397205.1 Massilia sp. 05N420
CTGTCGGACGTCGCCCGTCTCTACCGTCTGGCGATCGAGAGAGCCGAACGCGGTGCGCGCTACAACGCCGTCGCCGAAGAGGGCGTGGAGGCACGCGAGATCGCCGAGGCGATCGGCCGGGGCCTCAAGCTGCCGGTCAGATCGATCTCCCGCGAGGAAGCCGCAGCGCACTTCGGATGGCTGTCGATCTTCACCACGATCGACTTCCCGGCATCGAGCGCCAAGACGAAGGCCGTGCTGGGATGGCATCCGGCCGGGCCGTCGCTGATCTCCGATCTCAACGCGATGCAGTACTAAGGATACAAGCGGGCGGACGCCATGAATGGCGCCCGCCCGCAGTTTCGATCACAATGCCGCCGCGCGGATTACATGCCCGCGCCGCCAATCGTCCGCGGCTTGCAACGCCGACTGGATCCGCTCGTCGGTAAACGGCTTGCCGACCACAGCAAAGGCGCCATCGAAACCCTGCGAAACCGCCTGCGGAGAGCCGGTCACGAAGATCACGCTGATCCCGAAACGGTCGATCAGCCGCCGGGCGAGTTGCGTTCCGCTTGTCCCGTCCGACAGTCCGACATCGACAAGTGCGGCATCCGCCCGCGGCGCGAAAGCCAATGCCTGCTCGATCGTCGAGGCCGGGCCAAGCGCGCGATGACCAGCCTCGACGGCAATTCTTTCCAGTTCCAGGGCGATGAACCCTTCATCTTCGACAATCAAGACGTTCATGAATCTATCTC
>NZ_JBFTMX010000103.1:0-729 GCF_056397205.1 Massilia sp. 05N420
GTCCTATGACCAGCCGATCGAATTCGGCTACCTGATTTTCCGCGCATTGTGGGACCTGCTCTCGGACATGCGCGGCGTGGCGCCTCCCACGTCCGATACCAAGGACAAGATCGGCGACTTGATCTTCCAGACCTACGAGCATCTGGGATATGACGTGGCTGCTCAGACGATCATCGACTATTACGTTGCCGATCTCCGCTTCCATAGTTCCGTCACGGGCATCAATCTGCAACCCAACGCCTCGGCGCTGGTGGCGCCTCTCGGCCGGAGAATCAACTTCGCCAATATCCGCGATCTGGTGAGCCAGTCCCGGAAACTAACAGAGCAGAATCAGGCTTTGATGCAGGAACTGGAAGCCGAGCGCCGCAAGGTCCGCGAGATGCTTGACGCGGTGAACGGGTACAGTCTGCGGACCGCCTGACCTGCGCCGGCTGATCTGACCTGAGCGCAGCTGCAAACTGCCCTCGCTGAAAATCGCAAACAGATGTAATCTGCGGCGAGGTTTGGCGAGGATCGGTGCGCGAGAGGCGGGCGGCCGGGTTGGGAGACTTGATGGCGTTGATGATCATTCGGCGGCGGCATATCCCTGAACGGCTGCCGCGGCCATGACGAACAGTCTCACCGTCCCATCCTTCACCATGTCGCGCCTCCTGCGCCGGGAATGGTTTCTTGCGGTCGGGCTGCTAACCAGCGCCATCATCCTCGGTTTCGGCGAGCCGCTGTTTGCAC
>NZ_JBFTMX010000104.1:0-728 GCF_056397205.1 Massilia sp. 05N420
GTGAATTGCTTCGCGACGCGAGCGGGAGTCGAAGCGTTCATTTCGAAGTTCGGCGGGGAATGGTTCGACCCGCGAGAGCGAGGGCGGGGCGTGAATGCTGACATGTGGCTGAAAGGGTCTAGCTTGCGGTCGCGAGGTGAAAGGCCATGATGACCAAGCCTTCACTGTCGCCGGCTCCTAGACCATATTTGAGGAGCTTCACTGCGGTCATCAATGTTGGCGGTTTTTTTGCGGAGATAACGCGGGGCGCGAAGCCGATTGCCGACCTGAACCGGATGCGCGATGAAATGGGTGATGTCCATGCAGTCAGTGCCAGAAAAAAGGGCCAGCTGAAGACGATCGGAACATAGAGACTACGAATTGCGACGATGGCAACGCAAAAGGCCCACCGGGTAGCATTGCGGTGGGCCCTCCGACGTCAACAGAAGCTTACGCTTTGTCGACAACCTTCTTGACTGCTTCTTTGGCTTCGCCCTTGGCCTGTTGCGCATCGCCCTTGGCTTCCTGCGCAATGCCCTTGGCCTGCATCTCACGGTCGTCGGTGGCTTTGCCTACGGCCTGACGGGCTTTGCCCGCGAATTCGTTTGCCTTACCGGAAACCTTGTCAGCTGTGCTGCCCATCGAATTTCTCCTTTTAGAAACTGAATTGTTTCAGTGAGATATCAACGGCGGTCGTACCAGATCGTTCCATGCCCGGACACTCGCTGCCGGCTTACGACGTCCAATCA
>NZ_JBFTMX010000105.1:0-707 GCF_056397205.1 Massilia sp. 05N420
TGATGTAGGGCGCCAGGAAATAGGTGATCTCGCTTGCATGGGCGAGAAGACCGGCGACGTAGTTTTCCATCAACGGCGACATGCCGTATCTGCCCTTCTCGTCGAAGAACAGCGCCTTCTTGCCATCGAGGCTCCAGAGCGACTGGTGGATATGCGACGAGCTACCGGCGGCATTGTAATGCCACTTGGCAAGGAAGGTGATGGCCTTGCCCTTCGACCAGGCGATTTCCTTGCAGCCGTTCTTGATGATCGTATGGCGGTCGGCCATCGTCAAAGCTTCGGCATAGCGAACGTTGATCTCTTCCTGTCCGGCGGAGGCCTCGCCCTTCGAATTCTCGACGGGGATTTCGGCGCCCTGCAGACCGGTACGGATCGCCCGCATCACCTCTTCTTCCTTGGTGGTCTGGAAGATGTGGTAGTCCTCGTTATAGGCGCTGGCGAGCTTCAGGTTGCGATAGCCCGAGGCATGCGCGGATTCATAGGTCTGGTCGAACAGGAAGAATTCCAGTTCCGAGGCCATGAACGGCTTCATGCCCATCGCTTCCAGACGCTTCACCTGCTTCTTCAGGATGGCGCGCGGCGAATGTGCCACTTCCTCATGCGTATGATGATCGAGCAGATCGCAGAGCACCAGGGCCGTACCTTCGAGCCACGGAATGCGCCGCAGCGTCGAAAGGTCAGGCTTCATCGTATAGTCGCCGTAACCC
>NZ_JBFTMX010000106.1:0-682 GCF_056397205.1 Massilia sp. 05N420
GGGTGCATTCTACTCGGTACAGCAAGCCGCCAGGCGTATGCTTGCAGCCGGCAAGGGCGCGATCCTGCTGACGGGTGCTACGGCCGGCGTAAAGGGCTTCGCCAACTCGGCACCGTTTGCCATGGGAAAGTTCGCGCTGCGCGGGCTGGCACAAAGTGCTGCGAGAGAACTCGCCCCGAAGGGAATTCATGTCGCCCAGGTGGTGGTAGAGGGGGGTGTCCGGAGCGAGCGTCGCGGCGATCCCGCGGAGGCGCCGGATAGCACGCTCGACCCTGACGCAATCGCGCAAACCTATATCGATCTCTTGCGCCAGCATCGAAGCGCCTGGTCATGGGAGATCGAAGTCAGGCCATGGGTCGAGCGGTTCTGACGGTCACGGTTCAGCATGGGCGAAGGCGGTCCTTAGGGGATTGCCGAAACCAGCAGAAACACCGCAAATATCACCAGATGGATCGCACCCTGCAGGACCGTCGTCCTGCCGGTGCCTAAAGTCAGGGTGCTGACGAAGAGGGTCAGCACCAGCAGCGTCGTGTTTGCTGCTGAGATCCCCAGCGACAGTTGCTGATCGAGGACGAGCGAGACGACGGCGACGGCCGGGATGGTGAGGCCGATACTCGCAATCGCCGATCCGAGAGCGAGGTTGATGCTGTTTTGAAGCTGGTTCTTCAGCGCGGACTTCGCC
>NZ_JBFTMX010000107.1:0-667 GCF_056397205.1 Massilia sp. 05N420
CTCCCACTCATGAGCCCCACTGGATCAATCATCCTGACCGGGTCTAGCGCCGGCACAACCGGGGCTCCGGCGTTCACTGCCTACAGCGCCAGCAAGGCGGCCGTCCGCAACCTGGCCAAAACATGGGCCGAAGATCTGAAGGGCACAGGCATCCGCGTCAATGTCCTCTCGCCTGGCGCCACCGCGACTGAACTCGCGAAGGAGGCTCTCGGAGAGGAAGGCCAGAAGGCATACGGCGCGATGACACCTCTGCAGCGCATGGCCGACCCGACAGAGATCGCGGCGGTGGCCGCTTTCCTCGCATCATCAGACAGCAGCTTCATGACAGCGAGCGAAGTCGCCGTCGACGGCGGCCTCGCCCAGCTCTGAACGAGTAGCCCCCGCGGCTCTAAAACGAGCGAGCCGTTCGGCACCTTTATCGACCAAGGAGAAAGATTATGACCTACTCAATCATTGGCTTCGGCAAAATCGGCCAGGCCCTCGCCAAGGCGTTTGCTCGCCGCGGCATCGACGTATCTGTTGCGACCACCCGTGATCCGGAAAGCTTTGCGTCGGAGGCCGCCGCAGTCGGCCCATCGATCAAGCCAGCGACGCTTTCGGCTGCCATCAAGGCGGACGTCATTTTTCTGGCTGTGCGTTTCGAGGCCCATACGGAGGTCGCGAAGGC
>NZ_JBFTMX010000108.1:0-654 GCF_056397205.1 Massilia sp. 05N420
GCTTCGTTCGAGCGTCACCAACTCAAACGCAAGCCATTGAAATTAAATGAGTTTTTGTTTTTATTCTCAGCCGTTCACGGCATCGGAGGAAGCGGCCGCAGGCATCGCCGGTGATGGCCCGGACCCAACACTTTTATGGGCCTGTTCGGTGCTGACCGACAGATGCCGAATGAAGATGTTCCGATTGGGACGGCGCAAAAAAAACGGGCGCTGTTTGCATTAAGTGTTGAATCTGCCCAGCGCCGCTCTCAAAAAGGCGTCTGGGCAGGCAATACGCTGGCCATCCAGCGCCCAGCGCCAGCCGAAGTAGTGGCTTAGGTAACGGCTGGCGACGCCGCGGAACGGCAGCAGCCAGGCGCGCATCCGGCTGTGATAGGCGTTCACGTTCTGGATGTGCAGCGCACCGCGCTTTCGTTCGCCGGCGCTCGCGTTGATGGCCTCATGTGAAATCCCGACCTCCCGCGCGAATGCCGGGTAGGCCGCATGGCTATCGGTCACCAGCAGCACGTCGGGTGCCAGGCGCGGTCCCAGGTGTTGCATCAGCTGCCGCTTGCTCACGCTGCCCTTGCCGGTCACGGCGTCGATGGTCTGGCCGCTGCGATCGCGCGCCACCAGGATGCACACTTGTTCACTCGAGATCCCGCGCTTTGTCGC
>NZ_JBFTMX010000109.1:0-648 GCF_056397205.1 Massilia sp. 05N420
GACTTCAGATTTCGACGGATCCCGCTCGGAGCAGTCGGCGAGCTTGCCGGGCAGCGATGCGATATCGAGCGCGCCCTTGCGTCGCGTCAGTTCACGTGCCTTGCGCGCCGCTTCGCGGGCGGCGGCGGCTTCCACCACCTTGCCGACCAGGATTTTGGCGTCCGCGGGATGCTCTTCGAGCCAGGTGCTCAGCGCTTCGCTGACAAGGTTTTCGACGACAGGGCGGACTTCCGAGGAAACCAGCTTGTCCTTTGTCTGCGATGAGAATTTCGGATCCGGAACCTTCACCGACAGAACCGCCGTCAGGCCTTCGCGGCAGTCATCACCGGTCAGCGAGACCTTTTCCTTCTTCGTGATGCCCGAGCTATCGGCATAGGAGGTTATCTGGCGCGTCAGGGCGGCGCGGAAGCCGGCCATGTGGGTGCCGCCATCACGCTGCGGAATGTTGTTGGTAAAGCACAGCACGTTCTCGTGATAGCTATCGTTCCACCACATGGCGACTTCGACGGTAATTCCGTCCTTCTCGCTGCGAATGGCAACGGGCTTGTCGACCAGCGGCTTCTTGGCACGGTCGAGATAGGCGACGAATGCTTCGAGGCCGCCATCGTAGAGAAGCTCTTCCTGGCGGATATCGGAATGGCGCTTGTC
>NZ_JBFTMX010000110.1:0-646 GCF_056397205.1 Massilia sp. 05N420
TGATATCACCGTCTGGATTCTGTTCATGATATCACCGTCTGGATTCTGTTCATCTTGAACAGTCAGGCCAGAGAGTTCAACCATGCGGCGGGCGAGATCGATGATCTTGACTGGCTCGCCCATGTCGAGGACGTAAACGTCTCCCCCTGTGGCCATGGCGCCCGCCTGGATCACCAGCTGAGCCGCCTCGGGCACAGTCATAAAGAACCGGGTAATTTCCTCGTGCGTCAACGTGATCGGGCCACCGCGGCTAATCTGCTGACGAAACAGGGGCACCACAGACCCGGACGATCCCAGCACGTTTCCGAAGCGAACCATCGAAAAGGTCGTGCGATCCTGGCCTTCGGACAGCGCCTGAAGGATCGTTTCAGCCAACCGCTTGGTTGCCCCCATGACATTCGTAGGCCGGACCGCCTTGTCGGTGCTGACCAGGATCATCCGATCGACCCCGGCTGCAAGAGCTGCCTTGGCAACGGAAAGCGTGCCGAAGACATTTGTCTTCACACCCTCGGCGGGGTTCTGCTCGACCAGCGGTACATGCTTGTAGGCCGCGGCATGGTAGACGGTCGATGGCCGCCACGTCGCAACAATACTGCTAATGCGATGCTCGTCGCAAACATCGGCTAGAAGCGGAATAACAGGAAAC
>NZ_JBFTMX010000111.1:0-635 GCF_056397205.1 Massilia sp. 05N420
ATACTGCACCGGCGGATAGGACGCCTCGCGCAGCGTCAGCGCATCATGCGTATCGGCAACCACCTTGCCGCCGATTTTCACAACGATACGGGCCGGATTGTGCTCGACGCTGATCGGATGATCGGGTCCGGGAATCTTGACGGGCCTGCCTGACATGGGTGCCTCCAATGGATTGATCCATGGAGAGATAGGGAGGACTTGTGAGATGCCCAAGGGGCGGGAGTGCCGGACACGCCGATTGTGAGCGGAGAGCGCTCCCCCAACCTCCCCCTCATYCCTGTGCTTGTCACAGGRATCYAGCCGGCCCAAGTCCTTGGGTCGAAAGGACTCTTCCCACCGCCCAGACGCGCGGTGACTGGATTCCTGTGACAAGCACAGGAATGAGGGGGTACCCTGAGAGGCGCCCCCCCGCAAAATCAAACTCCGTGTCAGTATCCCATCAAGCCCAACGATCCAGCCCAAGCAGCTTCCGCCCCAGCGGCGTCAGTTCCGCCGTCGTCGCATTGTGCTTCTCCCATTCGCGCGGGTCGCCCGGGAAGGCGTCGCGCTTCGGGCTGTCGAGCTCGCGCCACAGGCGGATGCGCTCGTCGCGTTCCTCGGCATTGTCGTATTCGGCCGGATGCATGGAGATGTAC
>NZ_JBFTMX010000112.1:0-630 GCF_056397205.1 Massilia sp. 05N420
CCGGTTACCTTGCGGGCGGGCGTCAGCGCAAGCACTTCTTGGGGCGATGACCCTTGCAGCCGATGGATTCGTGTCTGCTGCATTTTACCGCGTTCGGTCGGCGATGATCCCGACGCCAATTGCAATCTCTGATCGGTCCGCTATCGAGATCATCGACTTTCCCGGTGTATAGAGGTTACGGTACCCCATCGTGGCACTCTTGCAAGGTCCCGGCGATCCTCTCCGCCGAGAGTTTTTCCGGAACCGCCCCATGGATCAGGCCTTGGTTGCCGCCTTAGGCTTGCCGAGCAGATCCTGCGCAAATGCCTCAACAAGGCCGTAGGGCGCGTCTTCGGCAAACATCAGCTGGACCAGTTCTGCCGCTTCGATCGCAGCCGAATGGCTGCGCGGGAAGAGTTGCTGTTCGTAGCAAGCAAGTGCCGTCTCGATATCGCCAGGGCTGGCTGCAATGCTTTTGCCAAGCTCGGCGCCATCGAGCATGGCGAGATTGGCCCCTTCACCGGACGGGATCATCAGATGGGCCGCATCACCAAGCAAGGTGACGCCTGAAACCCGTTCCCATCGGTGGTCTTGCGGAAGCGTATGAAGGACGCGCGCGACCAGGTTACACTCGCAATCGGTGATCAGGGC
>NZ_JBFTMX010000113.1:0-625 GCF_056397205.1 Massilia sp. 05N420
CGGTCGCGCTGGCGCCGCGTTAGACGGTCGCGCTGGCGCCGCGTTAGAGAGGACAGGCGTTGCAGGAACTGTTCGAACTGCCGTGCTTGCATGCTGCCTCCGTCAACGGTTCAGGTCGACATTGGACCGCAGGCTTGCAGAAAAGATTCCACACTTGGCGCGAACAGCGCCAAAAAACCGTCCGGCTATGAACCGGACGGCTTTGTCGTGAAGCGGAGAATCTTCAGCGTGGCGCCGAGTCCTTCGTGTGGGGCTTGGTGCTGCCGATGCGCGCTGGATCGAACAGCCTGACCCGTTGCGACACAGGCTGGACGAAGCGGCTGCCGGTGCGGAATCGCGATCCACCGGCGATCGCCAGCATTGCCTGGCGGTCCAGATCGATGTTTTCGGACAGATCCTTGATGACGATGATAGCCATGATGCCTCCTGGGAAAATGGCAGGTAAACGGACTGCAAACCCATTGCCGGGATAGAGCCCGGCAATGGGGTGTAGGGAAGGGCGGTATCAGAAGGTGAGCTTGTTTTCGCCCTTCAGTGCGGCGGCCACATCGATATCGGGGCCGCGGAACCCGGCGCCGATGACGCCGTTGTTGTTGAGGACATTCACGCCGATCTGCTGGAACTG
>NZ_JBFTMX010000114.1:0-623 GCF_056397205.1 Massilia sp. 05N420
ATCGGCGGCGGCTTCGAGCTGGCGCCGGGCGTGATCGCCCGCACCCTTGCCCCTGCCCACATCATCGCCGTCGCCTCCCCCGCCTACATGCGGGGGAGATCACCACCCGAGGAACCGTCGGACATGGCCAGGCTCGACGGCATCGTCATGCGTGCCAACCGCACCGGCAAGATCCGCATGTGGCAGATGCGCAATGTCGCCGGCGACGAGCAGACGGCGGCGCCCAGAGAGCGGGTCGTGGTCGATGATCCGGCAGCCATGCGCGAGGCCGCGCTGATGGGCATCGGCGTGGCGATGATCGCCAAGCCGGACGCGCTGCCGCATCTGGAATGTGGCGATCTCGTCCGTGTTGTCCCGCAATGGTATGTCGATGCCGGACCGGTCTCGATCTACTATTCGGGCAGGAAACTTCTGCCGCTGAAGACCCGCGTCTTCATCGATTTCGTTCTCGAAGCCTCGCGGCGGGAAAACTGGGCAGAACGCTTCACCGGAAGCCTCGGCGAGCATGGCCCCTGACGCTTCCGCGTCAGAGCCCGCCATGCTCCTTGAGGAAGCTGACGATCGAGCCGATACCATCGCCGCGCTTCATGTCGGAGAAGACGTAGGGGCGGGTTGCCCGCATG
>NZ_JBFTMX010000115.1:0-608 GCF_056397205.1 Massilia sp. 05N420
GTTTTAGATCAGCGTCATGTAGCGAAAAGCCGAAAGTTGCCTGCAATCCATGCATCTGGAAGGCGGCGTTCAACCGGCGGTTTTCTAGATTGGYGGCAGCCCCGCCAAAGGTTCCCGCATTGCAATATACTGGCACGATCGTCTGCTTCAGAGCATTGACGAGTTCGCTGCAGTAAAACATGTCCGCGCCCTCGTATAGATTGACGAGGGTCTGCGGCCAGTTGCTTGCGACCCGGTTTTCAACGAAGCCCGTCGCATCGCCGCGCGGAAACGAGGCAAGCAGGAAAAAATCGAAGCCCGCTTCCTTGGTCATGCGCTCAAGACTGCGCTTGAACTCGATCTTCAGATCGCCCTGGCGCGTGGTGGTGGAAAGCGAAAAAGCGTTATCGTCTACGCAGTTACGCACTGCGCGCTCACGTCTCGTCATCGATTTTTTCCTCAATCGCGACCTGCGGTCCGTTCCCGCTCCAGCAGGCCGTTGAAGGCGCCGGACAACAGCAAGAGCACAGCGAGGCTCCGCGTCGCAGTGGACGGAAGCTTTCGGCGTGATTCTATGACTGAATGCTGCGAGAAGAACGGAGACGAGGTCTAGCGCTCATTCGTAATGT
>NZ_JBFTMX010000116.1:0-608 GCF_056397205.1 Massilia sp. 05N420
CTCATGACACGATCTTCGATACTGAACGGAACCTGCCAGCAAACGCCCGCCCGCTGGCTTTGTTCCCGATAAATTTCCGGCAGTTGCAAAGCGTGAGATCGGCGCGCATAGTGAGCGCGTTCCCGATCCATTTGTGCCGTTGCGGATGTCGCGCATCAGGCCTTCATGAAGTGCTGCTGCGATGCTCGCCACACCCATCCATCCGCGCGACCTGCCGTTGTTTTCGGAGGATCTCGACGTGATCTCGAATGTTCTGGATGAAGTCTGCGAAGATCGCGGCGTCGGCCGCCGCACGCAGGAAGCCGAGCGCCTCGGCGCCGTGATGATCCAGCTCTACCGTCAGGGCGTCAGGGACGGCGCAAAGCTCGCCGCCCTGACCAAGGCCTATCTCTGAAGGGTTATTTCTGTTCGACTGAAATGCCGTTCTGGCCGATGCTGAGCTCGACGCCCTCAGGCTTGCTTTCTTCACGGTAAATATAGGCACCTAGGCCGACGACGACGACCAGCAGAGCGCCGATGACGAAATAAAGTCCATTGCTACGATTCAAGATGTTTTCCCTCAACGCGTTGATTGCGCGGCGGAAAACGCATGAGAACTGGTTTGGTTC
>NZ_JBFTMX010000117.1:0-596 GCF_056397205.1 Massilia sp. 05N420
GCGTTTCAGTTCTTGACCCTGGTCCAACGGCAAAGCCGGGCCTGCAGGCGTTCGAGGACGAAGTTCGCGGATAGCCCGAGCAGTGCCAGAAGCAGGATCGCGGCAAACATCATCGGGATCTGGAAGTTGTATTGCGCATTCATGACCTGGAAACCGACGCCGGAATTCGCGCCGATCATCTCCGCAGCAATCAAGAGCAGGAGGGCCGTCGTGGCGGAAAGGCGCAGCCCGACGAAAATCTGGGGCAATGCAGCCGGCAGCACGACGCGGCGGAAGATGGTCAACCGGCCGGCGCCATAAACGCGTGCCATTTCGAGGAGCTTGGGATCAACCTGCTTCACCCCGCCGATCGTCGACAGGAGGATCGGGAACAGCGTCGCCCAGAAAATGACGAAGATCTTCGACGCTTCGCCAAGCCCGAGCAGCAGAATGAAGACAGGATAGAGCGCAAGCGCAGAGGTCTGGCGAAAAAGCTGGAGGATCGGGTCGAGAGCGCGCTCGATGACGCGGATCTGCCCCATGAACAGCCCGAGCGGGATACCGACGGCAGCCGCCGCTCCGAAGGCGATACCGGCCCGTTGCAGGCTGATCAGGAT
>NZ_JBFTMX010000118.1:0-595 GCF_056397205.1 Massilia sp. 05N420
GGGTAATAGCCGCATGCAAGAAATCGCGGGCTATATCCGCGAGGGCGCACAGGCCTATCTCACGCGTCAGTACAAGGCGATTTCGGTCGTCGGTATCGTTGTTTTCATTGCAGCATGGCTGCTTCTCTCCGGGACGGCCGCGATCGGCTTTCTGATCGGCGCCGTGCTTTCAGGCGCTGCCGGTTTCATCGGCATGCACGTTTCCGTCCGCGCCAACGTGCGCACGGCTCAGGCCGCCTCCCACAGCCTCGCGGCTGGCCTCGATATCGCCTTCAAGTCCGGCGCCATCACGGGTATGCTCGTTGCCGGTCTCGCGCTGCTCGGCGTGTCGATCTATTATTACGTCCTGACAGGCATTCTCGGTCACGAATCCGGATCGCGCGAGGTCATCGATGCGCTTGTGTCGCTCGGCTTCGGTGCATCGCTGATCTCGATCTTCGCCCGTCTGGGCGGCGGCATCTTCACCAAGGGTGCCGACGTCGGCGGCGACCTCGTCGGTAAAGTGGAAGCGGGTATTCCGGAAGATGATCCGCGCAACCCGGCCACGATCGCCGATAACGTCGGCGACAATGTCGGTGACTGCGCAGGCATGGCT
>NZ_JBFTMX010000119.1:0-593 GCF_056397205.1 Massilia sp. 05N420
GCACCATCCCTTTCGGCGATGCCGATGCCTTTGCCGCCGCGATCAACGAAAACACCGTCGGCGCGCTGATCGAGCCGATCCAGGGCGAGGCCGGCGTCATCATTCCTCCGGCCGGTTATTTCAAGCGCGTCCGCGAGCTCTGCACCACGCACAACGTCACGCTGATTCTCGACGAGATCCAGACCGGTCTCGGCCGCACCGGAAAGCTGCTTGCGGAAGAGCACGAAGGCATCGAAGCCGACGTGACGCTGATCGGCAAGGCGCTCTCCGGCGGTTTCTATCCGGTGTCCGCCGTTCTTTCGAACAGCGAGGTCCTTGGCGTCCTCAAGCCCGGTCAGCACGGCTCCACCTTCGGCGGCAATCCGCTCGCCTGCGCCGTTGCCCGCACCGCGCTCAAGGTGCTTACTGAGGAAGGCATGATCGAGAATGCCGAGAAGATGGGTAACTATTTCCTCGAAGGTCTGCGCTCCATCCGCTCGAACATCGTCAAGGACGTACGTGGCCGCGGTCTGATGCTGGCGATCGAGCTCGAGCCCGAAGCAGGTGGCGCGCGCCAGTATTGCTACGGTCTCAAGGAGCGCGGTCTGCTCGCC
>NZ_JBFTMX010000120.1:0-591 GCF_056397205.1 Massilia sp. 05N420
TGCTTCCGAACTGCAGGGTATCATCAGCTCGCTGAAGGCTGCTGAGTAAGTGCGACAGGCGGATGCTTCTCTATGGAGCATCCGCCTGTTCCAGACGGCATCAGGCAACCGCCTGAAACGGCATCGCCTTGATCTCGGTGACATCCCGCTTCGGTGGCGTGCCGAAGGTGCGGGCATATTCGCGGCTGAATTGCGAGGCGCTTTCATAGCCCACTTCATAGGCCGCCGTCGCAACGCTGGCGCCATCCGCCACCATCAGCCGGCGCGCTTCGAGCAGGCGCAGGTTCTTCTGATATTGCAGCGGCGTCATCGCCGTCATCTCCTTGAAATGCTGGGGGAAGGAGGAGGGGCTCATGCGGGCTGCCGCTGCCAGCTGTTCGATGCGCATGGGCGCGGTGAAATTGTCGCGCAAAAGGTTGATCGCATCGGTCATCCGCCTTGCGTGGCTGCCGGGCAGTGCCAGCTTGCAGACCTCGCGGCCGTTCGGCCCCGTCAGCAGCCAGTAGCAGATCTCGCGCATGATCGCCGGATAGAGCACCGGGATCGCCTTCGGCGTCTCCGTCAGCCGCACGAGGCGCAGCACGCAATCGG
>NZ_JBFTMX010000121.1:0-589 GCF_056397205.1 Massilia sp. 05N420
GAGCACGGGGCGCGCGGCCTCCGTCGCGTAGCCCTGGCCCCAGGCATGGCGGTTCAGCCGCCAGCCGATCTCGATGTCGGGTCCGATCGTGTCGTAGGGGATCAGCATCACCCAGCCGAGAAACTGCTTCGGCGCGGTCTTGGCAAAGATCGACCAGTAGCCGAGACCTTCGCCGAAATCGCTTTCCATGCGGTTGATGACGAAGCGCCTGTGCGCGTCCGGATCGGCCCAGGGGCCGGGAATATAGCGCGTCACCTCGGGGTCGCGGTCCATCGCCATACAGTCATCGAGGTCGGCCAGCGTCCGCGGACGCAAAATGAGACGGTCGGTGACGAATATCTGCTGCAAGCGCTTCTCCCGTTGCATGCGGTTCCGTTCTGAAACGCAATCATAGCGCCGGGAGTTGCAAACGATAGTCTCAGTTTTCGTCTTTTGGCTTCACAATCCACGTGAAGGCGGCACCGGCGGCAAGCAGGACACAGGTTCCCAGGAACACCGAGGGCATGCCGATATGGCCGCCAACGAAACCGCCGAGCACCGGCCCGGCCACCTGGCCGACATATTGCGATGAGACCGAGAGGCCGAGAAT
>NZ_JBFTMX010000122.1:0-588 GCF_056397205.1 Massilia sp. 05N420
AACAGTTCCTGCAACGCCTGTCCTCTCTAACGCGGCGCCAGCGCGACCGCCTGCTCGACCTGCTGCAATCGGCGGCCGGCCTCGACCGTGTACTCGAGATCGTCGAGCAGCCCGCCACACCCTTCTGCTGCCCGCATTGCCAGGCCGACAAACCCTATCGCCACGGCCATGCGCACGGACTGCAGCGCTACCGCTGCCGTAGCTGCCGCCGCACCTTCAACCTGCTCAGCGGCACGCCGCTGGCGCGGTTGCGCCACAAGGCGCACTGGCTCGACTACCTCGGCTGCATGCTCGACTCCCGCAGCGTGCGCCGCTCGGCGCGCGAGATCGGCGTGGCCAGTGCGACCAGCTTTCGATGGCGCCACCGTTTCCTGGCCTTGAGCAAGGATGACCGCCCGCAGCGGCTGAGCGGCATCGCCGAAGCCGATGAGATGTATGTGCTCGAATCGCACAAGGGGTCCAGATATCTCGACCGTCCGCCACGAAAGCGCGGCGGCAAGGCGACAAAGCGCGGGATCTCGAGTGAACAAGTGTGCATCCTGGTGGCGCGCGATCGCAGCGGCCAGACCATCGACGCCGTGACCGGCA
>NZ_JBFTMX010000123.1:0-586 GCF_056397205.1 Massilia sp. 05N420
GTGCTGAGCTTTTCGGCGCGCTTGCCACCGTCCAGGTTGTCGAGAATGAAAAGATGTGTCTGCAGCCACTTGAAGAAGTGCTGCTCGGCAGTCTCCGTCGGCTCGACGAGGCGCGTGCGCCGGTCGGCCTGGCCGCTTGAGGGGCGCAGGAAACGGTAGACGAGCATTTCCTGCAGGAAGGCGGCGGCCGTGTTGCGGCTGGCGATCTTGTTGCTGACGACGAAATCCACGAAACGCCCGGAATACAGGCCTTTTTTCTCCTCGCCAGGCAATCCGTAATGCAATGCAAAGCCTGAATGCGCCATCAGCCACCGTTGCTGCGCAGCAAAAATGGAGGCGATTCTCGGGCTTTCCTTATAGATCGTCAGCATCTCGTTGGCGCAGATCAGTACTGCTCCAAAAAAGCGATCGTCTATAGCAAGTGTTTCGGCGGTCAAAGACATCTGGGAACTCGGCAAGGCGACGGCTATTCCATTTGCCTTCTCAGCGTCCCGAGTCAATGTCCGTTTTGAACGGAGTGTCCCAAAAATGGTTAGGTGAGTTAACCGGCAAGGTTAAATTGCAAAAATCCGGGACAGCTGTGCCT
>NZ_JBFTMX010000124.1:0-585 GCF_056397205.1 Massilia sp. 05N420
GTGCAAATACTTGTCCGCGACAACAATGTCGATCAGGCGCTTCGCCTTCTCAAAAAGAAGCTGCAGCGGGAAGGTATCCTTCGCGAAATGCGCCAACGAGAACATTATGAGAAGCCATCGGTCAAGCGCGCCCGTGAAAAGGCGGAAGGTGTCCGTCGCTCGCGCAAGCTCGCCAAGAAAAAGCTGGATCGAGAAATGGGCGTTGTACCAGTGAAGAAGCGGCCTGCTAAATAGTCGCAAGTGCGCTATGTGGAGCGGAATCTACAGGCGCTGATCAGCAAAAATATCAACCTTCCGGCACTGACGTCCAGTAAACCGCGAAGCAGCGCTAGTTTCTACTCGTATATCTCCCGCCTCACCAGATTCTGCCTGGACACACATGGTTTAGGTGACGGGCGGTGTAATGATGCGGTGACCACCCGCAAAACCGCTCGGTCGCTACAGCGCGTTGGAAGACGCGTTAGCCAGCGACTTTGTACCGTCAAGCTGACCATTCGCTGCCTTCAGAGCAAGTAGCGGCTTCGCCGCCGAAGCGGGCTTTGTACTAACCGCGAAACGGGCAGGTATCCGCAAGGGCCTTCCGGC
>NZ_JBFTMX010000125.1:0-579 GCF_056397205.1 Massilia sp. 05N420
TGGCGAACGTCGCCCATGGCGAACGTCGCCCACATGGACTGGCAGATGCTGGGCCTGACCTTCGTGATGTCGGTGTCGGCGGCCATCGCCGCCGGCCTGCTGCCGACCTGGCGCGCCTGCCAGGTGACGCCGGCGATCCAACTCAAATCGCAGTAACCGGGAGACATCCATGGAAATCCGTCCCATCCTGTCCGCGCTGATGCGCAATAAAACGGGCCCGATCCTGGTGGCCCTGCAGGTCGCGCTCAGCCTGGCGATCCTGACCAACGCCATGCACATCGTGAACGAGCGCCGCGCCGCGATGGCGCGTCCATCCGGCCTGTCCGACGAACACGCGACCTTCTACATCATCGCGCGCACCCTGAACAACGACAGCGCCGAGCAGCAGCTGGCCAGCATGAAGCGCGAAGCCGACATCCTGCGCGCGGTGCCGGGCGTGGCGTCGGTGGCGAACGTCGCCCACATGGACTGGCAGATGCTGGGCCTGACCTTCGTGATGTCGGTGTCGGCGGCCATCGCCGCCGGCCTGCTGCCGACCTGGCGCGCCTGCCAGGTGACGCCGGCGATCCAACTCAAATC
>NZ_JBFTMX010000126.1:0-578 GCF_056397205.1 Massilia sp. 05N420
CGTCTATTGTCGTGACGGGGGACGTCATTATGTCTTTGGCCAGCATGACCTTACCTCCTGGTCTGTGGAGGCGATTGAAGCTTATATTTCGACAGGACGCTTTGATCGGGATCAATCGGGGCCCTTCTGCAGCAAGCTCATCCGACCGTCATTCGCCTCAAGACGTTCGTCTTCCAATAGAATTGATGAGCAAGCGCGCCAAGGATATGGGCGGCGATGACGATCCAGAGTATAACTTTCAGCACCTCGGCGTGTACCTCTCCCGTGCGGTCGTAACCGAAGTAGAACGCTGCCATCCCGCTGATCGGCAATGCGAAAAGAAGCAGGTAAAGCGTCGCGTGGGCGCCTTTGGCTGCAAAGGTCAGGACGTAAGGTTCCTCGGCGGGCGCGGAAGGCGTTCCCTGAATGAAGCGCAGCACGAGGCGGATACTGATCAGCAACAGTATCGAAATTCCGACATACGCATGGAGATCGGCGCCTGCCAATTGCGCATCAGTTGCCGAACCGGTGTGTTCGATCGCCCGCTGCCACTCGCTCATGCCGTCAGGCAAAAGCAGATTGTAGAAGACGAGCAGCGC
>NZ_JBFTMX010000127.1:0-577 GCF_056397205.1 Massilia sp. 05N420
TGGGCCGTGGGCCGCCAGTACACGCCCTGGCACACGGCGCTGGCCGCGGTCGACCCCTTCGGCACCGGCTATGCGGGCACCTCGAAAAACCTGTTCCCGGACAACGGCACGAACGTCCGCACCAGCAACACGATCACCTATAAATCGCCGAAGCTGAACGGCTTCGACGGCGAACTGGCCTATGCCTTCGGCGAGCARCCGGATGCCTCGACCGGCCGCCAGTTCGGCGGCGCGATCGGCTACGCCAACGGCCCGCTGGTCCTGCGCGCGGCCTACAACAGCAAGAACACCGACGTCACCGCCACCGCGAGCGCGCCCTTCGTCAGCCGCTCGCTGGGCCGCAATACCCTCCTGACCGCCGCCTGGCAGTTGCAGATGGTGTCGCTGCGCTTCGCCTACGGCATCGACAAGGGCTTCAAYGCCGCCACGCTGGGCAATGCCAACAATCCTTACGGTGGCGTCAAGCCGACCCCGTCGCTAGACGGACGCTCGGTCCTGCTGGGCATCTCCGCGGCGATCGGCCCGGGCACGCTGATGGCTTCGGTCATGCACAAGGACGACCGCACCAGCTTCAACC
>NZ_JBFTMX010000128.1:0-572 GCF_056397205.1 Massilia sp. 05N420
GGTCTGGACCTCGCCAAACAGGCCTTCCAGGTCCACGGAATGAACAAAGACGGGGACAAGGTTTTCAGCCACAAGCTGGCGAGAGCGGAATTGCCAGGTTTCTTTAAGAAGGATCGTGGATGCGTTGTCGCACTGGAAGCCACCGCCGGCGCTCATTATTGGGCGAGAGAGATTGAAAGGTCGGGGCACACGCCGTTGCTCATACCCGCGCAATACGTCAAACCATTCGTCAAACGGGATAAATCCGATGCTCTTGACGCCGAAGTAATTGCCAACGCCGCGACGCAGCCAGGAATGCGCTTCGTGGCCATCAAAAGTCCGGACAGCAGGCAATCACCACTCTGATGAAAACGCGAACGCTGTTCATTCGCCAGCGAACCTCCGCCATCAATGCGCTGCGCGGCCTTTTGGCTGAATTCGGATTTGTCGTCCCGTCTAGGACCATAACGTTGTCGAACTCAAGCAGATCTTGAGCTCTGACAAGAGCCACCTACCCGAGCCCGCGCGCACCGTGTTGAGAAGTGTCTACCAGCACATCGACGCTATCAACGAGCACATCAGCGGGATTGAAG
>NZ_JBFTMX010000129.1:0-564 GCF_056397205.1 Massilia sp. 05N420
GTCAGGCGCTATCTCAATAGCAATCCTGGTCGCGAAGCCCGGCAAGCCTACAAATGCCGGGTGAGGGACCCCTGGTATTCGGTTCCCGATGTCCAGGAGCCCGATTACATCCTTCAGTACATGTCGGGCCGCGCAGCGAGCCTTGTCAAGAACGACGCAGGTGTTACCTGCACAAACAGTGTCCACGCTGTCAGGCTGCGCGACCGTAAGCTCGCAGCGAAACTCCTCCCCTCGTGGGAGACGCCCTTTGTCCGGTTGAGCTGCGAAATCGAAGGCCACGCGCTTGGGGGTGGAATGCTTAAGCTGGAGCCGCGTGAAGCCGGCAACATTCTCTTTGCGGCTGGTCGCCTGATAGGCAAGAAGTCCGCCGAGGCAATTTTGGACTCCATCCAGACGCTTCAGCGCTGGAGACACTATGCCGACTGAAATCGAAGGTAATGTCTGCCGTTGGACGACCGAAGCAGACGCGCTCAGGGAATTCGCGGAATTCTCAGGCAAGACGCAAAGTGCTAGCCACATCAAGCCTCTGCATTGGTATGTTGCCTGCCGGCTGGTGATCGAGGG
>NZ_JBFTMX010000130.1:0-562 GCF_056397205.1 Massilia sp. 05N420
CCGTGAAGCATCGAGCTCCATTCGCCGAGCCGGATGATGCCGCTCGAAAAGTCACCGTTCCAGGCCTCGGAGACGGAAAACTGCGCCAGCATTTCCTGATTGTGATGGGTCAGATCAAAGGAGCCAGGCGTGAGCGGGGCGGCAACATTGGCTTTGGCGATCTTGAACAAATGGGGTTCCCCGTGTCGGGCGCAGTTCAATGCAGCGCACTCGTGCGGTGTGACGAAAACATCTTCATGCGCACCGGTCATCATGTCCGGCCGTGAGCAGAATTGCGGCGCCGCCGGTGCGGAACCCTTTCATGCTCTTCTCAAAAATTCTGGCGCGGAATGCTCTGCAGCCGGTGTCATTTGCAAAATACGGTCTTCCGCTGGCGGGCGGAAAAATATCGTCATGCACTGCAATTCGCAGCGCGGATTTATAGGCAGTTTTTGAGAGGCGGCAAATGCTTTTTCGGGGGTAATCCGCAACGCGAAGGATGCGATATATTGCATGCTTCTATAAAAGGTAGCAGAAATCAAAGTAAAAAGTTGCCCGTTTCGCGAGATGTAAACGGTTACGC
>NZ_JBFTMX010000131.1:0-561 GCF_056397205.1 Massilia sp. 05N420
GGGATAGCCTATGCCTATCTTGGAAATGAGCTTGGGGGCCGGCCCAAGGACAGCAGCTTTTTCTGCGATGGCGTTGCGGACTACGAGAAGATGGCACGGACGCCGGAATTCGCGCAGGGCTTGGAGCGTGTTATCTCGGGTTCGCGGCGTTACAGAATTGCGATGATGTGTTCCGAGCATGATCCGCTCGAGTGTCATCGCTGCCTACTGGTCGGGCGCGTGCTTCACGAGAAGGGAAGCACGGTAAGGCACATTCTGAGCACGGGGGAGTTCCTTGACCACAGCGACGTCGAGAGCAGGCTCATGGAAATATCCGGAAAGAACAAAGCCGATCTGTTCGAGCGTCCCGAGGCGCGCCTGACGGCCGCATATCGGGAACAAGCTTCTAAGGTCGCATTTGCGGCCCCAATTCAAAAACAGGTAGTAGCGCGATAATGGTTGATAGCGTTGATGTGACGACCATCGGCTTCACGAAGACCACTGCCGAGCGGTTTTTCGCAAGGATAAAGAGCGCAGGCGTCAAAAAGGTCGTCGATGTTCGTCTTCACAACACATCACAGC
>NZ_JBFTMX010000132.1:0-561 GCF_056397205.1 Massilia sp. 05N420
CTCGACACCGGCGCGGTCCCGCGCCGTCATCGCGATGTTAACCGCCGCCTGCCGGATAGCGCTGGCGACCAGCGCCTGGGACGGCTGCCAGGGGCCTTGATCACGCTTCGGCGAATAGGATGCCTCGACCGTCACATAGGGAATGTCGAGTTCACCGCAAAGGACGGGACCGAACGGATCCGGCGATTTGTAATAGGGGTGGTAGCAAAACCAGAGGTCCGGCTTAGCGCCGGCAGCAAACTCTGCCCGCAGCCACTGCAATTCGCTCTGGCGGCCCTCTTCCAGGAGCGCTGCGGCCTCCGGTGTTGCGGCGAAATTCCGGAAGCTGGAGACGAGTTCGACCTCATGGCCTGCCAGATCGAGCGCGCGCATCAGAAGCCTGCCCATCAGCCGGTCGCCGGAGGGGACCGGATGACCGGGAGACTTCAACGGCGCGTAAAAGGCAATCTTCATCACCGAGCGCTCGCCGAGACAGAGCGTTTCCAATTCCCGATCCAGCCCGCGGCGAAATTCTGCGCTATGGTCCGCTTCCTTAAGAGTTGCTGATAAACATATAGAATG
>NZ_JBFTMX010000133.1:0-552 GCF_056397205.1 Massilia sp. 05N420
GGATCGGGGCGATCGATGGCGTCGACCGCACGCTGTCCTCGATCATTCTCTCGACACGGTTTGCCCGGTGAGAAACACCGCCGCGTGGCGGCGGCAGAGATTGCCTCGCAATTGCTATTTCACATTTGCAAAGTTCGGCTAGTGTCCGTCAATGACACCGGTCGAGCGCCATCGCGCTGCCCGCGCCTGAGCTATCAACGGCATTGGAGAACACATGAATAACCACCTGAAATTCTTCATCGACGGCGCGTGGGTCGATCCTGTGGTGCCGAAGACGATCGAGGTGATCGATCCATCGACCGAAGAAACCTATACCTCGATCTCCGGCGGCTCCGCAGCCGATGTTGACAAGGCTGTTGCGGCTGCGAAGCAGGCGTTCGAAACTTTCTCGCTGACCTCGAAGGAGGAGCGTCTGGCGCTGCTGAAGCGGATCCTCGAATGCTATAATGAGCGCTTCGAAGATATCGCCCAGGCCGTCAGTCAGGAAATGGGTGCGCCGTTGCCATTCGCCCGCGATTCGCAGGCCGGGGTGGGGCGCGCTCACATGGAAGC
>NZ_JBFTMX010000134.1:0-551 GCF_056397205.1 Massilia sp. 05N420
GTCCAGGCGATTGTCCAGGCGATTGCCGTCCGCCTCTCTCCGGCAACCTCGATCGGATAATAGGCGCGGACGAATTCCTTGCGGCGCAGGCTGCCTCGCTCGGTGCCTTCGGCGGCGACATGGACGTAGACGACGTCGTCATCGACGGGCGGCTTGGCGTCGGTCAGGATCTGGCCGGCAAGCTTGCGCTGGTCGCGCATCAATAGTTCGTGGAAGAAGAAATTCATCAGCTCCATGTGGCCGGGATAGCGCATGGTCTTGTAGTCGAGGTTCTCGACCTTGCCGAGCAGCGTATCGCACATGGTTCCGAGCCCGCCGGAGGTGGTGAAGGCCTCAAGCTTGACGCCTTCGACATAGATCGTCTCGTGCCACTCCATCGGCGAAACGAGCTTGCGCACACCGCCCTCGATAACCTCGCAATCGTTCAGATATTCGTTGACCACGCCTTCGGGCGACCAGTTGAAGGCATAGCCCAGAAGCCCGGTCGGATGCTGCGGCAAGGCGCCGACGCGCATGCGGATCGAACGGCATCGGTCGAAGCCATCCGCGAG
>NZ_JBFTMX010000135.1:0-545 GCF_056397205.1 Massilia sp. 05N420
GGGTGAGGGGACCATGCTTTCCAGTCGCACTTGACATAGATGAGTAGGCGCGATGACAACGATAAGTGCAACAAGGTCGCGCTTTACAAGAGCTGAATGCATTTGAATTTCCGGCGATTGCTTTGAGACCTTCGCCCGCCATCGGCGGGCTTCTTGTGCGAGTGCGAGGTATAGCCGTAGATGCATACAAAGCGCATCAGCATCAAATTTATGAGGCAATCATACACGCTGCAGATGCCGTCATGGCCTTGGGCAAACTATTATTTGCCATTCTAGTAACTTGAGGAAACGCATGACCGCGACAGAGATTCTTCAGGCGATCAAAGAGGACATCGACAATTCATCCCCGCGGTCTAGTCCTCATCAAATTAACCCCACGTATCTGTATGAAAAGGCCAAGCTTTTAAAGGACTGCAAGCCTTTCGGCGTGTTGAACTCTGATACGTGGATTGCGTTTGCAGGAGGCGGCGGAATGCCGGGGAACGCCGCTGAAACAGAAACTGCTTGGGCTATACGCCAACTAATCAGGGGAATGGAGCCTGTCG
>NZ_JBFTMX010000136.1:0-545 GCF_056397205.1 Massilia sp. 05N420
CGATATCGTCGGCGACAGTCTGGCGCTGGCGCGCAAGGCCATCGATGTCGATGCCGACGTCATCGTTCTTGCCGGGGTGCATTTCATGGCGGAGACGGCAAAGCTGCTCAATCCGGCAAAGACCGTGCTGATCCCCGACATGGCGACAGGCTGTTCGCTGGCGGATTCGATCACGCCCGAAGATATCGCCCTGTTGCGTCAGGCCCATCCCGGCGTCCCCGTTATCACCTATGTGAACACCTCAGCCGCGGTGAAGGCGGCGTCCGATATCTGCTGCACGTCGGGCAACGCCAAGCAGGTGGTGGAGTCGCTCGGCGTCCCCCGGGTGCTGATGATCCCCGACGAATACCTGGCGCGCAACGTCGCCCGGGAAACCAATGTCGAGATTATCGCCTGGCACGGGCATTGCGAGGTGCACGAACTGTTTTCGGCCGATGACGTCAGGCAGTTGCGCGAAAATCATCCAGGCGTCACCGTCCTCGCGCATCCCGAATGCCCGCCCGATGTGGTGGCGGAAGCGGATTTTGCTGGATCGACGGCGGTGA
>NZ_JBFTMX010000137.1:0-542 GCF_056397205.1 Massilia sp. 05N420
GATCACATCAGTGTCCGGATCAAACACTTCCAGGCTGGAGATCGAGTGAGACAGCTGGTCGCCGAGAATGAAGACCATCGTGCCGACAGAGGGAGCTTCTCCCATGGCGCTAGTCCCTCAGGTCATTGAAAAAGCGCGCCTGGAGTGAAGCGTCCGTTCGCAAAACTCCCCTGAACGTTGTTGTAAGAGTCTTGGATCCGCTTTTTGCGATGCCGCGCATCGACATGCACATGTGCTCAGCCTCGACAAGGACGGCGACACCCTGCGGCTGCAGCCGCTCTTGCAGCGCGTCCACGATCTGACTGGTCATGCGTTCCTGGATCTGCAGGCGCCGGGCATACAGCTCGACAAGGCGGGCAATTTTGGAAAGACCGACGACACAGTTGCTTGGCACATATGCCACATGCGCGACGCCGCGGAATGGCAGCATGTGATGCTCGCAAAGCGAGTAGAACGGAATATCACGCGCGAGCACGGCATCGCTGTAACCACCGACCTCGTCGAATGTCGTGCTGAGGACATTGCCTGGCTGTTCCCGGTAC
>NZ_JBFTMX010000138.1:0-542 GCF_056397205.1 Massilia sp. 05N420
ATCGAAGATGCGGCAATTTCGCGGATGACGCGACCGGAAGATCGCCGGGCAAGATCAGGGCCGCTTTGACTGACCAGCAAGGCGTTAAGCCGCGAGGCGCCGCATGATTGCGCCGGGAACCGACTGTAAGGATCTCAGACAGGCTATGTCTGCTTCTCAGTATCGCTGCGGAAACGGAAGTCTTGCTCCGGAACGTCTGCAGCATTCCGAGACGGGCAGCCGGGTGCAGATGAATTGTTCTGGCTGAATCCGATATTATGAGTTGATGCTCAATTAGAGTAGGATGGAAATATAGCGATATCGGCTTTGGGGAGAGTAGATGTTCAATATCGGTGAAAAGTATTCCTTCGTCCTAATCGAGGGGACGTCTGATGGGTGGGGCGAACTCAGCTTCACCGATAGTGTCGTTGATATCGACGGACCGCTCCTGAAGCTTGAAAGCGGCCGGATTATCAATTCGCACTCATCGCTGTTTGTCCGCGCGGCCCCTGCCGTGATGCTGGCTTCGGCCAGTGCCCTGTCTGCGGACGAGGCTGCTGAAC
>NZ_JBFTMX010000139.1:0-538 GCF_056397205.1 Massilia sp. 05N420
TCCCCAAATCACGCGAAGCCTGCCGGTGCGCGGGAAGATCGTCAAAGTTTGAAGCCCCCAAATACAGCCGGAGTTGGAGAAGGAATTTCGACGCAAAGATGCTTTCGCGCGAAATCAAATTCTCGGCGCTCCTCCACGCCAATGCGCGGAGCGGTGCATGCTGTACGGTGCTATTCGACTTGTTCCCACGCAGTCTGTTGCTGCGTTGCGAGAACGTTAGGCCTCTGCCCGCCGCGATGTCAATATCATTTCATGATGCGATGAAGCGCAAAGGCTTGAAATGAGATCGACAAGAAACGGGGACGGCGCCGCAGAAAGGACAATCTGAAAAATTCCTTTCACATTTTGCCATTTTACTGTATTTCGCAGATTGAACTTCAGGGGGAAGCAGCCGTGACGGACGTCAGGACATTGCTGTTGGATCAAAAGCTGGTGCTGACGCCGTCGGAAGAACGGATCGTGCAGATTCTGCTGGCCGACTATCCGGCGTCCGGCCTTGGTACGGCCGGAAATCTCGCCAAAAAGGCAGGCGTCAGCG
>NZ_JBFTMX010000140.1:0-538 GCF_056397205.1 Massilia sp. 05N420
AAGATCAACGACAAGCACATCGAGGTGATCGTTCGCCAGATGCTGCGCCGCGTGCAGATCGTCGAAGCCGGCGACACCGACTACATCGTCGGCGAGCAGGTCGAGCGTTCGGAACTGCTGGAAGCGAACGACCGCATCGAAGCCGCGGGCAAGCTGCCGGCGACTTACGAAAACGTGCTGCTGGGTATTACCAAGGCATCGCTGTCGACCGACTCCTTCATCTCGGCCGCATCGTTCCAGGAAACCACCCGCGTGCTGACCGAAGCGGCGATCATGGGCAAGCGCGACGGTCTGCGCGGCCTGAAGGAAAACGTSATCGTCGGCCGCCTGATTCCTGGCGGTACCGGTCTGGCCTTCCACCGCGCCCGCAAGGAAAAAGAGGCGTGGGAAGCGGAAGAGCGCCAGCAGCTGCTGCAGCAGGAGAAGGCCAATATGGCTGCCGAGCTGCAGGCGATGGAAGACCAGCAGAATGCTGCGGCTTCGATCGAGCAGCATCATGGCGACGGCGAGTAATCCACTGCGCTTCAGCTTCTAGCCG
>NZ_JBFTMX010000141.1:0-534 GCF_056397205.1 Massilia sp. 05N420
GGTTCGTCCTCGGTCATCTGTTCGAAGACTATCTGGCCGACCAGTATGCGAACGAGATGACCGCGGTATCGGATGCTCTGGGTGCCCGTCTGGCGATCGAAAACGGTGCGCTTTCGCTGATCAGCGAACCGTCCGATCCGCGGTTCCAGACACCGGCCGGCGGACGCTACTGGCAGATAACGCCCGACGACCCCACTCAGCCGCCGCTCCGTTCGCGGTCGTTCTGGGACGAGGAACTGACCAGGGATAGCCTCTCCAGGGATCTCTATTGCGGGTTTCACGAGGCCGAAGGGCCGGATGGGGCGACGATCCTGGTCACCGTGAAGGCGATGTCTGTCGGTGAGGGTGATGCGCGCAAACATTTTACGATCTATACGGCCTTCTCCAAAGACGAGATGGAAAGCGCGCTGTCGAATTATCATCGGCCGCTGCAGCTGATGCTGGCCGCAACCGGCCTGCTTCTGCTTGCCGCCGCTTTTCTGCAGGGGCTGATCGGCCTGAAGCCGCTGGTGCGCCTGCGCAACGAGGTGGCGA
>NZ_JBFTMX010000142.1:0-534 GCF_056397205.1 Massilia sp. 05N420
GGCTGGCGGGCAACCGCGTTTCTGTAACCAATGCGTTCCATTTCCGCTTCCTCTGTCTATCCAATCGGTTCAGCCGAGCAGGCGGCGCGCGAGCGCCAGCGCGCCGTTGACCGGGGCTGCGCGCAGCAGGGTGATTTCGCTCTTCGGAGAGACTTCCGCCATCGCCCGGCGAAAGGCCTCGAACAGGCTCGGCTGCTCGACAACGACACCGCCGCCGATGACGACGTGACTGGCGTCCGCACCGCGGCTGATCAGAATGCCGACAAGGCGGGCGAGGGCGGCGGCACCGTCCTCGATCACCCTCGATGCGAGTGGCGATTTCTGCGAGGCAGCGTCGAATACGGCATCGGCATAGCTGCCCCAGACGGCCGCGCCGCGCGTCTCGTTGAGCAGGCGGCCGATCTTCGTCGCATCGTCGGTCTGCAGCTTCGACATCAGACCGGCGACAAGCGGATCACCGCTCTCGCCGAGATCGATCGACTTGCGGATCGCCCGGGCGGCTTCCCTGACGAGCGCTGCGGCACTGCCTTCGTC
>NZ_JBFTMX010000143.1:0-531 GCF_056397205.1 Massilia sp. 05N420
GCGCCACGGCGGACCTATCACCGTCGGATACGGCCGCTACGCGCCCAACCAAACATTGACCGAAGCGATGGCGGTTGACGACGTTATGATCGTCATCGAAGGGCGGCTCGCCGTTTCGACGGGGGCCGGCACAGTCACGGCCGGTCCAGGTGAGATTGTCTACATGCCCAAGGGGGAGGCCGTTACGATTACGACGGAAGGCGAGGGGGCTCTCACGGCGTATGTGACCTATCCGCATTGGGCCGAACATCACGAATAGAGCCGGCCAACATGAGGGCTTAATAATGAAACGGGTTCTTTTGATCGGCATCCATCCTGACGCGGTCGATACCTCCGATCCATCCCTTCCGGCCGGGCTTACCAGTGAGAAAATTGCCGTGGGCATCAGGCTGACCCTCTCCGACTTGCAGAGTAGGGGCTGGGACGCCGGCTTCTGCGCTCTACGGCCAGCGACGGCTCAGGCAGATGTCGAAGCCTCACTCGCCGAGCACTGGGATTGCGTGGTGATTGGCGGGGGTATCCGCATTCCAC
>NZ_JBFTMX010000144.1:0-524 GCF_056397205.1 Massilia sp. 05N420
GGGATGTAAAACGCTAAGGAAAACCGGCTTTACCGTCAATTTCGGCGGGTATCCGTGTTGCCGATACTATGACAGGCTCGCGGTTCGAATATTCGCGTTCGCGGTCCATGATTTTTTAACAGAATGCATAAGGGGATGTAAAACGCTAAGGAAAACCGGCTTTACCGTCAATTTCGGCGGGTATCCGTGTTGCCGATACTATGACAGGCTCGCGGTTCGAATATTCGCGTTCGCGGTCCATGATTTTTTAACAGAATGCATAAGACATTCGTCACCAGTGACAGGCTAGTTTCTGGACGAATTGTAGGGCGCGGCAGAAGCCGCGGAGTTTTGAAAGCATGATGCTGGATTATAATTCCCTTTTGCTGGCGCTCGGCGTTTCAGCAACGTGTCTGGCTGTGACCCTGATGGGCAGCTGGTTTGCGCGGCGTGCCGAAACCTTTCTGTTGACCTGCACCTGCGGCCTCGTCCTCGTCGTCAGCGGCATCTTCGTCTACAGTGTCTATGTTTCATCGCCCGGCCTG
>NZ_JBFTMX010000145.1:0-523 GCF_056397205.1 Massilia sp. 05N420
GCGCTGAACCTGCTTGCCGTTTGGCCCAAAGCTCTCGGGAACGGTCGCTATTTGCAGTGCGTACGGCAGAAAAAGCGGTACGAAAGCGAAGGTAAATCGGATGTTTCGGGTCTGCAGCAGTGTTATCGCAAGACTGGCGACGGCGATTGCAAAGACGATGGCAAGACCGGCATTTCCCCGCCGGGCGGCTTGAAGAATGGCCGGTAGTGCCGCAATGGCGATACACACGAGTACGCCAAGCATCATCAGGATCGTGAACTGCGGATGCTGGAAATAGTATATAAAACTGAATTCCTGCGGAACGCGGTCAAGCCAGTCGTGACGCGACAGCGGATCGATCATCCAGTAGGGGCCGGATAGACATCTCGGGAAGATGTAGGCCGTCACGCCTAAGAATGCGCCGCCCATTGCCGTAAGGGCAGCAATCTTGATTGGTGCTGTCTGCCGATGCAGCACCAATCCGCCAATCAACAGAATCGATGAACAGCCCAGCGCCAGCACGATGTACGGAGCCGAGAAGGAA
>NZ_JBFTMX010000146.1:0-520 GCF_056397205.1 Massilia sp. 05N420
CAGCCCGAGCATGATGACGAGACGCATGGCCATGCCAGCGTCATCGCCAGTTTCGTCGGGGCCATCCGCTCCGGCAAACGGCCCGAGACCGTCAGTTCCGACAATATCAGAAGTCTTGCCATGGTTTTCGGCGCCATCGAGAGCGCCAGAACCGGCAAGCGCATTGAAATTTCAGCATAGGACATGAGATCGTGAGCAACCCCGCAAAGTCCATCCGCATCGGCACCATGATCAGCGCTTCCAAGGGCGGCGCTGACAAGCGCATCGGCCAGATCGCCGATATGGGTTTCGAAAGTTTTGAGCCGTTCTTCTGGCAGACGACCAACGGCCAGGATCTCGCCGAGCTCGGCAAGCGCTCGCTGGATGCGATCGGCGACCGCGACATCACCATCTCGACTCTCGGCATGTTCGGCAACCCGCTCGAAGAGACCGATATCGACCTGCAGACGCTGCAGGGCTGGAAGGATTGCATCGACAATGCCCATCATTTCGGCGCCACCTGCGTTGCCGGCTTCACGGG
>NZ_JBFTMX010000147.1:0-520 GCF_056397205.1 Massilia sp. 05N420
GGTCTAGTTTCATCCATTGGCAAGCAAAACCGTTGCATCGTGCGTTGATGTTGAGCGGCCCAGAGCTTCAAGCTCGCGGAACGCCACAGACAGCGACCTCAGGCTCGACAATGCCATCCTTCGATTATAGTCATTAAGCTATGGAACTCCCTTGCGGGCTGGTAGTTCGCACTACTTAACGGGGAGGATCCGGTGATCCAAGTATTAGTCGTTGAAGACGAGCCGCTTCTTTTGATGATGGCGCTGGACCTTGTCGAAGATATTGGTTTCGAGGTTTTCGAAGCAAACAACGCGGACGACGCTCTTCGGCTATTGGAAGCGGAGCCTGGTATTCGAATAATTTTGACGGATATCGACATCCGCGGCTCAATGAATGGCCTCGTGTTCGCAAAGGCCGTACGTGAACGATATCCGCCGATTGAGATACTTGTTGTATCTGCGATGACAAAACCGCTCCTTCACCAGATGCCGGAGCGCGGAATTTTCTTCACAAAGCCATACAATCGGAAGGAGTTGGCTC
>NZ_JBFTMX010000148.1:0-519 GCF_056397205.1 Massilia sp. 05N420
GGAATGAATACCGCCATCAGCACCAGCGTAATGCCGATCACGGGGCCGAAGAGCTCGTCCATCGCCTTCTCGGCGGCCTTCTTGCCGGGCATCCCTTCCTCGATATGGCGGGCAACACCTTCGACGATGACGATGGCGTCATCGACGACGATGCCGATCGCCAGCACGATGGCGAAGAGCGTCGAGAGGTTGACGGTGAAGCCGAGCGCCGCCATGGCCGCAAAGGCGCCGATGATCGTCACCGGCACCGTCGTCGCCGGAACCAGCATCGCCCGCCAATCCTGCAGGAAGACGAGAATAACGATCAGCACGAGAACGCCGGCTTCGATCAGCGTGACATAGACCTCATCGATCGATGCCTTCACGAATTTGGTCGTATCGAATGGCACGGTATAGGCGAGACCGGGGGGAAAGCCTTTCGAAAGCTCGGTCATCTTCGCCGCAACATCCTTGGCGACGTCGATGGCGTTGGCCTCGGGAAGCTGGAAGATGCCGATACCGGCCGCCGGCAGCCCGTTC
>NZ_JBFTMX010000149.1:0-518 GCF_056397205.1 Massilia sp. 05N420
TGGATGCCCTGGGGCGTGCAGATCGCCGCCCATGCCAATCCGGACGCTGCCCGCCGCCTGTTCTTTGCCGCCGTCGGCAGGCTGCCGGCACCCCTCAATGCCGAGCAGCCGCTGGTCATGCGCCAGCGTGACCGCAGCTTCGGCTTCCGGCCGCGTTATGTGACGCGCATCGCCCGTCAGACCCGGGACGAGGCCAATCAGCTCTGCGCCCAAATCCGGAAAAGCAACGGCACCTGCCTCGTCTTCAGGAATTGAACGAAGGGCTTCACGGCCGCTCGAGATAATATGACCGGCGGTCTGCTTGCCGTCCACGAAAGGGCGGAATAGCGTCATATTTCAAAAGATATAACGTCCCAGTGATATCCGCGAAATCAATTGCCCAGAGTGTCCAGCACTTTTCCTGTCTCGCCGTGTAACAAAATGCGCGCCGCGCCCGTACTTATCTGCAGACAGGACCAATTTCGGACAAGGAGGTCTGAAGATGTTGAATAGACGCATGCTGCTCCTGAATACGGGGC
>NZ_JBFTMX010000150.1:0-518 GCF_056397205.1 Massilia sp. 05N420
CGATGGATGGGCGGAAGCGACAACTGGCTGCACCTACGCTTTTCACGGCGCTTCACCCACGCCCTCCGGAACCTATGCTAGCGAGGAAGAATGGATCAAGCCTGCAGTCGATGGCAACCTCCGCGTACTACGTGCTTCGCGCGATTCGGGCGTAAAGCGGGTTGTGCTCACCTCGGCGTTTGGAGCAATCGGCGCTGGGCACAAGCCCCTCGCCCGCCCCTTCGTCGAGACCGACTGGACCGATCTGACCGGAAACGTCGCGCCCTACCAGAAATCGAAGACCCTTGCCGAACGGGCGTCATGGGACTTCATTGCCAACGAAGGCCGCGGGCTGGAGCTCGCGTCTGTCAACCCCACCATGGTACTCGGACCGGCGCTGGGGGCGGATTATTCGCATTCGATCCGCACGATCAGAGAAATGCTGGAGGGTCAGCCCGGATACCCGAAGATCAAGACCTGCGTGGTCGATGTGCGGGATGTCGCCGAGCTGCATCTGCGTGCCATGACCGATCCTGCTG
>NZ_JBFTMX010000151.1:0-508 GCF_056397205.1 Massilia sp. 05N420
GTATTGGACGATGTGCCGAGTCATGCACCCTTCGTAAATGGCAATGGCTGGCTGCTGAGGGAGCCCGACGACCTGCCTTCCGTATTGGACGATGTGCCGAGTCATGCACCCTTCGTAAATGGCAATGGCTGGCTGCTGAGGGAGCCCGACGACCTGCCTTCCGCCTTTCGAGCCATTGCCCGAGATCCAGATGTCTTGGCATCGATGTCCGCCCAGTCCCTAAAAATCGCATCGCGTCTCTTGGATTACCGAGCCCTCGCTGCGCGCATATTGAAGTAAGCTACCATGAAGAAAATACTCGTTGTTTTTGGGACCCGGCCTGAAGCGATCAAGATGGCGCCCCTATGCCATGCGCTTAGGGCGAAGCACGACGAATTCGATCTCCGCATCTGCGTCACTGGCCAGCATCGGGATATGCTTGATCAGGTGTTGGGCGTCTTCAACATCGTACCCGATATCGATCTGGATATCATGCGCCCGGGTCAGACCCTTTTCGACATCACAGCGC
>NZ_JBFTMX010000152.1:0-506 GCF_056397205.1 Massilia sp. 05N420
GTCGTCAATAGGGGCAGGCTCCCGCCCGGCCTGTAAGGCCCACTCGACGTACCGTTAGCGCCTGCCTCCGTCACTTGCCCGTTAAGAAAATACAAACTCACTAAGCCGGAGGCAAGTCGCCGAACTGTCTAGCATGGCCCGAGATACAGTTAGATCGGGTGCGATCTCTCCAGCACCGCCAATTGCGGTGCTGGAGAACAGTTCGAGACGATCTCAGTCTCGGTGTTCAGGCATTTGCTTGAGCTGATCCTTGGTCCAACTGGTGACGGCGTGAACATCGCCGTCCTCGTCACGCATAAACTCGAGATCCGAAATCGGAACTGCGACCGGCTTGGCGCCAATGCCGAGGAACCCGCCAACATCGATCACTGCAGATCCGCCGGCGCCGCCAGCAGCATGGATGTGATCGATCTTGCCGACCTTATGATCATCGACGCCGTAGATCGTGGCACCTTCGAGAACGGCGGGCGTCAACTCGGATGCCGTCAGCCGTACGTGGTTTGTAT
>NZ_JBFTMX010000153.1:0-506 GCF_056397205.1 Massilia sp. 05N420
CCCGTCTTTCGTGGAATCCGAAGCTTCGCGCCAGATGCAGCGCGGCAGCGAGCAGCGAAAGATGCGTTGCGGCGAGCCAAAACGCCAGGAACAGTTTGGGATTGACGATCTCTCCAGCGCCGGTGAAGACGATCCAGAAACCGGACGAAAAGTGCTGCAGTGACTGGATGAAGGGATCACTGGCAAACTGCGGCAGCGCGAACGAATTCATCAGTATCGGCAAATGATAGACGTTGTTGTTATCGATTGGCAGATAGCCGGTGCGTAGAAAGCTGAGCACAGTTGCCAGCAAAACCACTGAATAAGGGTGCCAGCTTAGGATGCGGACGAGGGGATTGCGAGATCGGGTCACCACTTGGCTATCCACAGGCGTGTCTCAACGGGCGGCAAGGATGACGGCAATGATGGAAAATCCTACCAGCCAGCTCTTGCGATCACGCAGCGCGAAAGTGATCGGGTCGTCGTGCAACRTGCGGCGATGGGCAAGCATAAGCGTCCTGCTGGTC
>NZ_JBFTMX010000154.1:0-501 GCF_056397205.1 Massilia sp. 05N420
TCGAAGCGCTGCTCGGCAGCCTGGAAGCTGCCGGGCAGATAGGCGGGCTGGCGGGCAAAAAGCCGGTTCTCGATTTGCCATTGCAGCCGGAACAGGCGCGATGCCCTCGTCGTGCCGTCGGGACGATCGTGGACGATGACGGTCTCGAGCACGAAACGGCTGTCGGCCTTGATCCGGTCGAGCACGGCCAACTGCCAGCTTTCCAACCCGTCCTTGCTTCCGGCCAGAACGCCGATCCTCAGCGGTCTGTCTTCTCCCATGATGTCGCTCCGTTTCAACGGGTTGCGGGTCATTTCTGATCTGCTGACTGCAGTTTCTTCGAGATTGCCGAAGCCAGTTCGCGGATCCCGTCGCTGCTGAGCGAGTCCTCATGCCAGCCGCTGAGATCGACGCAGGCCGTATCCTTGGCAACCGCCTCGCCCCAGCCGAACCGCAACTTGCGGGCGCGCGGGTGATGTGCCTGACTACGCAGGAAGACGATCGACGGATCCTGCGTCTGCG
>NZ_JBFTMX010000155.1:0-491 GCF_056397205.1 Massilia sp. 05N420
CTCCAGCTCCACGTCTGCCGACCAGTCGAAACGCCCCGGCACCCCGGCCGATAGCGGCGCCGCAAGCACCCCGATCCGCGCCGGCCGTTCGATCAGCGCCCGCCCACGATAGCCTTCCCCGGTCACCGAGGATGACAGCCCGACCATCTTCCAGGGACGCGCGAAGACCGCGGCCCTTGCAAAACTTGCCGCCTCGCCCGCCGCAAACCGCGGCAGATCCATCAGCTGAACCACCGGATCGAACAGGCTCGATGGCTGGCCGCTGCCGTTCCTGCCGCCGGCCTCTTCAGCTGGTGCCGCGCCCGCCGATGGCGCAAACTCGCGCGCCTCGACCTCTCTCGTACCCCCGTCTTCGATCGACGCGATCAGGAACCGCCCCGGCGGCCCACCGGTGATCGCCACCACATCGCCCGGCTGAAACTGCCGCGCGCCAGGCGGCAGCGCAAAGCGCACCGACCGTCTGCCGATCCGGTTGTCGCGCAGCAGTGCTT
>NZ_JBFTMX010000156.1:0-487 GCF_056397205.1 Massilia sp. 05N420
GTACCAGAACGTGCTGCATCGTGCGCCGGATACCGCGGGCTACGATTTCTGGCTGCAGGCGCTGCACGATACCTCGCGCGCGCAGGTGCTGACCAACTTCAGCGAAAGCACCGAGAACCAGACCCAGGTCTTGGACGCGATCCGCAACGGAATCAGCTACACGCCGATCCAGGTGGGCACGGGCGGCAACGATGTGATGGCCGCAAGCGACGGCACCGCGCTGGACGGCGGTTTTGGCGTCGACACCGTGGTGTTTGGCAACGTGCGTGCCGCTTACACCTTCAGCACCGAGGGCACGAATATTGCCGTCCTGGACACGGTCACCGGCAGCAAAACCCTGCTGGCGAACGTCGAACGCCTGCAGTTCGCCGACGATAGTATCGCGCTGGATGTCGGCGGCAACGCCGGCGAAACCTATCGTCTGTACCAGGCTGCGTTCGACCGCACGCCGGACAAGTCGGGCCTGAGCTTCTGGATCAAGGCAATG
>NZ_JBFTMX010000157.1:0-487 GCF_056397205.1 Massilia sp. 05N420
ATATAGACCTGAGTAATGTTGCGCATCGCTTTTCTCCTTTATGCGATACGCCCTATCTGGCACCGGCCGATTGATCTGATAAGCTGCTCAATAACGGACGAGCTGATAAGGAGATCAGGACAATGATGCGCGGCACGCTGGCGGAACTGGAAGCGGTCATCGCCGTCGCTGCCAAAGGCGGCTTCCGCGCTGCTGCCCGCGACCTCTCGATTTCCTCCTCGGCCCTCAGCCAGCAGATCGCCACGCTGGAGGCAAGGCTGGGCGTCCGCCTCTTCAACCGCACCACCCGCAGCGTCACGCTCTCCTCGGCTGGCGAGCAGTTCGTGGCCGAGGTGACCCCGGCGCTATCGGCCATCCGCCGCGCTATCGACCAGGCCGACGAGCACCGCTCCGAGCCTTCGGGCACGCTGAGGATCAACACCTCCATCGGCGCCGCCCGGATGATCGTCGCGCCGCTCGCCGTCGAATATCTCAGGCGCTACCCGGC
>NZ_JBFTMX010000158.1:0-486 GCF_056397205.1 Massilia sp. 05N420
CTCCAGCGCTCCGGTTTCCCTCCGGATGTCGTCGCAAGACTTGCCCAGGAGTTGCTTCACAAGATCTCCTCAGCGATGGGCGAATACGCGGCGTCTGCCGCGGATCACTCGGCCCCCCTAACCGGGGACGTCCAGGTGCCGCCGGTTGCGACCTCTCAGCCTGTCGATACCGCAGTCCTGACAAATCCCGAGGCAGCTGACGCTGGGAAGATCGCGCAAGTCAACGGCGCTTACCTTAGCGTTATGGACGATAAGGATCGCCCGGGTCTGCCCAACGGCGACGATGAAACAAACGATAGTTTCGAGGCTTTAAGTTCGGAGATCAGGGCGCTTCTAGCCTAAGCTGAACGCGAGAGGGGCAGCCAATCGCTCTGATCAGGTCGGCGGGCGACATGTTTTCCGCTTTAGACGCACCGGTTCAGTTTCGTCCGGTTTTTAAAACCGGCGACCAACTCGTTCTATAGCTGGCCACCAGCTCCCCTAAAG
>NZ_JBFTMX010000159.1:0-484 GCF_056397205.1 Massilia sp. 05N420
CCCTTTGAGCGCAAGCGAAAAGGATAGGAATTCCAAATCCAACTAAAGATGAGCATTGGCAATGAGAACGATTAAGTGTCGTAAGGGCATTTGGTGGATGCCTTGGCATGCACAGGCGATGAAGGACGTGATACGCTGCGATAAGCCGTGGGGAGCTGCGAATAAGCTTTGATCCATGGATCTCCGAATGGGGAAACCCACCTTAAATGCTTAGAAAATCATTCTGGTTGTTCTGCAACCCGAGTGGTTTCTAAGCATTGTGATAAGGTATCTGCACCTGAATACATAGGGTGTAAGAAGCGAACGCAGGGAACTGAAACATCTAAGTACCTGCAGGAAAGGACATCAACCGAGACTCCGCAAGTAGTGGCGAGCGAACGCGGACCAGGCCAGTGGCAATTGTGGTTAAAGTGGAACAAGCTGGAAAGCTTGGCCGTAGTGGGTGATAGCCCCGTACGCGTAGATACCATGATTGTCCTAGAGT
>NZ_JBFTMX010000160.1:0-478 GCF_056397205.1 Massilia sp. 05N420
CCGTCACCCGGCCGCCATCGCGCGCCTCCACGGCTTCCAGCGCATTCTGAAACAGGTTGATGAACACCTGCTCCAGCCGCAGCCGGGTGCCCATGACCTGCAGGCCTTCAGGGACAGGCTCGACGGTCAGCATCTCAAGCCGGCCGGTGAAACGGCTGCGCAGCAACATCAGCGCGCCGTCTATCATCTCCTCGACGCCAACCGCTTCGGGCGCCGTTCGTCCGCGCCGGGCGAGTGCCTTCAGATCCTCGGTGATGGTCCCGATCCGCTCCGTCAGTCCGGCAATCAGCGCAAGGTTCTCCGCAACCGGTTCGGTCTGCTGGCGCTTGAGATAGACCGCGGAATTGTCGGCATAGGCGCGGATCGTCGCGACCGGCTGATTGATCTCATGGGCGACACCGGCCGCGATCTGGCCGAGGATCGCCAGCCGGTTGGCATTGACCAGATCCTGCTGCACGCTCTGCAGCCGCGCATCGGT
>NZ_JBFTMX010000161.1:0-474 GCF_056397205.1 Massilia sp. 05N420
ATCTGCTTCATCGGCAGCCGGGATAGCAACGCGGCCTCTCACAGCCCGGGCTTCACGCTGCATTGCTATTGCCTGCGCTGGGCAATCGAGAATGGCTACCGGAACTACGATTTCGGTACCGGAGATTTTGCCTACAAGTTCACTTTCGGCGGCGAACAGCAGCTGGTGGAGCGTCGCAGGGTGATGACGGTCTCCGAGCGCAATATCGGCGATCGTCTCGACCCGCGCTCGCTGGACGCGGCCTGTCACCGCGCCGCGCAGATGGCGGCGAAAGGCGATATCGAAAATGCCGATCTCTGCTGCCGCCAGATCCTCGCCACCGATCCTTCTCATTCCCAGACGCTGGCGCTGGCTGAAAGCCTCGAAGCGGCACGGCGCCGGCCGGCTGCGGATATCGAGTTGGAGGCGCTGATGCGCACCGCGATCGCAGATCACCGTCAGGGCTCCCTGGCGCGCGCCGAATCCGGCTATCGC
>NZ_JBFTMX010000162.1:0-474 GCF_056397205.1 Massilia sp. 05N420
GTCCAGAGGTTCTTGGTGAAACGCTCAGAGGCAAGGTCGATGACGGCATTGGCGGCCGCCAGGATCGGCTGCGTCGAGCGGTAATTGCGGTCGAGCGTGACGATATTGGCGGCAGGCGTAAACGAAGCCGGGAAGTCGAGAATGTTGCGTACCGTCGAGGCGCGGAAGGAATAGATCGACTGCGCATCGTCGCCGACGACGGTCAGTCCCTGTCCGCCCGGCTTCAGCGCCAGCAGAATGGAGGATTGCAGCCGGTTGGTGTCCTGATACTCGTCGACCAGAACATGGTCGAAGCGGCTGCCGATATCCTCGGCGATCATTGGCTCTGCCACCATCTGCGCCCAGTAGAGCAGCAGGTCGTCGTAATCGAGCACGTTCTGCGCCTGCTTGGCCTCGACATAGGCGCCGAAGAGATCGCGCAGCTGGTTCTCCCAGGTGGCGCACCAGGGAAAGGCATCGCGCAGCACCAGTGGC
>NZ_JBFTMX010000163.1:0-474 GCF_056397205.1 Massilia sp. 05N420
GCCCCAATGAGACAACGTCGCATATTTCGCAGCGAGTGCAATCATATCTCTCGAAAAGATGATAAACGATCGCGCCGCTACGGAATGCCGGATGACGCGAAGCGGCGCGTCCGGCCTCGATCAGATCCCCCAGCGCATCGCCAATGCCGTCATGCGTGCTCAGCGCGATCAGATCAGAATAATCTATAGAAATTATATTCTATTTCCGGCGCATTGAAGGAACTTTTGTAATTGGAAAGCCCGCGCCCGAGCGGGCATGGTCCCGTCACGTCCGTGCGACCGCCGCACCGCTTGAGGAGATCTGAATGACTTTGTCCGCGCCCGTCACACCGGATCACAACAGGCTGACCACGCTGGCCGCCAGCCGCTATCGCAACGGCCAGACGCTGTCGGCCCCGTGGAACGAAGCGCTCGAGGCAATCCTGTCCCACCGCAGCGTCCGCGACTATCGTCCGCAGGCGGTCCCGGCTGATG
>NZ_JBFTMX010000164.1:0-472 GCF_056397205.1 Massilia sp. 05N420
ACCGCGGACCGTATCACGAGGGCCGGATCATCGACCTTTCAAACAAGACGGCCGATCTCCTCGACATGAAGCATAGCGGCACCGGTCGCGTTCGCGTTCAGTACGTCGGCAAGGCGCGCATGGACGGTCATGACATGCCTTATCTGATGGCATCCTACGTGCCAAAGGGCAGCCGTATTCCGGCCGTCGATCCGGGCGGGCAGATTGCCAGTGGCGTGATGGTCGCCTCCAATGACCGCCGCATTACCAGCGATCAGCTGCAGAGCCTGGGAACGCTGACGGCGCCGCAGACGTCACGCGTGCCTGTGCCGATGTCCGCCACGGCTTATGGCGGCGCAACGCCGAGCGCTCGCTACAATGCGGCACCCGCACCGGCGCCATCGGCTTTCGGCACGCTCAGCGCGCCGCAGGGTATGGGCGAAATGATCGTACTGCCGGAAATCGGCCCCGTTCCCTACGAGCGTCCCTATGG
>NZ_JBFTMX010000165.1:0-471 GCF_056397205.1 Massilia sp. 05N420
GACTGATGGTCACCGCCAGGCGATCACCGCGCTTCGCCACCGGCTGATGGCTGAGCATCTCGATGCGCAGCCCGAAGAGGTGCGGCGGATGGAGAGTGAAAAGCGATCGGTGCTGGATACTATAAAGGCGCTGAATCGCGGCCCACGCGGGTTGCGCGAATTCGCTGTTGATATTGCCCATGGTGGGATCAGTCCGTTGCCGGGGACCGGGATCGTCGATCCGCGCAGGCCGTACTGGCCGTTACAGCGGTTGCGCCTGCGCGTCGGCCGTCTGGTCAGCGTGTTTTTCTGAGCTTGCCGTTTTCCGCTTGCGGATGACGATTTCGCTGATGGCGAAGACCGGCAGGCCGATCAGCAGGGGCAGAATGAAATAGATCACCCTGAAGGCCACAAGTGCGCCGATCGATGCGGCGCCCGGAAGAACGTGGCTGACGGTTCCCTCCAGCACGCCCAGTCCGCCCGGAACATGGG
>NZ_JBFTMX010000166.1:0-470 GCF_056397205.1 Massilia sp. 05N420
CGATCAATCTTGGCTTGCTGTGGCTGTTGATGCGTATGCCACTCGGGCAGCGCACGATCAGCGTCATCAGAACCCTCCGTTGTCCGCCTGACACGCTCTGGAAGGCGATCAATCCCGCTGGGGAAGCCGCTGATTGGCATCACGCCGTCATCAGCAGCCGGCCGATCGCACATCGTCCTGGATCCGTCGAGCAGGTTTACAGTCATCTCGACCGCAATGGAGAGCCGCTGCGCCGCGTCCTGGCACTCGACCCGCTCCCGGCTGGCGGCGTTCATGCCTTCCGCTCCCGGATTACCGACGACAGCACGCTCGATCCGCAGTTCTGGACGCATTACACCGAGAGCCGCATCATCAGGGCAACGCCCCAAGGGTCCACACTAGAGATCAGTCAGACCGACCACTATCGCGGTCTTGCTTTTCTGCTCTTCCGCTATTTCGTTCTGCAGCGGGAGGTAAGGTCGCTGCAGGGC
>NZ_JBFTMX010000167.1:0-466 GCF_056397205.1 Massilia sp. 05N420
GATGAAAGACCAGCGCGGCGATAAGCCTCCAGTTATCTCCCGCTTCAATTTTGAGAAAGCGGGCGATGCTCAACCTTCGATCCCGCTCGACAAAATCGACGGACACAACCCGGCCAGGATCACTATTCCCAACGTGGCGGTCTGCCTCGTGGCAGATTCCAATGGAAAGTGCGTTCCTATCAACCCGTTTGAGAGCAGGCTGATGGTCAACCCTCAAGCGACGCGGACAGTAGCAGCTATGAAATACTTCAAAGAAAGCTTCTGCAAGGGTGCGTCGTTCTAGCCCGCGCGGTCGCATGCGTTGGACTTTGGTCTGATATCTTAGGGAAAGAAAACCCCGCTCAGAGGCGGGGCAAGGTGCTGTGGGAGTTTGATGTCGGGGAAAGTGACATCGGTAACATAACTCGGAAGGCTGCATGTTGGTTCTGCGCTAATGTCTCCGCGCGGACAGGTCGTAGACTGCCGG
>NZ_JBFTMX010000168.1:0-466 GCF_056397205.1 Massilia sp. 05N420
CCAGTTTGGCAAAATCAGCGAGTATCTCTTGCTCACGAGCCGTCCATTTGTGCGGCTCGGCATCAATGGCGCAAAGCGAACCCAGGACATGACCATCTTGGTCCAGAAGCGGGATGCCAAGGTACGCGCGCACGTTCAGATCCGGAATAGCAAGATTGTCGCAAACAAGAGGGTCGAGTGTTGAATCTTCGATAACGAGGGGAGCAGCTCTTGCAACGACATGCTGGCAAAACGAATGTGTCAGAGGTGTTTCTCGATCGGTCTTCCAGGGTTCAGGAAGACCAAACGAACTCTTGAAGAACTGCCTCTTTGTGTCGACCAATGAAACGAGCGCCACCGGGACCGACAAGGTCGCAGCAACGAGCCGTGTCAAGCGATCGAAGCGTTCCTCTGGCCCACTGTCCATCAATTCGGTCTGATAGAGCGCGTTAAGTCGGTCTGGTCCGATGTCCAACGAGGTTGGGAC
>NZ_JBFTMX010000169.1:0-465 GCF_056397205.1 Massilia sp. 05N420
CTCTGGGATCGCACGGCGATAGCCGAGGGCGTGGCGCTGATTGAACAGGCGCTGAAGCGTGGCTGCCCAGGTGCATATCAGCTGCAGGCGGCGATCATTGCCGTGCATGCGGAGGCGCAAGACTTTGCCGAGACGGATTGGCAACAGATTGCGCTGCTCTACGGCGAGCTTGCCCGCACTGCCGACAACCCGGTCTATGAACTGAACCGGATCGTCGCGCTGTCCTATGTCGAGGGTGTGGCCGCAGCGCTTGCCCGGCTCAAGCCGATCGCCATGGCGCTTACGCAGTATCAGCCGTTTTACGCGGTTCAGGCCGATCTTCTGGTGCGCGACGGCCAGGTTGATCAGGCAAAGCTCGCCTATGGCAGAGCGATCGAGCTCTCGATGTCCGAGGCTGAGAAGCTGTTTCTGGCGCAGCGGCTCGAGGCGCTTGGGACAGCTAAGCTTAACGGGCCTGCGTGAAGA
>NZ_JBFTMX010000170.1:0-462 GCF_056397205.1 Massilia sp. 05N420
GAATGGGGCTAAAACCGTAAAACATGTTGAGCTCGTGAATGAAGAAGGTGGAGAGCGCGGTGATCACCATCAGCCCCATCCAGATCTTGCCGAGCAACCGGTGCCGCGGCGTGCCCTTGGGCCGCGACAGCAGATAGGCGCCGAGCAAGGCAGCGGGCACGACCGTCGCAACATGAATCTGGATTGCAGGCTGCGCATCGAGCAAGGGTTCTAGGGTCATCTACTATCTCCTCGGGAACGCCATGATCTTTCCGCCGGATGCGGCCCGGCGCAAGAGGCGGGCGTCAACTCTTTCGGCTCTTCCCGGGGCCTTGCCGTCAAGCCTTGACGCATCAGCCCATTTTTGCGCCTGATGGCGTCGGAGCGAGGAGAAAATCATGAAGGCCCTGCGTCTGGAAGCAACCGGCAGACTTGCCGTGGTGGAAGCCGAAAAGCCGGTTCCCGGCCCGAACGATATCCTGG
>NZ_JBFTMX010000171.1:0-460 GCF_056397205.1 Massilia sp. 05N420
TATCTGCTGCGCTTCGGCCCGAATGCGCGCAAGCGAGGTGCGGAGCACCGCGGCGTCAGCTCGCATGTCCGGCTCCATCCAGGCTTTCGCGGGCGAGATTGTCGTTTGACGAACTGATGCCCATGCAGTCTTCGATCATCGCGCGCAGCATGGCGAACCGGAGTTCGAGGGCCGTCACTTCGACCGATTTCGCAAGGCCGGAAAGCTCCGACGCGAACTGGTCGAGCTCGCGCAGAAGCGATTGAACGTCGAATGTCAGATAGCTCATCACGTTCCTATTCTTGAGGCGACTCGGGATCGAGTTTCAGGAAACACTTAACCGGCATTCGGGGTCTGCGAAGGCAGATGCGGCGGTCATGGTGAACCAGCCGTAAATACGCAACGCGGCTGGTTCACTCTGGTGCAGCGGAAGATTCTCCGATCCTGCGCTGTTCAATACACCTTCGGCGGGCGATAAGGT
>NZ_JBFTMX010000172.1:0-456 GCF_056397205.1 Massilia sp. 05N420
CGCCGCGTGGCCGCCGTTCAGGATGCGGATCTTCATGTGCTCGTAGGGCGTCACATCGGACACGAAGGTGACGCCGACCTTTTCGAGCGCCGGACGGCCTGCGGTGAACTTGTCTTCCAGCACCCACTGCTTGAATTCTTCGCAGTAGACGGGCCAGTTGTCCTCGATGCCGAACTGATCCTTCAGCAGGTCGATCTCGCGCTGGCCGGTTGCCGGCGTGATGCGGTCGACCATGGCATTCGGGAAGGCGACATTGGCCTTGATCCAATCGGCGAAGGCCGGATCCGACAGCTTCGCCGTACCGACGACGGCGTTGGTGGTGACCACGCCGTTATGCGGAATGTTGTCACAGGACATCACCGTGAAGGGAACAAGGCCCTTGTCCTTGCGCGCCTTCAGACCGGCGACGATCAGGCCGAACACGGTCTTCGGCTCGGACGGGTTCTTGCCGTCGGC
>NZ_JBFTMX010000173.1:0-455 GCF_056397205.1 Massilia sp. 05N420
ATTCACGACTAGTTAGACTGATAGTGCCCAAAGCAACCTCCATGTAGGAACGTACCTACATATAAGGTCTCGCGGTCCAAGATGCAAGTCGTTTGAAGCCGCCCAAACGGTCACGGACGGTTGCTGCCACAAATGCTGGCAGCAAAGATCCTAACCGCGTATGGGAAGTGGCTTAGAGGCCCGCCGCTAACGTTCTATCGACAATCTTCAGCAGGTGCGCGGCGCGCGAGTGGCAATTACTTCGTACACTGAATTGAGAATTGGATACCTGGTTCAAATCAAAGGCGCTAGTCTCCCGGATGCAGTGCAGGCGTCAGCGCGCGCCCAACGGCAGCGGGCTGACCACGTTGAAACTCAGAAGGATCAGCTCGCCGATTGAGCAGAGTCGGACCACGGCCGGTTTTAGGCTATGGTGATCGTGAGCGTGGTATTCCCATCGTGGATCCGGGTTCCGC
>NZ_JBFTMX010000174.1:0-454 GCF_056397205.1 Massilia sp. 05N420
CCCTGGCGGCGCGGACCGCTGCCTCGCCCATCGCCCGGCGCATCTCCGCCGTCATCCCGGGGGCTGGCGCTTCCTCGATGACCTTCTGGTGGCGGCGCTGCAGCGAGCAGTCGCGCTCGAAGAGATGCACAACATTGCCATGGCGGTCGCCGAAGACCTGCATTTCGATATGGCGCGGCCGCAGGAGATATTTCTCGATCAGCACGGCATCGTCGCCGAATGCAGCCGCCGCCTCGCGCCGCGCCGCTTCCAGCGAGGCGGAAAAATCCTGTGCCTGATCGACGCGGCGCATGCCCTTGCCGCCACCGCCCGCCCGCGCCTTGATCAGCACTGGAAAGCCGATTTCGGCCGCCCTTGCCGCCAGGAAATCGGGATCCTGATTGTCACCGTGATAACCGGGCACAACAGGAACGCCGGACTGTTCCATCAGCCGTTTGGCCGCATCCTTGAGGCC
>NZ_JBFTMX010000175.1:0-454 GCF_056397205.1 Massilia sp. 05N420
GGGCAACGACTGCGCTGCCGTCATTCCAGGCGGCGGCCTGGTTCAGCTCGGCCTGTGCGGCCGGGCGCGGCATGTGGCGCTGGTTGGTCTGAACAGGCGCATCTGTGCCGATGCCATCGACAACGGGCTCGGCCGTTTCACCTTCGGCGATCTGCTGCTGTTGCTCCTGGGCAAGGCCGACGACCGGTTCGGCGCCGAGTTCGGAATCCATGTTGACGCCGCCCTCGGGAACGGAAAGCTGGCGCGTGCCGCCCCAGTTGCCAGGCTCATTCTGCGAACGCGGCACCTGTTGCTGGGCAAGCGCCTCGTCACTGTCGATCATCGGCAGCTTGCGGCCGGGTGCTGGAGCGGCATCGCTGGCGGAACGTCCCTCGCCCGCAAGGTTCGGCGTATCGAGGTAATCGACCGATCCGCCGGCGCGCGAGACGGGCGCCGCAGCGGGATAGGACTGCGC
>NZ_JBFTMX010000176.1:0-454 GCF_056397205.1 Massilia sp. 05N420
GTAGATGATCTCGCGCTCCAGCATCGGCGCCATGATCGCGATATCCGAGGGCGTGTCGAGCAGCTTGATCAGCCGCAGCCAGGCATCGGCAAGATCGGGCGTCACGGGGCTGATGCCGAAACCCGGGCCATCGGCCATAGGCGGCAGGCCCGGCATGTCCATGATGATTTCGGCGACAACAGGGATATCGAGCGTCAGGGCGACGGCGAGATAGGGTGTATCGGGGCGTGCCTCGACGATCTGGCAGGCGCCGGGAACCTCGATGCTGGCGACGAAATAGCTGGCACGATCGTAATGCAGCCGCCTGTCGCCGATCAGCGCACATTTCGCGCCCTGCAGAACGAGGCAGAGCATCGGCTCATAGATGCCGGGTGTCATGCCCGTCAGCGCCGCATCCTTGGTGATCGTCACCCGCGGGACAGCGGTTTGCGTGCGCTGCCCCTGAGCATGTCTC
>NZ_JBFTMX010000177.1:0-453 GCF_056397205.1 Massilia sp. 05N420
GCATGCGGCCTGGCTTGGCGGCCTGTGGCTGCTTGCTCCCGGCAAGCCGGTTCAAGCGGGCTGGCTTGCACTGTTCCTGGTGCTGCAGGCCTTGCGGATCTGGGTGCTCTTCACGCTGAGGGGACGCTGGACGACGCGGATCATTATTCTGCCCGGCGAGACGCTGGTCAGAGCCGGTCCCTACAAGCTTCTCAACCATCCGAACTATGTGATCGTGGCGGGCGAGATTGCCGCCCTGCCGCTTGCCTTCGGCATGCCCGCCTACGCGATCCTGTTCTCGGTTTTGAACGCCATGATGCTTGCCGTTCGCATCCGCGTTGAAAATGCCGCATTGAGAGGGCAATGAAATTGAAATGAAACGCGATTTTTCATTTGCACCATCGCCAGCCTAAGGGCATTTTCGGGCTTGGGAACTCATTGGGTTGCAAGGAAAAATGACAAAGACTGCAATCG
>NZ_JBFTMX010000178.1:0-452 GCF_056397205.1 Massilia sp. 05N420
TTCCCCCACAGGAGGACATGCAGCTGAGGCAGTACCCTCGCTTCGAACCAACGATCCTCGGTGACCTTGCCGACCAGCCAGTGCATTCGGTCCATCACGCCATCGATGTCGACGACAGCCTCTTCTTCTGTCGGGGGCGGTGGGGTGTGGTTTCCGGGTTGGAGAAAGATGGGGTAGGCGGGAAACCGATTGGCGACGCCTCGAGCAAACGCGTAGTCGGCATCGTCGAACACCACCATCTTGATCACGGTCTGCGGACGGTCCGCCGCCAAGCTGAGGCAAGACGAGAAAACCTCCCAGTCGGGGTCCATTCCGCTGGAGGGCGGCTTGGGGCTCAGAACGAGTGCATCAAGCCGTCCGAACCAGTCCTTTGCGATACTGCCCTGCGTTTCCAAGGCGAACCGGTAGCCTCGCTCATGTCCGAGGTCGATGAGCGGTCCAAGAGGCTGGAT
>NZ_JBFTMX010000179.1:0-446 GCF_056397205.1 Massilia sp. 05N420
GGCGGATGCCTTGGCGGCTGAGTGGCTTTGGTAAGGCATGGCGATGCTGCCACCTGGCTGCATCGCCCCCATCATAGGTGTCGCGCTAGAGCACCCAGCCGCCATCTATCGTCAAACTGGAACCGGTCATGTAGGAGGAGCCAGGGCCGGCGAGATAGGCTACGAGCTCCGCAATTTCGGACGGATGAGCAACGCGCTTCATGGGGCTACGCTCGGACAGGTACTCCAAAGCGCCAGCATTCATGTCAGTGTCGGTCGGGCCGGGCTGCACGTTGTTCACGGTGATGCGTCGCGGTGCGAGATCAAGCGCCAATCCTTTGACCATTGCCGCGACGGCCGCCTTTGTGAACTGGTACACGCTTGTTCCCTGCATACCGGTCCGCTCGGCGGTATTGGAGCCGATCGTAATAATCCGGCCACCATCCTTCATTCTCGCCGCCGCAGCC
>NZ_JBFTMX010000180.1:0-445 GCF_056397205.1 Massilia sp. 05N420
GCCTCGATTTCGAACATGTTGGCGGAGGCTGCTTTCGTGGCGAACTCCTGAGCTGCCTGCTTCGGTCGTTCAGCCGCGAGGCAGGCCGTGCCTGCGAGGGTTGCTGCAATCATGATGGGTGCGATCTTCGAGATATTCATGGTGCTTTACACTCCGTTGCGCTCCTAAACCTCCAGTAGAGAGCGATGTTCCCGCCGCCAGGCATTCTTTGGTCTGCGCCCCCGGCCATTAGGAAAACGGCCGGTACCTTGAAGTTTTGAAGGTTTATCGTGGAACCAGAGGATGGAGGAGCTTGCTGCCCTAGCCTCCCGGCCCGGCAGGCGGGCCTCACCGCGCGCCGAGACCCAGCGAACGTTGGATGCCTCCGTTAATATCCGAAAATCGATTTTGTAGGGGCCGAAGAGCGCTCTGGTCGCAACGAACGCGGCGCGCACGGGGGTTGCGG
>NZ_JBFTMX010000181.1:0-445 GCF_056397205.1 Massilia sp. 05N420
GTTGGAGCCGGCATCGCAAAGGCAGTCCAACAGTTCCAAAATGAATGTCCCGGTGTCGCGCTTACTGATGGCGTCACCATCGCGCTTCGAAATGCGGACTTATCGTGAACTTCTTAAGCTGGTAAAAGACGGCCGATCGGGAACTTCGAGCGGTTTGCGAAGTTAGTGTTTCCTTAGGCGCAAAGGAAACCTCACATGAAAATCATAACTGCAATTGCCGCTGCAACGCTGTTGACTGTGGCGCTCTCTAGCTGCGGCAACACAATCCGCGGCATGGGCAAAGACACCGCCAATACGGTGGACGCTACACAGAACGCTGGCCACCGAGTGAACCGCGCAGCCTCGAACTAAGTGAGGCACAGATAGGGGGTGGGATTTATTCTGCACTCGCTACGCCTTTTGGCTGAATTGCATTAACCGCGGATCTCTTTATTCATCACTAGGT
>NZ_JBFTMX010000182.1:0-444 GCF_056397205.1 Massilia sp. 05N420
GGCGAGCGCGACCCGAAGACTACCGCCGGCGTGCTGGCGGACATCACCTCCGGGCTGCTGGTGGCGGGGCAGGTGCGGCGCGAGGAGATCTGGGGTGTGGGCTGCAGCGTTCCGGGCACCGTCGAGAACGGCACCTTCTGGTACGACAAGGTGCAGGAAGGCGACGACTGGACGAAGTTTCCTCTGACATCGCGTCTCGAGGAGCTGACGGGGATCAAGACATTTGTCGAGAATGACGCGACCGTCGCGGCGATTGGCGAGCGGCTCTATGGTATCGGGCGCACCGTCCGCTCGTTCTTCTATCTACACTTCAATCTCGGCATTGGCGGCGGCCTGGTACTGGATGGCCAGCACTTTCGAGGGGCGTTCGGCGGCGCTGGCGAAATCGGCCACCTGATCGTCAAGCCGGGCGGACGGTTCTGTGCCTGCGGCAGCCGCGGCTGC
>NZ_JBFTMX010000183.1:0-442 GCF_056397205.1 Massilia sp. 05N420
GCGTCACCCTGCGGAATCTCCTCACCCGCTATCTGCATTCGGCGTCCGTACAGGTCGCCTATACGGCCTTCTCCAACGCCACCCAGCATATTGAGGCGCGTCTGGCCCGATGGCTGCTGATGTGCCACGACCGATCCGAGGGCGACGATATCGAACTGACCCACGAGTTCATTGGCATCATGCTGGCGGTGCGCAGACAGAGTGTGACGACGACTATCCATATTCTCGAAGGCAAACGCCTGATCACGGCCTCCAGAGCGTCCATAACCATTCGCGACAGAGCCGGTCTGAAAATGCTTGCGGGGGACGCCTATGGTATACCGGAGCGCGACTACGAGGCGAATGTGGGCGGCCTCGAGACGAAGGACTGAGCGCATCAGCCTCGACTAGACTTCGTTTCCGTCGACGTCCGGCTAGAAACAGCTCTATCGGCCTCCTGCTG
>NZ_JBFTMX010000184.1:0-440 GCF_056397205.1 Massilia sp. 05N420
GTCACGGTGCGGCCCGTGGCATAGTCGAAGAGCCTGAAGACATGGGCGTTGCGCGCACGCGGATGGGCGCCGTATCCATCTGGCGAGAAACTGCCATGGACGAAATCCGCCGCCTGGCCGGTGATCGCCAAGGCGTGGTGGATGAAGGTGGCAAGGCCGAATTCCGAGGTGACGGCGCGATCGCCATCGAACAGCTCGCCGCGCGTCGCCGGGGCGAAAAAGCCGTCATGCTCAGGAAGAACGGCCTTCAGATCATCGAAGAGATTGGGACGCTGCGGCAGGATGTGGCTGCCGTYGCGATATTCCAGCCAGTCCGCCGTGACACCTGACGAGCGGGTGATTTCCTGCAGGCAGAGCACATCCGCACCCGCGGTGGCGAGATACTCGATCAGCGGCTGGTAGATCTTGCCGCCCCAGGCATTCAACGATATGATCCGCAC
>NZ_JBFTMX010000185.1:0-439 GCF_056397205.1 Massilia sp. 05N420
ATTCTGGATCGTCCGTCCCAGGAACACCGCTTTCAGGCCCAGCCTGTCGAGGATCGGGCGTGGCACCGGGCAGCGCGGGCCGTAGGTGAACTGATAGAATTTCCCTTGCTTGTCGAGATGCCTGAAGGCACCGGCCAGGATCGCCATCACCTGGCGCGGCGGCATGGAGAGCAGCGGCAGGCCGCTGACGACGGCGCCCGCCGGGCCGCCAATATCGAGCTGTCCGATCTTCGCCGCATCGCTTTCGACAATCGCCGCCTGCGGAAAACGTGCCGCCAGCATGCCGGTGAATTCGCGTCCTTTCTCGATCAGCACCAGGTCGCTCTCGGCAACGCCGCGGCCGATCAGTGCGCGCGTGAAGACGCCGGTGCCCGGCCCGAGTTCGATGACGCGGCCGGCTGCCGGCTCGATCTCCCGGGTAATCAGCTGGGCCAGCGAG
>NZ_JBFTMX010000186.1:0-436 GCF_056397205.1 Massilia sp. 05N420
TACGTGACTTCTCCGCAAGCAACCGCCATAACCTTAGCCGATCACGATGACCTTCGCGTGGCGGAGCGGGTGGGGATCGTGGTCATCAACCGAGACCTTCGCCGGCCCAGTCCCTTGCCCTGGGAAATTGTCTCACAGGCCGCAGCGCCTTTTTTTGTCCAAGCTCCCGGAAGCGAACCTAGATTCCTAGCGGCTGGAGAACTTCAACTGCTCAATGCGGCCGTAGGCGACGAGATTGTCAGCGAGAGCGTGTCTTCGCCGGGAGCGGCGTCTAATGAGTCGGAACGGATCGCAATCGAGAATATCGAGCCGCAAGTCGATAAAGGGCGTTTTGCCGCAAAGCGCGTTGTCGGGGAGACGGTTTCCGTCAAAGCGGACATTTTCGCCGATGGCCATGATCGGCTGGCAGCGTCTCTTCTGTATCGTGCCGTTGATG
>NZ_JBFTMX010000187.1:0-436 GCF_056397205.1 Massilia sp. 05N420
GAAGAAAGAGCGTACAGACATCAAGTCCCCCCGGGCGGCTGCGCTGATCGGGCCGCACTCTTGGCTGCCCCGATGGCGTTGTCAACACAACTTATGCGGTGTCGCGTTTTCGCACAGAAGCCGCCATCGCATTATCATGTCATCATGAGATAAGTCCTTTGGAATTGGGCCTTTTTGCTGCTTCTGGCAAGACGAAACGCGGCAAAGGGAATTGCTCTCCGATGGACCTGTTTTTGTCGGGAAGGCGCGTCGCGCTGGCCGCGATTTCACTGCTTTCCTGCTTCGTCGAAAGCGCTCCGCAATAAGCGGCTGTCATCCCGGCGACCGGCGATCACCGGATGCACTCGAACTCTCAAGGTCGAAAATCCGAAAAGCTTTCTCGCGAGGCGTACCGGGAAGATCCGTTCTCGCTCTGAGGGTCTGTCGAGTGTTATCC
>NZ_JBFTMX010000188.1:0-435 GCF_056397205.1 Massilia sp. 05N420
GGGCGGTATTCGCCACCCATGATGACGGCATCGAGCTCCGGATGCTGCAACAGCGGCTCGGCGACCGCCATCGGCACGATATCGATCTCGGTATCGCCAAGCGCCCTTTGCAGGCTACCGATGCGCGGCATCAGCCACCAGATGCCGAAGGCAGATGGAACGCCGAGACGGAGCCTGCGGCTATCGTCCTTCTGCAGGTCACCGGCGGCATGCTGCAACAGGGAGAAGGCCGCCGTTGCCGCTTCGGCAAAAGCCCTGGCCCGGTCGGTCGGCACGAGGCGGCGACCTTCACGGGTGAAGAGCTTCTCGCCGAAATAATTCTCGAGCGCCGCGATCTGCAGACGCACCGCGCCGCGCACGACACCGAGCTCCTCGGCAGCCCTGAGCACGCTGCCCCGACGGCAGACGGCTTCGAAAGCTCTGATTGAATTGAGT
>NZ_JBFTMX010000189.1:0-435 GCF_056397205.1 Massilia sp. 05N420
ACTGGTAATGCGTAATGCGCTGGCCATCCAGCGCCCAGCGCCAGCCGAAGTAGTGGTCCAGGTAACGGCTGGCGATGCCGCGGAACGGCAGCAGCCAGGTTCGCATCCGGCTGTGATAGGCGTTGACGTTCTGGATGTGCAGCGCACCGCGCTTTCTTTCGCCGGCGCTCGCGTTGATGGCCTGATGTGAAATCCCGACCTCCCGCGCGAATGCCGGGTAGGCCGCATGGCTATCGGTCACCAGCAGCACGTCGCGCGCCAGGCGCGGTCCCAGGTGTTGCACCAGCTGCCGCTTGCTCACGCTGCCCTTKCCGGTCACGGCGTCGATGGTCTGGCCGCTGCGATCGCGCGCCACCAGGATGCACACTTGTTCACTCGAGATCCCGCGCTTTGTCGCCTTGCCGCCGCGCTTTCGTGGCGGACGATCGAGATGTC
>NZ_JBFTMX010000190.1:0-435 GCF_056397205.1 Massilia sp. 05N420
CCCTAATTCAATTCAGGAACGCGGCGACCGCGCTCGAAGATTGCGTTCGAGTGCGATGAGAACAGCTGTGATCGGCAGGTGCTTCGGATGGCGGATGGCCCAGATATCAAAACAGACCATTGTCCGCGTGATCGACCTCGAGACTAGTGGCAACGGTCCGCATGACGTGTGCGAAATCGGCTGGCAGGATGTGATACAAACCGACGACGGTCGCTGGCAGCTCGATCTCGAGCGCGGTTCGCTCCTGGTCAATCCAGGCCGTCCGATTTCCGCCGAAACGATGGCCGTCCACCATATCCGTGATAGCGATGTGGCGGGAGCGCCTCTATGGAAGGAAGTCGCAACTTCGGTGCTTCAGCCCACCCGACCGGTTGTCGCGTTGGCTGCCCACCGCGCCAGTTTCGAGCAGCGTTACTGCACCCCACGCCTGACGGG
>NZ_JBFTMX010000191.1:0-435 GCF_056397205.1 Massilia sp. 05N420
CGCGGTGCGCCATCCTGAGCGTGATCGCATAGGAACTCGGAGATCTTTTGCCCGGAAGTTGAGCGTCAAGGATGAGTTCCTGCGCATCGCCGAGCGCCGTGGAGACTTCCAGAAGTTTCGTCGACGCGGTAATCCGCCACATCTTGTAACCTAGCCCGTCGAAGCCACAGCCGACGGCAGGTTCTGCATTCGGGCCAGTGATGATGAATATTCTGGTTGTATCCAGCCTGTAGCAGTGGCCTTCAAAAGCGTATCCGTAGGTAAGAACGGTGAAGCCGGTGATCCCGACCTTGCTGTCGAGTTTGATTTGCAAATCCGCGTTGCCGCCAAGCCCCGCGTCCATATGGGCAATGTGTTTGCCGTCGTTCAGATCCACGCCGTAGAGGATAATCTCGTTCGCGCTATACTGGGATCCAGCCAATGGCGGTGCTGGAA
>NZ_JBFTMX010000192.1:0-434 GCF_056397205.1 Massilia sp. 05N420
GAATGGTACCACTGTGACAAAGGACAAGCTGGAAGAGATTTACCGTCAATACATCGCCTGCCTGAATGCACGGGATTGGCCCCGGCTCGACGCCTTCGTCCATCCCGACGCCCATCACAATGGCCGGCCGTTCGGCGTGGCCGGCTATCGCGCCATGCTGGAGCAGGATTATCGCGAAATCCCCGACCTTCGCTTCAGCATCGAACTGCTCGCCGCCGATCCGCCTTACATCGCCGCCCGCCTTACCTTCGATTGCACGCCCGTTGGGATATTCATGGGATTGCCGGTCAACGGCCGGCGCCTCACCTTTGCGGAGAACGTGTTCTACCGGCTCGAGGATGGAAAGGTGCGTGAAGTCTGGTCGGTGATCGACAAGGCGGCGATCGAGGGGCAGCTGGGGATGTAGGCTGCGTGCTATCTCACTGCGCTAATTC
>NZ_JBFTMX010000193.1:0-432 GCF_056397205.1 Massilia sp. 05N420
GCGGCGGTCTGAGCCGCAGCTTCGGGAGCAGCCGGTGCTTCATTCTGGGCGGCTACAGGTGCATCGGCCTGCGGAGCGGCCGAGGTGTCGGCCGTTGCTGGAGTCTGCGTGGCATCGCTCAGCACGGCCACTTCGGCTGGCGGTGCGCTTTGGCCGGATGTCAGCGTCCGGGCAAGCGGGAACGCCATGATCGCCAGAAGAACGGCGCCGACGGCGAGAAGCAGCGGACGGCGGAAGCGCGAGAACGAGCTCGCGCCACCGGYAGGCTTCGGAGCCTTGGCTTTCTTCTCACCCTTGACCGGCTGTGCCTTCGGGTCGGATTCGATTGCGGCAGCCTGTGCCGCGCGGCGGGCGGCCGCGATATAGTCGGCGCGATCGTTTTCGGTCGCGGGCTTTGGATTGGCACGCGCTGCACTCTGGCTGGCGCGAACC
>NZ_JBFTMX010000194.1:0-431 GCF_056397205.1 Massilia sp. 05N420
GTCTTACATCGTCGGGTTGAAAGCCCTTTCCCGAATCCTGATCGACCGGACGAGAAACGCTGAAACCGGCTCGCTAGGGGACGGCCGGCTCCGAGTCCTCAAGGAAGGACGCGATCCCATCGCGGGCGATGGTCGCCAGGAATTCGTCGAACGCATCGCGGTCGGTCTCGAACGGTTCGTCCCAGCGGATCAGGTCTTCCGACTGGGTCACGACTTCCATCGTCCAGTCTTCCTGGCTGCCCTGGGTCCGGAAAATGTCCACAAGCACGGTGACACCATCTTCGGTGAATTCACCTGACAACTCCGAATGTTCAAGCTTCGGTTCCTTGGCCTTTTTCGCCACTTTAATCTCCTGCGCCATCCGGCGCATGTTCGGGACACTTTCAAACGTAGCTAGGTGTCGTGCTGGCCGGTGTCAACCGGCGCTTCCC
>NZ_JBFTMX010000195.1:0-431 GCF_056397205.1 Massilia sp. 05N420
CTTCGGAGGAGGTGTTCGTCTTCATTGCCGCGCCTGCCATGTGGAATGTTCCCGTCAGGACCGCATGACCGCGCCGTCGCACCAATCGGCGAAGGCCGAGATGGCATCTGCTGCGCCGGTCTCGTTCAAGGTCTCGTGCCTGAAGTCCTGATATATTTCAGTGGTGATACGGGAGAAGCCCTGCCGTTTCAAATGGTTTGAGAGCCACAGAACGGCTTTTCCGCGCTCCGTTGCCGGATCCTGCCCACCGCCGACAAGATGGATCGGACGATCCTTCGGAAGCCGGTCGAGCTGTTCCTTTTTCATCGCCCGGAATGTCAGTTCGAAAACGTCGAGCCACATCGATACAGAGGCATCGAAGCCGCACAGAGGATCGGCGATATATTTCGCGACCTCCGCCGGATCGCGCGACAGCCAGTCGAATTCCGTTG
>NZ_JBFTMX010000196.1:0-429 GCF_056397205.1 Massilia sp. 05N420
TCCTGATCGAGACGCTCTACAAGTCGGCGGCGCGCCGCGTGATGGGCGCTCGGGAGATTCCGGCCGATCACGACCGGATCGACGGCTTCGAGCATATCGACAAGGTGATCGATATCGACCAGTCACCGATCGGCCGCACGCCGCGCTCGAACCCGGCGACCTATACCGGCGCCTTCACGCCGATCCGCGACTGGTTTGCCGGCCTGCCGGAAGCCAAGGCGCGCGGCTATCAGCCGGGCCGCTTCTCGTTCAACGTCAAGGGCGGCCGCTGCGAGGCCTGCCAGGGCGACGGCGTCATCAAGATCGAGATGCACTTCCTGCCCGACGTCTACGTCACCTGCGACGTCTGCCACGGCAAACGCTATAATCGCGAAACGCTCGACGTCACCTTCAAGACCAAGTCGATTTCCGATGTTCTCGACATGACGG
>NZ_JBFTMX010000197.1:0-427 GCF_056397205.1 Massilia sp. 05N420
GCCGAAAGCCCTGCTCGCTGAAAACGAGAATCTGATATGCAGAATATTCGCCAGAGCCGAAAGCCCTGCTCGCTGAAAACGAGAATCTGATATGCAGAATATTCGCCAGAAAGGCCGCAAATTTCCCCATGGTTCCCTCCCCGGGGAAGAAATTATCTGGATATATGCAGATACGTGGCGGGGCCGATGAAATAACGCTGGCCTGACAAACTGTCGCCACGCAGGGCATGATCAAAATCTATCACTGCAGGTTTACATTAGCACGTAAATATACTGTCGTGAAGATTGCGTCGTGAGACATGGCGAGCGGTAGAGTCTTCGGCCTTTTGGCCTATTTCATTTCTTCCCCGCCCAATCCCGCGTGCCGTCCGCTCACACTAAGGTTGAACGCAAAAAGCCCGCTTAACGCGGGTTCTGTCTATTCTGT
>NZ_JBFTMX010000198.1:0-427 GCF_056397205.1 Massilia sp. 05N420
CATCTTGATCGAGTTGACGCGGTAGGCGTTGGAAATGATCGTGTTGCCGAGCGCGTCGATAAAGGCGTCGTGCATGCCCCAGTCGACCGCTTGGGCATGGACTTCGAGCTCATGCGATGCGTTGCCGCCCTCGATTGCCGCGACGATGTCGCGATGCTCGGCGAGCATGGCCGCAACGGTCGCGTCGGTGGCCGTCTGCGTGAACAGGGCGACGGCCTCCTTCTCAAGAAACAGGCGAAGCTGGAACGCTTCGCGGATCAGGTTGAGGTCGATATGGGCAATCTGCAGGCCGCGCTGCGGCACCGTCTTGATCAGCCCCTCCGCCTCCAGACGCGGGATGAGCTCCCTGATGGCGCCGAGCGTCAGTCCCGTGAGTTCGACCAGCCGGCGTTGGGAGACGAATTGCCCGGGACGGACGTCGCGCGCC
>NZ_JBFTMX010000199.1:0-426 GCF_056397205.1 Massilia sp. 05N420
AAACCTCAAGCGTAAACTCGGGGTTTCGTCCACGGCAGAATTGGTTCGCTTCGTCCTAGAACATCCCGAGCGCCTGGTTACGCTACCCAGTAGTGGGTAGACGCCGACCAGAATGGCAGATCGGCCTCTTGCGATCTGACCGCTCCAAGGGCTAGCCCATGACATGCGCATGGGGGAGGACCTGTGCCTGGGGAGGAACTCGCGTTGCGTGCGGCCATAGGCCGATACGCTGACGATCGGTGCCTCTCCGGCCAAAGCTGATTTTGGGCCGGTTTTCGAGAGGATCGATGACGTGGACACGAAACCCACCAGTAAAGCAGCGCTCTGGCTGCTGGTAATTCCGTATATTGGGCTTCTATGGGTGCCCTTCTACAATTTCAGTGAGCCGTCGCTCTTCGGCTTTCCGTTCTTCTACTGGTACCAGCT
>NZ_JBFTMX010000200.1:0-423 GCF_056397205.1 Massilia sp. 05N420
CGACGGTTCGGCTGCGAAGAACGCGTTCTCCTTCACGAGCGATGCGGCATCGACACTCGCGAACATGCACCTGTCGTCCAAGGGTGGCGAACTCTCCTTTACCGTCATCGGCAACACCATTCTTGGCTTCGTCAATAACAACGGCGGCGGCTACASCCCGATCWTCGATCGGCCGGTCCTGTCGATCACGCTGAACAGCGACGGCAGCTTCAAGTACCAGCAGTAYGACCAGCTCGAYCACGCTCCRGGTGCAGGCAATGACCTSAAGTCGGGCTCGACGACGATCTCCGGCATCGACTTCGGCTCGGTCATCAAGGCAACCGACGGCGACGGCGATACTATCGTCATAGGCGGCAAGCTTGTCGTTACCGTCACCGACGACGCACCAGTCGTTTCGATCTCGCTGACCGGCAACGTCGTCAC
>NZ_JBFTMX010000201.1:0-423 GCF_056397205.1 Massilia sp. 05N420
CGGTAATCGCATAGCCGATATCATGCGTCCGGCAGAATCCATCGAGCCGCTGCGGCAGAGATGTGAGGGCATCGGCGGGAACGGCGTAGTGCTGCCAGCGCGGGCTTGCCGCCGCCGCCGTTGTTTTCACCGTATCGATGATCGCCTGCGAATTATCGACGGCGTAGCGGTGGCTGCGGCCACGGGCCTGCGGAACGAGCCAGCCCAGCTGCACGGCATCGGAAATGGCGCTGCGCGCCGCGGTCGCCGAAACGCCGGCGGCAGCGCCGAGTTGCGACGCTTCGAAGCTTTCGTTTCGCAGATGCCAAAGGGCGCAGAGAAGGGTGAGCTTCCGGCTTCCGAAACCCTGAATTTGCCGGTCTGCCATGTCCGCTGGAGGGCCGCCCGGTACAATCTCGTTGCTGCCTTCACGCAGGATGGCCC
>NZ_JBFTMX010000202.1:0-421 GCF_056397205.1 Massilia sp. 05N420
CCCAGGTCACCATAGCCAGGCACTGCATATTGCTGAGCGTGGGCGGCAAGCACCTCCGGATCGATGTCGCAGACCGAAACGAGTTCTATCGCCTCAGAATGCTGTTCGATTGAGCCGAAATGGTTTTTGGCGATGCGACCGCATCCAACCACCGCTACCCTAATTTTCCGACCCGTTATCCGCTGTATTTTGTTCACCTAAGTTGCCTTTATAGAAAGAGACTAGAGCCTGAAGAGGGTAAAGCCCTCATCTGCGGCCTTGTGACGGTCGAATAGGGATTTGAGGTCGGCGAGTACCGGCTTATCGCCCCGGCACAATGCGCGCAGATCAGCCGCTGATTTCGCGCGATATTCGTGGTGACCCACTGCAACCACGATCGAATCCACCGGATTATCCGGCGATATCGCAGCGAGATTGATGC
>NZ_JBFTMX010000203.1:0-421 GCF_056397205.1 Massilia sp. 05N420
GATCCAGCCCCAGTTGCGCGACGACTGCTCTCCGGCGATGCGCCCCTTTTCCAGAAGCGTCACCTGGATATTGCGCGCGGTGAGGAAAAGCGCCGTCGAAACGCCGATCACCCCGCCGCCGACGATCACCACCTCCGAGCTTTCAGGCACGGGGCTGGAGTGACGGATCGGGTCGGCTTCTGAAAAGGGAAACATGAGGGAGGGTCTTGCTGCATGAGGGATGTCAACCGATCCCTAGCGCTGCGTTAGCAGGTGTTCAAGCATCGTTATGCTGCAGCAAGGCAGCGCCTGGAACGATCTTTCCAGAGCGGCAGTTCCTCAGGCAAACCTGAGCGCCGAACGCGCCTTTGCCTTGGCCGCCTCTTCCTCGCGGTCGCGGGGCGGTTGCGAGGTCCGCCGCACATTTGGCGATCGCCAGGAC
>NZ_JBFTMX010000204.1:0-419 GCF_056397205.1 Massilia sp. 05N420
CTCATCGGCTTCGGCGATGCCACTCAGCCGTTGCGGCCGGTCATCCTTGCTCAAGGCCAGGAAACGGTGACGCCATCGAAAGCTGGTCGCGCTGGCCACGCCGATCTCGCGCGCCGAGCGGCGCACGCTGCGGGAGTCGAGCATGCAGCCGAGATAGTCGAGCCAGTGCGCCTTGTGGCGCAGCCGCGCCAGCGGCGTGCCGCTGAGGGCATTGAAAGTGCGATGGCAACTGCGGCAGCGGTAGCGCTGCAGTCCGTGCGCATGGCCGTGGCGATAGGGTTTGTCGGCCTGGCAGTGCGGGCAGCAGAGTGGTGTGGCGGGTTGTTCGACGATCTCGAGTACACGGTCGAGGCCGGCCGCCGATTGCAGCAGGTCGAGCAGGCGGTCGCGCTGGCGCCGCGTTAGAGAGGACAGGCGTT
>NZ_JBFTMX010000205.1:0-418 GCF_056397205.1 Massilia sp. 05N420
TCGATAACCCGCGCTCATGGGCGGCGTCGACCAGCGCCATGAAGTCCTCGGGACGTCCGTAGCTGCTGTCAGGCGCATAAGAAAGTACGCCATCGTAGCCCCAATTGTAGCCACCGGGAAAATCACTGATCGGCATGATCTGGATAGCCGTGATGCCGAGCCGGGCCAGATGGTCAAGCTTGTCCATTGCCGCGCGAAAAGTCCCTTGTGGCGTGAACGAGCCGACATGCAGCTCGTAGATGACTGACTCTTCCCAAGGGCGCCCGATCCAGTTGTCGGCTTTCCATTGGAAATGCGTAAGATCGACGACTTCGCTTGGGCCACGCACGTCTTCAGGCTGATGGCGTGAACCTGGATCGGGCACTTCAGAGCCGTCCGGAAGCACGAAATTGTAAAGACTGCCGGGACCGGCTGCGCT
>NZ_JBFTMX010000206.1:0-416 GCF_056397205.1 Massilia sp. 05N420
GCGGTGCAGCCTGCGGAGCCGCGGGCTCGATACGCGCTGCCTCGGGCTCCTGCGGCAGTTCGGCAGTGACCTTGGCAAAATCAGAGGGGCGCAGGACGGGCGAACGCGGACGCACGGGTTCGGATGCAGCCTGCGCGGGCTCGAAGCTCCGCCAGCCCGGCAACCGGCTCACCCTGTTCCTGTCGAATTGGCTCATCAGCGCTCTCGTGGCCCGCCGGCAGACTGCAGCGGAGGTAGGTTAATTTTAGAAATCCTTAGCTAACGGACCGTTAAGATGCGCCCACCGATATTAGCGGCTACTTCTGAAACCTGGGAAAACCATGAGAGCCACCTCCTGCCACTGGCGCCGCCTGCTGACGATCGCCGCAGCACTTCTGCCGCTGCAGGCGAGTGCTGCCGGCACTGCGGGCCCATGC
>NZ_JBFTMX010000207.1:0-415 GCF_056397205.1 Massilia sp. 05N420
AACAACCAGCCCTACCACGTTACGTATGGGGGATTAGCTCAGCTGGGAGAGCACCTGCTTTGCAAGCAGGGGGTCGTCGGTTCGATCCCGTCATCCTCCACCACTCTCTGTTCACTGCATTTATCCAAGTTCAGTMCARACTGGATTTCGATAAGYGTAGTTCTCGTTCTTTAACAATCTGGAAGAAGTAAAGTTTTCTTTAAGCGTGTAGCTAACGAAAGTTAGACACACACTTAGGGTAGAAAATCTGTTGTATCAACAAACAACACAGCTGTCATTTGCCTATGACGTTCCCTGACACTCATGCAGGGGCCAACGTTATAGGGACAAGTGAATAAGTGCACATGGTGGATGCCTTGGCGATTACAGGCGATGAAGGACGTTGTAGCCTGCGAAAAGCTACGGGGAGCTGGCA
>NZ_JBFTMX010000208.1:0-415 GCF_056397205.1 Massilia sp. 05N420
TCCTTGATGCGCGGCACTGACCGCGTCAGCGCGTCGTCGATCATCTGTCGGGCATCAGTGAGCGCGTTGATCACCTTGGGGTTCTGCTCGGTGGCGAGGACACCATCGATCGCCTGGCGGGTCTGGAAGGCGACGGACGGGTCATTCGTCACGCCGTCGGCACCAAACTCGTTCAACATGCCGCGGACCCGGATCAACTGGCGCTGCGCGTCGCCGCGAAGTGTCGAAATCTGATGATCGAGATCCCCTGTGATCGGCGTGAAGTCGTACGGTGACCGCTGTTCGAAGATCGGCCGATACTGCCGGCCAACCTGATCCTGGCTTTGCACAAGCTGCCGGTCGATCGCGGACGGAACCGGATCTGAGCCAAGACTAGATTCAACGTCGCTCCGCAGACGCGTGTTCGCCATCGCGG
>NZ_JBFTMX010000209.1:0-415 GCF_056397205.1 Massilia sp. 05N420
TCTTGATAGCGTGCGGCTTCTTCGCGCCGAGGCGATGCTTGATGACGTTCCCGTTCTCTACAGGCCCGGCGCAGTGTTCGTGCTGCAAGGGCGCAAGCAGGGCATCCTCGATGGCCAAGTCTATATCTATGATGAAGATCACTATCTGGCCGTTTCGCTTCCCGTTCCCTTCCGAATGCAATCGACGGCCTCTCCGGAATAGCCTCTCCTCGCCGTCCATGTCGACTTTGATATGCTGCTTGCGACGGAGATCGCCGCGCAGCTTGACAACAAGCGGGAAGCCCAAGCCGTGGGGCAGCCGAAGGGGCTGGTATCGAGCAGGCTAGAGCCGCAGATCGAGGATTTGTTGATGCGCCTTCTAATGGCGCTTTCCGATCCGGTGGAAGCGTCGGTCCTCGGGGCCTCGCTTCTCAGG
>NZ_JBFTMX010000210.1:0-413 GCF_056397205.1 Massilia sp. 05N420
CGGCTGAACCGCAAGCGCCCGGGCAATGTTGACCCGCTGGCGCTGACCGCCCGAGAGCTCGTGCGGAAACTTCCGGCGCGAGACTGCCGGGTCGAGCCCGACGCTTTCAAGCAGCGCCCCGATACGCTCATCCAGCACCTGCTTTGAAAGACCGTGCTGGTGAAGTTCGAGCGGCCGCGACAGATGATGGTTCACGCCGAAGGCGGGATTCAGGGAGGAAAACGGATCCTGAAACACCATCTGGACATCCTTACGGTAGCGCCGCTCCTCCTTCGGAGTGCCGCGAAGCGTCAGATCCTGCCCCCGGAAGAGCAGCTTGCCGCCAGAGGGTCTGTCCAGGCGGGCGATGATCCGCGCACAGGTCGTCTTGCCGCATCCGGATTCGCCGACAAGCGCCAGAGCCCGTCCCGGAT
>NZ_JBFTMX010000211.1:0-412 GCF_056397205.1 Massilia sp. 05N420
GTCAGAGGCCTTGTCGCCGTCGCCATCGGTGACGGTCAAAACAGCCCGCACGGTCCCGTCCGCCAGCGAAACGCTGTCGTTGGCGTTGTTGGCGTTGCCATGGTTCAGCGACAGGTACTCGACCGTCGATACCTTGCCGTTCGCCGGGTCGATGGCGAATGCAATCGCCGCCTGGCCTTCGGCACCGCCGACACGGCCGACGGCAATGCCGCCTTCCATGTAGAGATAGATGTGCTGGCCGTCGGTGGTCATCAGACCGGAGTCGGCACCGTTGACGATGGCGAGCGAGTAAACCTTCGCGCCAGCCGTGGCTGCGCCGTCGACACCGAAATTGGTGCTGTCAACGAGTGCACCAACTGCGGACTGGGCGTAGGCAAGCGGTGCACCGCCATTGTCGCTGTCATGGCCGACA
>NZ_JBFTMX010000212.1:0-407 GCF_056397205.1 Massilia sp. 05N420
CGTCAGCGGTATCCGCGATGTAATGAACCTGACAATCACCTCGACGGCACGCGACCTGCTCTCCTTCGTCTCGCTGGTCGCGGTCATGGTCTATCAGGACCCGATCCTGAGCGTCATCATTTTCGTGATGGCGCCGCCGTTGCTTCTAGGACTTCGCTATCTTTCCAAGCGCCTTCGGGATGTCACAAAAGAATCGATCCACCTGAACAGCCGTGCTTTCGGGGCAATGCAGGAATCGATCCAGGGCATAGCGATCGTCAAGGCGTTCACCATGGAACGCGAGCTTGAGAAGAGGGTCAATCAGATCATCGGGGTCGCCGAGCAGCGCGCCAACAAGATCGCCCGCCTTTCCGAACGCAACGCTCCGATGACCGAGAGCTTTGCGGGTCTGGCCGTGGCCGGTGTTC
>NZ_JBFTMX010000213.1:0-406 GCF_056397205.1 Massilia sp. 05N420
GCCCGGCGAGACCGGCTGCGCCCGACGGCGTGGTCGCGGGACCGCCAGCGCCTTCCAGCAAGAGTGGTTCGCTCAGAAGACGATCCTCCTCGACGGTTACGACGTCCACAAGCCCGGCCATCAGTTTCAACGCCGGCCGGCTTGCCTCGCCGCAGGCAAGCATCGTTGCGGACGTTGTCAGATCGCCAGGCACCCGCTCGACCTTGACTGTGCGGATTGCCACATCGACACATGCCGCTGTCGCGGGTTCTACGACGACAATCCTTGCCGGTTGCGCGAGCCAGTCCTTGAGGCCTGTCGCCATTGCCGCCGCGAGACCGCCGACACCGGCCTGGATAAAAAGATGCGTCGGACGCGGCCCTTCCCCGATCTGCTCTTTGATTTCCTGCGGGATCACGCCGTAGCC
>NZ_JBFTMX010000214.1:0-405 GCF_056397205.1 Massilia sp. 05N420
GCGCGGCGGCGGCACTCTTCGTGGCGGGCATTGCTGCCCGCACCAAGGGCCAGATTGTCTGGTGCCTTGCAAGACCGGACCTGTTTTTCCCTGCGCTGGCGCAGGCGGGCCTCCATCCGAAGCGGGTCGTTTTTGTCGAGTCCGCCAGCGAGGACGACGTCATCGCCAACATGGAGGAGGCCCTGGGCTATGGCGGTCTGGGTGCCGTGGTCGGCGAGCTGGTGCGGTTGCCGATGACCAAGTCGCGTCGCCTTCAGCTTGCCGCGGAGAAGTCTGGAACCATGGGGCTGATCGTCAGGCGCTGGCGACGACAGACAGAAGCCAGGGACTTCGGCCAGCCGACGGCTTCGGTCACGCGGTGGCGGGTGAGTGTCACTCCGAGCGAGGAGCTTCCTGTGCAAGGCG
>NZ_JBFTMX010000215.1:0-404 GCF_056397205.1 Massilia sp. 05N420
TTCAACCGCTGAACGGACAGGCCGGCAAGTGCTGCCGGACCGCGCGTAACATCTTTTGAAGACCTCCTGCATTGCCCCCGCCGCCGCGGCGTCCTAACTGTTGCGCCAACAACGGAGGGCACGACGTGGTTGCAAGCGTATGCGTGATCATCGCCGCGAAGAATGCGGCCGATACGATCGGAATGGCCGTCAGCTCGGCTTTGCGCGAGAAGGAAGTGGCCGAAGTCGTCGTCATCGACGACGGCTCCAGCGACGGTACGGCCGATGCGGCGCGCGCCGCCGGTGATGCAAGCGGACGGCTGAACGTCGTCTCCTTCGAAAAGAATCGCGGGCCCTCTGCCGCCCGCAATCATGCGATCGAAATCTCCACGGCACCGCTGATCGCCATCCTCGATGCCGACGAC
>NZ_JBFTMX010000216.1:0-404 GCF_056397205.1 Massilia sp. 05N420
GTGCCAGCCTGGTTATGCACAGCAGAACCGCCCCGGACCGCCGAAATGTGGTAAAAATGCCACGAGAAAAACTTCCGGGATAATTTTGGTACGAATACGTTTATTAAATAATTGACGACTCCGGGGCCTCCTGTTCATATCCAGCCCGTGACCGAAGCAAACGTTCGGAAACGCATGGCGGACTGAAATTTCAGGGGACCGCATCCATCGCGCTAAGCAAGAGCCAACCTTGGGGTTGGCCTCTGGAACGGAGACAGAAAATGAACATMAAGAGCCTYCTTCTCGGCTCCGCTGCTGCACTCGCAGTAGTATCCGGTGCACAGGCTGCCGACGCTATCGTCGCCGCCGAACCGGAAGCAGTAGAATACGTCAAGGTTTGCGACGCCTACGGCACCGGCTACTTC
>NZ_JBFTMX010000217.1:0-403 GCF_056397205.1 Massilia sp. 05N420
GTTCATGACCAGCGGCGCGCCGGCGAGGAAGACGTAAAGCGTTCCCATCGAGCAGGCCATGCAGGCGGCATAGGCGAGGAAACGCGGCGAGCCGAGCAGCAGCCGGTATGCCGCGAGATAGCCATGTGAGTGAGTTTTCCGCTTCCCGGTCTCATCACGGATCTCACGGGCGGCGAGCGCCAGCATGATTGCCCCGAGCACCGCGAACATCACGAAATTTGCCCGCCAGCCGAAAAGCTCGCTGATCGATCCGCCGATCGTCGGCCCGATCATTGGTGCTACCGCCCAGCCCATGGCGAGATAGCCGAACTTGCTGGCCGCTTTCTGCCCGCCCCAGCTTTCCTTGACGATGACGAGCGCGATCGAGAAGCAGGCCGCAATGGCCGCCTGCAAGGTACGGAAG
>NZ_JBFTMX010000218.1:0-403 GCF_056397205.1 Massilia sp. 05N420
GAACCGCATCATCCGGGCGATCTCGGCGCCGCGCTGGCAGCGCGTCTGGATCAGGTCGGTGACGATCTCGCCGCCATTCTGCAGGATATTCAGGATGCCGCGGAAACGCTCGGCAAGGCCGGCCTGCATGCCGGTATGGCCGATGACGAAGCGCAGCACCTGGCCGAGGCTGCCGTCGACGAGCTTGAAGTCGCGCTTGAAGGCGAGGTCGTCGGCCAGATAGATTTCGCAGATGCGCGCCGCATTGCTGCTGCAGCCGAGGTCTTTCAGGAGCAGCGTATAATAGAGATCCTGCAGGGCGCTGTCGGGCAGGCCGAGCTCGCGGCCGATATGGGTGCCGATATAGCAGGCGCGGATGCAATGGCCGGGCGGCTGCCCCTCCGTCAGATCGAGCGCCTTGCTG
>NZ_JBFTMX010000219.1:0-403 GCF_056397205.1 Massilia sp. 05N420
GTGATGGTCTATGCGCGTGGGAACGAACTCCCAGATCGCATAGGTCATAAAAACGATACTGATGACGAGGATCGGATAGCTGATGACGACGCCGCTGCGCATCTGCCGGGAGAAGAACATGGCCGTCAGAGCGCTGAAGCCAATAAGCATCGCTGGCGGCCAGATATGGAATGCGATCTGGAGCGCGTGCTCCGGTCCAAATGCCGGCGAGAGCAGATAGGCAATCGTCACAAAGGGGAGGTCGATCAGCCGCGACCAGGGCGATGTGTAGGGTTCTGGCGTTGCAATAACCGGCAGACCGAGATCAAACCAGTGTCCGCCACCGAGGAAAAGAAGACGGATCTGAAGTTCCCGCATCTTGTCGTCGATATCGCCGAGAAACGCCTGACCGTCGGCCAGATCC
>NZ_JBFTMX010000220.1:0-403 GCF_056397205.1 Massilia sp. 05N420
CATCTTCGGGTGCAACGATTCCGTCACCCAATGCAATTACGTGGCGACGGTGGACAAGCATTGGCAGACAGTGGCGATGTGCGATGCCGAGTCGGAAAAGCAGCTGAAGGGTTTTACCAACGCCAAGTATCCGACGGTGATCGCGGTCTGCGAGGAACCGAAGCCCGTAAATGCAATTACGTGGCGACGGTGGACAAGCATTGGCAGACAGTGGCGATGTGCGATGCCGAGTCGGAAAAGCAGCTGAAGGGTTTTACCAACGCCAAGTATCCGACGGTGATCGCGGTCTGCGAGGAACCGAAGCCCGTAACCGCTCCCGAGACAGCAAAGCTTGAAGCGCAGGCAACAGCAACGGCTCCAGCCGTCGAACAACCGCAGCCAACAGGTCTACGCGCCTATGCCT
>NZ_JBFTMX010000221.1:0-403 GCF_056397205.1 Massilia sp. 05N420
GCTGATTTCCTTGGCCAGCCGGCCGCTTTCCTGCGATGCCGCGGCCTTCGCCTGCGAGCGGACGGCAAAGGCGTCCTGATCCGCGCGGCTGACCTTGTAATCCTCGGCAACGTTCTCGCCGGTCTCCGGCATGGAATCGACACCATACTGCTTCTTCATCAACGGATTAACGAAGCGCCAGCCGATCGTCGTATCGTAGATCTCGGCATTGCGCGAGAAAGCCGTATCGGCTTTCGGCATGACGAACGGCGCCCGCGACATGCTTTCGACGCCACCCGCAATCATCAGCTCTGCCTCGCCGGAACGGATCGCCCGGGCTGCCGTGATGACTGCATCCATGCCCGATCCGCAGAGCCGGTTGATCGTCGTGCCGGATACGCCGAGCGGCAGGCCTGCCAGCAGC
>NZ_JBFTMX010000222.1:0-403 GCF_056397205.1 Massilia sp. 05N420
GTATCACCTCGTCGTCATGCTCGCGGATATAGGTATCACCTCGTCGTCATGCTCGCGGATATAGCCCAGAATGCGCCGGTTCTCCGGTGTCAGAAATCGGAGCGATCCTCTGCCGAAAGCGGGATGGCGACTGCGCAAGGCCAGCATTCGGCGCGTCCAGTTCAACAACGAGTGCGCGTCTGAAGTCTGGGATTCGACGTTGAGGGCCTCATAGCCATATTGCGCGTCCGAAACGGGCGGAAGCACCAAGCGCGCAGGATTGGCTTTAGAAAACCCGCCGTTACGATCGGGGGACCACTGCATCGGTGTGCGAACGCCGTCGCGATCTCCGAGATAGATGTTGTCGCCCATTCCGATCTCGTCGCCATAGTACAGCACAGGTGTGCCACGCATCGATAGAAGA
>NZ_JBFTMX010000223.1:0-402 GCF_056397205.1 Massilia sp. 05N420
GTATTGTGGGGCATTGATCGGTTTGTCAGACGCGAGTTTGAGTACGATCGTAGATCCAAGTGCGGTCACGGCATCGCCAACACTAGACGCACCTGTGGCTAGAAATGACGCGCACCCGTCCGTCGTTCCTGCGTGGAATGTGGCGGACTGCGGAAGTCCAAGCTGGTGAAGATAGCCTCCGACCGATGCGATTGGCTCGCCTGCGCGATAAACTGTTGGAAGTTTAGATATATCCATGTCAGCGGCCTCAAGCCAAGCCGGCCACAAGCCTCGGTTCAGATCGTAACCCGTCTTGAGAGCGTTGTTTTCGTCGCTGATCCTCCCGGGGCACCCGAGCTTCATCAAAATCCAGTCGGCTTGGTGCACCACGGTTGCGACACTCGGAGCTTTCGAAAGGTGGAC
>NZ_JBFTMX010000224.1:0-402 GCF_056397205.1 Massilia sp. 05N420
GCCGGGTAGAGCTTCAGAAGAAATCCGGTCAGCAATCCGCCAATCGCCACGACTTCGATGCGGAAACGGTCGAGGGAAAACAGAACGAGCATCGCAGCAAGGAGGACCAGCAGAGAGGCTTGCTCGACATTCATGGGCAGGCTCGCGTTGCAACCGTCAGCCGAATGTAGCGGCCAGGGCGCGGCTGTATAGAGAGAGGCGGGAGAAAGATCGCATAATCCTCAGGACCGGCCGCGTTGGCGGCGGTGATCAGAGCGCCGGAACGCGCCAGCGGCCGTCGGCCGTCTTTTCCAATATCGGCGTCGAAAACACGCCGATCGTCCGGGCCGGCCAATGCGGTCCCGATGCTGCCAGCCTGTCGCGCCAGCGATCCGATTGCAGCATCGCCGCACCGATCACCAC
>NZ_JBFTMX010000225.1:0-402 GCF_056397205.1 Massilia sp. 05N420
TCTTTCGCCGGCGCTCGCATTGATGGCCTCATGCGAAATCTTTCGCCGGCGCTCGCATTGATGGCCTCATGCGAAATCCCGACCTCCCGCGCGAATGCCGGGTAGGCCGCATGGCTGTCGGTCACCAGCAGCACGTCGCGCGCCAGGCGCGGCCCCAGGTGTTGCACCAGCTGCCGCTTGCTGACGCTCCCCTTGCCGGTCACGGCGTCGATGGTCTGGCCGCTGCGATCGCGTGCCACCAGGATGCACACTTGTTCCTTCGAGATCCCGCGCCTTGTCGCCTTGCCGCCGCGTCTTCGTGGCGGACGGCCGAGATGTCTGGACCCCTTGTGCGATTCGAGCACATACATCTCATCGGCTTCGGCGATCCCACTCAGCCGCTGCGGGCGGTCATCCTTGCTC
>NZ_JBFTMX010000226.1:0-400 GCF_056397205.1 Massilia sp. 05N420
ATGTCGAGTGCATCGCCCAGGGCGTCCGCGAAGAAGCGCTCGCCGGTCTCTCCAAGGCCGACATCGAGACGGCCTTCCGCGTGCTCGAGCATATTTCGAGCGTCTTTTCCCGCAACGGCGAGGAGCCGACACCGTGAATTCTCATCCTGGCCGCATGGCCGGCGCCGAACCGCTGACTGCCCGTAAGACCGTTCCCGTCTGGCTTTTGGCGCTGGTTACCTTCAGCGGCACGCTTGCCATGCATATTTTCGTGCCCGCCTTGCCTGCAGCCGCGACAAAYCTTGGGGCGAGCATTGGCGAGATGCAGATGACGGTCAGCCTCTATATTTTCGGACTTGCCGTCGGCCAGTTGATCTACGGACCGCTTTCCGACCGCTATGGACGGCGGCCCGTGCTGATG
>NZ_JBFTMX010000227.1:0-398 GCF_056397205.1 Massilia sp. 05N420
ATTCATGAAGCAATAGTCAAGGGGTAGGTATAGAAGCCGGACTATCGCATAGTTCGACGCCATGGCAGCCGGATTTGCGTCTCTGCATTTGGGCGATGCTTTCGTGACAGTGTTGGTACGCCGTCGCACTATTCCGAGATTGTAGCCCGACCGTGCCCGGAACGACCAAAGCGGCCGCGCTTTTTTGGAACTGTAAAAGGCGCTTTAATTAGCGTCTGTCGTCTTCCGGATCTTCAGCGATAATGCCATTCACCTTCATCAAGCGAGCCACCATTGCCCCAGGCACAGCTTCGCTTGAAGGCAGCGTGAAGCCGCGACATCAGGCGTGTGAGGAAAAAACGTCTCATTCACGCGTGCCATCTGCCAAATATCACATATCAGTGCCAAGTACCGACCGG
>NZ_JBFTMX010000228.1:0-398 GCF_056397205.1 Massilia sp. 05N420
GAGTGTTCTAGCTCCCTCGTCCTTGAGGAAGACCGCACCCAGCCCATGGGCAGCTGCGAGCTCCGGCGAGGCAATCAGCGGTGTCGCGGCATATCCCGGCGCAAGGGCATGCAGGCGGGTCTGGATAATGTGAGCGTCTTCGATCGGCAGGTTCTTTGTCATGCGGAAATACTACTGCGTTATGCGCGCTGAGTTTCGCCGAAATTCCTTGCACCTTCCCGGTTTCAGGCGATATTCTCCCCATTCATGACGGAAACCGCTACCCTCGATTCATTCGGTCTCTCTTTGCTGAAGCTGGTGCAGGTCAACAACCTGATGCCGGCCCGCATGCTCGCCGAAAAAGTTGGCCTTTCCGAAAGCGCGGTGTTGCGCAGGCTTCGCCAGATGCGGGCGAATGG
>NZ_JBFTMX010000229.1:0-397 GCF_056397205.1 Massilia sp. 05N420
AGGCAACGCCGCCTCATCCCGCCACTATGAAAACATTGCCCAGCAACTCGATATGCAGGTGGATTGACCATTCGTTTCGGCGCCGGCATCGACCCTGTCGATGAGAACGCGATTTGCGGCAAGAATTGTGAGCGTTATCGCAGCCGTTGTCTCGCGACGGCAACGAAATATTCAGCCCCTTGCCCAAGCACATTGTCGTTGAAGTCATAGCTGGGATTATGCAGGGGAGCTGACGTCTCTCCATTGCCGATGAAGGCGAAGTTACCGGGAACTTTCTCCAGGAGCCTGGCGAAATCTTCGGAGGCGGCGATAGGCGCAATATCGTCTTCCACCGCCCCAGGTCCGAAAACGGAGGCGGCAGCCTCCAGTGCGACGCGCGTTTGCTCAGGTGTGTTGC
>NZ_JBFTMX010000230.1:0-396 GCF_056397205.1 Massilia sp. 05N420
GCGCTATCCGGCCTCGCATGGCTGCGTGCGCATGCCCGCCGCCTTCGCCAAAGAGCTCTACGCGCTATCCGGCCTCGCATGGCTGCGTGCGCATGCCCGCCGCCTTCGCCAAAGAGCTCTGCAAGATGACGGATCTCAGCGTTCCTGTTATCATCAGCAATGCGGCCGTCGTGCCCGAGCCGATCGACCACCCGTCGCTGTTCCGCCCGAACGCACCGGAACCGGCGCTGCTGCTTTCCGACGTCCAGCTACGCCCATCCATCGGCAGCACCGACGGCGAGCCAGTGCAGCTGGCCATGAACACCGTGTCTGCATCGCTGATCCCGCCAACGGCAGCGCCCGCTGAAAACCTTGAGCCGATCCGCATCCTGATCACCCGCCGCGCCCAGCGGGAAT
>NZ_JBFTMX010000231.1:0-396 GCF_056397205.1 Massilia sp. 05N420
GCGCGGTAGCGGCCGGATTTCTGAGTGCATGGCCGTGGACGATCGCCGGCAGGCCGCGATCCCTGTCGTAGTGGCCGATGTCCTGCGTCTCGGCCGTTTCTGTGTAAGCAAGGCCCGTCATCGCCTTTTCCCCTTCATACCCCGCTGGCGGGTGTCTGCTGAGCGGCATCCGTGAGCCGACCTTCCCATTTCACAGGGATTCCGCCAGATGATCATTGGGATGAAATCGGCGCCATCTGGCGGTAGAGGGTGTAGAGGAGTGGCCGCAAAGGGCTAGGCGGCCGCACCGGACCTAGCCGAAAGAATTAGGTTTGCCGCTGGTGGCGAAACGCAGCGGGAGCGGCATCTCTGCCGCTCCCGCTATCCATTTCTGGTGCTGTTGACCTGTTTTCCAAG
>NZ_JBFTMX010000232.1:0-396 GCF_056397205.1 Massilia sp. 05N420
CCTCATAAGCGGGCAGAACCATCTCCGGTTCGATCGCCAGCTCCCGCGCGATCGCCGTCAGAAGCTTTCCGGCGTCGTCGGCGGTGACGCCGGCATCCGTACCTTCGGTTGCGATGAGATCGGGATTTTGCCAGATCGGCAGGCCGTCCTTGCGCCAGTAGAGCGAGAAGGTCCAGCGCGGCAGGCTTTCGCCCGGATACCACTTGCCCTGGCCGTAATGCAGGAAGCCGCCGGGGGCGAAGCGCTCGCGGAGCTTGCGGATCAGCACATCGGCCTTTTCGCGCTTGGTCGGACCGACGGCGTCGGTGTTCCATTCGGCGGATTCGAAATCGTCGATGGAGACGAAGGTCGGCTCGCCGCCCATGGTCAAGCGGACGTCCTGCGCCTGAAGGACGC
>NZ_JBFTMX010000233.1:0-395 GCF_056397205.1 Massilia sp. 05N420
CGGCGTTGCGGAGCCGCTCGCCAGCGCTCCGGCGGATCGCCGGCGCGATCAGGCTGAAAGCCAGGGCCGTGTCGCCGCATCTGCCGGATTTCTACCGCAAGCTCGCCCGCCGTGCCGATCATTTCCGTGATGCGCCACTGGCGCCGCATAAACGGCAGATCATCCAATCCTAACGGCCGCGGCTCCAGTTGCCGCGATCCCTTCCGTCCCGGTTGCCGCCCCTGTCACCGCGATCGCCATCGTGGTCGCGGGTACCGTGTCCGCGGCCATGGTCGTGATCATCGCCGCCGTGATCGTGACCACCCGGGCTATCCGGTCGATCCGGTCTGTCAGGCCTGTCTGGCCGATCCGGTCTGTCGGGTCTGTCCGGCCCGTGCGGTTTGTCAGGCTTGTCC
>NZ_JBFTMX010000234.1:0-395 GCF_056397205.1 Massilia sp. 05N420
GGCCGGGGACGCGGCGGTGGCCGCGAATAGCCGGGATCGACGTCGACGGTGCAGGCCGACAGCAGCGGAATAAGCGCTATCAGCGCCAGCCGCCTGCCGGTTTTCAGATGGTTTCGGATGTTCGTCACAATTGCTCCCCCGTGCAAACAAATCACAGGGGAAGCCTAGTCGAAACAGTCAGCGCGATGAAGCAGCAAATGCAACTTCGCCGCTCCGAACAGGGCAGGGATGGAACCGTCAGTCGAAGAGACTGGAGACGGACTCTTCCTGGCTGGTGCGGTTGATGGCTTCGCCGATCAGATTGGCGGTCGTGATGACGCGGATATTGTGGGCCGACTGCACAGCCGTGGTCGGCTGGATGGTGTCGGTGATCACAAGTTCGCGCAGCTTCGACG
>NZ_JBFTMX010000235.1:0-394 GCF_056397205.1 Massilia sp. 05N420
GACCAAAAGAGGCCGGTAAAACGGCGCGCCTTCCGGCGATTGGGGTAGGTCATCCGATGGGCGCAGTCAAAGAGCAGAGCGCCAGCCTCTATGCGCAGAAAATGGCTGAGCAGGGATTTGTTACCCTGGCAATTGATCTTTCTTTCTGGGGCGAAAGTGAAGGCCAGCCGCGCAACGCTGTCTCTCCGGATATCTATGCCGAAGACTTCAGCGCCGCCGTGGATTACCTGGGTACCCGCGAATTTGTCGATCGCGACAGGATTGGTGTGCTGGGCATCTGTGGCAGTGGCAGTTTTGTCATCAGCGCAGCGAAGATTGATCCCCGCATGAAAGCCATTGCTACCGTCAGCATGTATGACATGGGGTCAGCCAACCGTAATGCGCTGAATAAAAG
>NZ_JBFTMX010000236.1:0-393 GCF_056397205.1 Massilia sp. 05N420
AAGGAATCCAGGCTTTTCCAAGCCGGCATGTCGCCATCCTGCCCGGAGAAGATCATGATCGTCCAGGGCAGGCTTGCCGCCTCGACGGAGTTGAGCGCCGCAAACAGCCATTCCAGCGCCTCGCTGCGGCCCTTCGCGCCACCTGGCATCAGCGCTTCGCTCTTGCTGCCGAGATGCAGCAGGATCGCGCCGCTTTCGAAGATCGAGAGATCGCCATCGGTCAGCCACGGCACCTGGCCGAACGGCTGATTCGCGAAATGCTGCGCGTCGCGCTTTGCAAAGGGTATGCCCGCAACGCGATAGGGCAATCCCGCCTCCTCCAGCGCCCAGCGCACGCGGATGTCGCGCACATAGCCGCGCGGCAGATCGGGAACCCAATCGAAAGTGGTGAGG
>NZ_JBFTMX010000237.1:0-392 GCF_056397205.1 Massilia sp. 05N420
ATGAAGCGCCGGCGCTAACCTCCCTGACAACAGGGAGATGGCGATGACGACGAATTTCGATAATGGTTTCACGGCCCAGACGATCACCACGGCCGACGGCCTTAGGCTGCATGCGCGAGATTACGGCAGTGCGCATGTAGGCACCCTCCCCGTCATCTGCCTRCCCGGCCTGACGCGCAACTCCCGCGACTTCCAYCAGCTGGCGWYYRTSCTCTCGACCAACCCRMAATCMCCCCGCCGCGTCATCGCCCTCGACTATCGCGGCCGCGGGCTCTCCGACTGGGATCACAACAAGGCSAATTACAACATCGCCGTCGAAGCGCGGGATGTGCTCACCCTCTGCGAGACCCTCGACATCCACCGCGCCATCTTTATCGGCACCTCCCGCGGAG
>NZ_JBFTMX010000238.1:0-392 GCF_056397205.1 Massilia sp. 05N420
AGATCCCGCTGCTCGGCACGTTGTTCCGCCAGCGCAGCGTCCAGCGTGAGGAAACCGAGCTTGTCATTATCGCGACGCCCTATCTCGTGCGTCCGGTCGCTCGCAATCTGCTCAACCGTCCCGACGACAATTTCAGCCCGGAAAATGATGGCCAGGCGTTCTTCATGAACCGGGTGAACAAGGTCTACGGCGGCCGCGAGGCGCCGGTTGCCGACGCTCAGTTCCACGGTTCCATCGGGTTTATCTACAAATGAAAACGATGCGGCGGGACACAATCATGACGAAGCCCAATCAGGCGGTGGCCGATATGACGAAGATCAAAAGAAGCGCATCGAAATTACTGACGGCGGCCGGTCTGCTCGCTGCGGCCGCGCTGACAAGCTGCGCTGCTC
>NZ_JBFTMX010000239.1:0-391 GCF_056397205.1 Massilia sp. 05N420
TCGCTGCATCGCACGTATCTCGTCGAGCGCGTAGTTGGCTTCAAACCCGACTTCCGGTTCAGGCTCACCAATTTTGATTACATTCAGCATTGACGTTTCCTTTTGTCCACATCTAGTCTTAAAAGACCCAATTGTCTAGATGGCGTAGAAAATTTTTGACCGAACATTCCAATACGGTGCCGGCTCTTGGCCGAAGGCTCGCCGGTGTCCGGCATCGTTCCGGACACGGCCAATGTCGCCGGCCGCGGCGGGGTGAATATCGCCTGTACCAGGCCGGCACTGATTGAACGGGTCCGCAACCGCGCGTCCCGGGTCCGGAGGAAGGCGTCGGTTTGCAGCGGCGCGTTTCTGCTGGCCGAGCCCGGAGTGCTGCATGGTCGCCGTGCTGTCA
>NZ_JBFTMX010000240.1:0-391 GCF_056397205.1 Massilia sp. 05N420
ATGAACGAGCTCTCCGGCAACCCATAGCGCGCCTGCGGCATCGAAAAAGTGGCCGCGCTCGGTAAAGCCTTCGCCCACAGGCGAGCGCGCCGCGCGCTCATCATGAACGAGCTCTCCGGCAACCCATAGCGCGCCTGCGGCATCGAAAAAGTGGCCGCGCTCGGTAAAGCCTTCGCCCACAGGCGAGCGCGCCGCGCGCTCATCAAGGCGCGCCAGCATATCCTCGGCCTGCACTACCGCTGGTAGCAGGCTTTTCAGCAGAGCGTTGTCAATCTCATAGCGCATATCATTTTCCGGAAGCCATCTTGGCGTTTACTTCCGCTATTTGGCGCATGATTCGCAATAAGCAGGCGGTCGATTCTCAGGAAGCCGGGCTGAAACGGGCGACGAG
>NZ_JBFTMX010000241.1:0-389 GCF_056397205.1 Massilia sp. 05N420
CGCTAGGCTCTTCGGCGAGTTTAGCGAAGGCTTCACGCCTGGATTCGCCGGTCTTCTCGATACGGGTGCGGAGAAGACGCTCAAAGTTAGATTCATTGCTCATGTTGGCGGGTTCCTTTTCATGTGATTTTGAAATCGGTTCAATCTTCATCGCGGCGAGCATTGCCGCCGCGATGCGAGAGGTCGCAGCTTCGTCGCCCTTGAAGACCGGCTCTTCGGCCTTGGCGATAGCGACCCTGCTGAATTGATTGGCGCCCGCCGGGACGATGGAAAGTTCATCCAAACGGATGTTCACGAGCTTGGTGACCGGCTTGATCTGGTGACCGTCTGCCGACTTCATGATCCGGACCGTTGCTTCTTCGACAGCTGGCGTGCCAACCGCGCTGACT
>NZ_JBFTMX010000242.1:0-389 GCF_056397205.1 Massilia sp. 05N420
CTGTAGAGGCTGGAGCCAAGCAGCCAGATCGGCACATGCGTCCGGTTGCCGGGCACCGCGAGGATTGCCTGGTTCTCGACCGGCTCTCCGAGCAGCTGCTGCAGTTCGACGACATCATGAGGGAAGCTCTGGGCGCCGGCATCAAGGTTACGGCGCAGCGCCTGGGCGGTGCGCATATCCGTTCCCGGCGCGCGGCCGAGACCGAGATCGACGCGGCCGGGGAAGAGTGCGGCGAGCGTGCCGAACTGCTCGGCGATCACAAGCGGCGAATGGTTCGGCAGCATGACGCCGCCCGATCCGATGCGGATCGTCTTCGTCGCCGCACCAACATGGCCGATAACCACCGCCGTCGCGGCACTGGCAATCCCCGGCATGCCGTGATGCTCGGC
>NZ_JBFTMX010000243.1:0-388 GCF_056397205.1 Massilia sp. 05N420
TCGTGGTGGTGCATTTCCTTGCCGAAGCCGCGCCCCGGGACGCGCTCGAAAGCATGGTGGCGCCTGACGGTGAAGAGGCGGTGATCTCCGGCCACGAGATCTATGTGCACTACCCTATCGGATCAGGGAAATCGAAGCTCAAGCTTCCGGCACTGAAGGCCGGAACCTCGCGCAATATCAACACGGTGCGCAAGCTCGTGGAGATGGCGGCTGAGATGAACGATCGGGGCTAAGCTCGAATGCCTGAACCGCCACCCGCGCTTAGGTCACCTTGGTCATCGGCGGTTGTTTCCACTTTCCGTCCAGCGCCTCCGGCTTCGGCCAGTAGAGCCGCGTCGCGATCACGAAGGGACCCTTGGGTGCCGGCAGCCAGTTCGGTTCCTTGTCC
>NZ_JBFTMX010000244.1:0-387 GCF_056397205.1 Massilia sp. 05N420
TTCGAAAGCAGAACGTCGCGAGCCGCCAGGATCCTGTCCCAACCAGCCGGCGTGCCGGGCTCGATGATAACCAGTGTGTCGCCGGTCAACGCCCAGAGCTTGCCGATCGATGGAGCGATCTGGTGCGGCTCGATCTCGTCGAGAACATAGGCAAGCGTGACGAGATCGGCAGGCGGCAGTGAGGGCAACTCCTTGAGAAGATTGCCATCCACCCAGTTTGCCGGGAAATCGAGCCCCTCCGAAAGGCTCTGTCCCGTCTGCCGGATCGCGGCGCTGGCTTCCACCATCGTCGCCTCGCCGATCCCAGTCCAGCAATCGGCCGCGGCCCAGAGCGCCGAGCCCGGACCGGCGCCGACATCGATAAATCGCTGCGGCTCGAAATCAGGC
>NZ_JBFTMX010000245.1:0-387 GCF_056397205.1 Massilia sp. 05N420
AGGCATCGCCGAGCAGCATCGTTTCCTGATGCCGTTCCCGAGAGCCGGCGAGCGCTTCGGCAAGTGCGGCGAGATCGCCGATCGCAGCGGCATCGCCCTGCCCGCGCCATGCAGCGGAAAAGATCACGGCATCGTTCCAGATGCCGCCATGGGTCAGCAACGTCGAAATCCACGTCTCGAGTCCCGCGGCATCGGTGACGAGGCCGTCATGAACCGCGCGCTCCAATCCGCCCGAATAGGCGAATGAGCCGACCGGGAAGGCCGGCGACAGCCACGCCATCAGGCGCAGCAGCGCCTGGAGATCATCCGCTTGCGTCATCGCCGCTCAGTCGTGAGAGTGATGGTGTCCGTCACCATGCTTGTGGTCGTGATCATGATGATCATGAT
>NZ_JBFTMX010000246.1:0-387 GCF_056397205.1 Massilia sp. 05N420
CACCGTATCCAGAACCGATATCGGAAAGCGCCGGTTGATATCGGCAGCCTGCGGCAGATAGCCGAAGTCGAGCCGCGCCAGCCGGTGACGGATCTGCCCCGCCGCCGGCCGGATCTCACCGATGAGCGCCTTCAAGAGCGTCGATTTACCCGCCCCATTCGGCCCGGCAATCGCCGTCAGGCTGCCCTCGCGAAGGCTGCCGGACACATGATGCACCGCCGGATGCCGGTCGTAGCTGACTGTCAGGTTGTCGAGCTCGATGAGAATGGCACTCACGGCAGGATCACCGCCCAATGGATCGCCAGCCACAGCGCGGCGATCATCAACAAAACGAAACCGGCACGCACGGCAGCGGATTGCCGGAGCAGGTTGGGAAAGGGGCGGGGC
>NZ_JBFTMX010000247.1:0-386 GCF_056397205.1 Massilia sp. 05N420
GTTCTTCTTCGCGATCCTCTAGAACAGAAAGTGCTATCGCGTTCACGCAGTGATAGTGCGCGACCACCCGACTGCCGAGTGCAGCGTGGAAACTCGTTTCAATCGATGGTCGTAAACCGGTGGAGTTCAGCTCGGAAACGATGAAATCGGTGGATTTCTCCGCGCGCGGATCGCTATCGCGCAAGGCTCTCACCAGCGGATCGACGACGACGGGAACCATTATGTCTTGATCTTCGGCTTTGGAGAGCCACGTGCCGGAGGCCTTCACCCACATAACGCCGTCCTGCTTGATGGACGTGTTCCCGCCCGCGCCTTGGGTTTTGAGGATGTCATTTCCAATCTCGCGCGACAAGCGAAGGAAGGCTTTGAAAGGCGCTGTACCCCTC
>NZ_JBFTMX010000248.1:0-386 GCF_056397205.1 Massilia sp. 05N420
GGCCACGACAAGCATCCGGTCATGCAGCAACAGCCGTGCCGTCAGCGCGAAGAAGACATAGGCACCAAACAGCATCGCATTCTTGACGATCGCCAGCGTCGCCACGGAAACACCGGCGGCGGAGAAAACCGCGTATTGGAGCCAATTGTAGAAGGGTGGCTGTTCGCCATAGCCGGCTGCAAGCCACTGCAGGCGGAAGACCTGCTGGGCCTCGTCGATGCCGAGCGTAGCTGGCAACATCAGGCGAACGACGACGTGGACAGCGAAATAGGCGGCGAGCAGAGCAAACAGCCAGGCGGGAACCGTTGTTGTCCTCGCCTGACCTGAAGCGGTCATTGATGGATCAAGCTTCGTTTCCATCGAAGATCTGCCGGACGATATAGTTC
>NZ_JBFTMX010000249.1:0-385 GCF_056397205.1 Massilia sp. 05N420
CCATGCCGCTCGACACGACGAAGCTCGGGGCAGCGCCGGTTGCGGCCGTCAGCACTGAACGTCAGGCACAGACGCTTCGGGGCCTGAAGGTCCTCTGCATCGACAACGAACCGAATATTATCGAGGGTATGCGGCTTCTGATTTCCGGCTGGGGCTGCGAGGTGCAATCGCTGGCTTCACTCGCCGAAGTGGCGGACTTCCACGCGCCTACACCCGACCTGGTGATCGCCGACTATCACCTCGACGACGGGACCGGCATTGCCGCGATCCTTAATCTGCGCCATCGCTTCGGCGCCGAGCTTCCGGCACTGCTTCTGACGGCCGACCGGACGCTCGAAATCCGGGCGGAAGCCGAACGCCACGGGATTTCCGTGCAGCACAAGCC
>NZ_JBFTMX010000250.1:0-385 GCF_056397205.1 Massilia sp. 05N420
CAGTGTGGGTCACCTCCATGGTGCATCGGCTGCAGGATCTCGATCCCCTGCCGATTGCGACCTACCGGAATTCCACATGGTCGCGGGACTTCGCCTTCCGTTCGCTCGATCTCCAGGGACGGAAATACCGCGTCGCCTTTGTCGCCGACACGAGCTCGGGATTGAAGAACGCAGCATCCGCGGGCCTCGCAGTGACCACGCTGTCGCGGAGCAATATCCCGCCCGGTTGTCGGGAGCTGACGGCAGACGATGGCTTTCCGCCTGTCGACTCTTCGCGTGTGGTTCTGCGCCGCAATCCTTATCATTCAACCGAAGCTGTCCGCGAACTCGCGGAAATGGTTCGTGAGGCGTTCAAGCCGATTGGGTATCAGGCGCTGGCGTAGTG
>NZ_JBFTMX010000251.1:0-383 GCF_056397205.1 Massilia sp. 05N420
GCTCCAGCTCGCGCTGCGCCGCCTCGACCGATGATCTGCCAAATGCCCTAGCAACCGCCATTTGCCACCTCTTTTGCGAGCAAATATGCGGGCTAATTGTAAATAACGGGTAATGTTTCCAAACCACATCATATAATCATCGGTGCGATATACGAACAAATATCAAATATCGCACAATTAACTTGCCTGACCCAAGGTCCCGGATTTATCCGTAGCAGTCAGATCGAGGCCGGTGAGCCTCGCGATGCCAGGCGAGGAGATATCCGGCATGGACAAGACAATCCGGAGCGCGGCGGATGCCGTTTCCGAAATCGGCGATGGCGCCGTCGTCATGATAGGCGGTTTCGGCGGTTCGGGCGCACCGATCGAGCTCATTCACGCGC
>NZ_JBFTMX010000252.1:0-383 GCF_056397205.1 Massilia sp. 05N420
GTTCTGGATGAGGATGGCAGCGGACGGGTCAGCGTTTCGCTTTATTCCGCCGCGGAGGATCCGATCCTTCAGCTGCGCTGCGGGGGGGAAGAGGCGGCCTTTGAGAAGATCGGCGAGAATCACTACTCGGCTATCCTCAAGCTTGCCAATGTGAAGCCGTGGTGGCCGCACACGCACGGCGCGCCTGATCTCTACGATCTGACGCTGGTTTCCGACGATGTAGAGTACCCGCTCGGTAAGACCGGTTTCCGCACGATCGCCCTCGATCGCGGGGCCGATGGCGACGGCTTCGGGCTTTGCGTCAACGGTGAGCGCGTCTTTTGCCGGGGTGCCGTCTGGACCACCGCCGATATCGTGCGGCTTCCTGGCGCGCGGACCGATTA
>NZ_JBFTMX010000253.1:0-380 GCF_056397205.1 Massilia sp. 05N420
CTCCGAGGCCCGGCGCTTCGATCCGCTGCAACAATTCGCTCTGCGCCGCGAAAAGACGGGCCCGGCGGCGGTCGGTAAACAGCTGCGCGGCGCCGAAGATCAGCGCCGGTGGCAACGCGGCTGCAATCGGCAATGCCGCACTCAGCCAGTATCCCTGCCGGAATGCCGCGACATTGACGCCGGCCCAGGCGACGAACAGCAGCGCGATCATCACGAAACCGATGACGCTGCGCCGCCAGGCAAGCAGACCGACGACGGCAAGCGGCAGGAGCACCGCAAGGGTCGCATCGAATCGGCGGACATTGTGGTCGCGGATGACGCTGTCCCCGGCGACCCCATGCGTGATCGCCGTCGACATCACTTCGACGCCAGGCAGAACC
>NZ_JBFTMX010000254.1:0-380 GCF_056397205.1 Massilia sp. 05N420
GAGCGTCGAGTGGATGACAAGGCCCTCACCATCAAGCCGCTGCTTGACGCGGGCCATCATGATGTAGAGCTCCATTAGCGGCGTGGCGCCGAGGCCGTTGACCAGAACGGCAACGCGGTCACCGCGGGCGGCTTTCATCTCGGGCAAGATCTTGTCGAGCAGATCGTCGGTGATCGCATTGGCGCTTTTCAGCGGGCCGCGCGCTACGCCGGGTTCGCCATGGATGCCCATGCCGATTTCCATCTCGTCGGGGCCGAGCTCGAAATTCGGCTTGCGCGTCTGCGGCAGGGAACAAGGGCCGAGCGCCACCCCCATGGTGAAGGTCCGGTCGTTGGCCTTTCGGGCGGCAGCCTCGCAGGCATCGATATCCATCATCCGGT
>NZ_JBFTMX010000255.1:0-379 GCF_056397205.1 Massilia sp. 05N420
CGGGATGTTCGGGCATGCCGTGGCGGGCGATGTATTCGGGCGAGGCGAGCGTCATCTCCTCCAGCATGGCGACGCGCCTTGCGATCATATCGCTATCCTGAGGGATGCCGACGCGCAGCACGCAATCGATACCTTCGCGCACCAGATCGACCAGCCGGTCGCCCTCGCTCATGTAGAATTCGATATCGGGATAGGTATCGAGAAATGAAGGCAGGCTCGGCAGCACGAAATGCCGGGCAAGCGTGCCGTGCACATCGACGCGCAGCATGCCCTTCGGCTTGGCCCCGGCAAAGGCGCCTTCGGCATCCTCGATATCGGCAAGGATCGACAGACAGCGCTGGTAATAGGCCTCGCCATCGAGCGTCGGGCTGACATGGCG
>NZ_JBFTMX010000256.1:0-378 GCF_056397205.1 Massilia sp. 05N420
CGCCGCCTCGTCCTCAAATAATAACGAACGAATAAATTTAATTAAATTGAACGCCGCCTCGTCCTCAAATAATAACGAACGAATAAATTTAATTAAATTGAAGAAATATTGCGGCCAAAATCTTAATGAACTAGGAACTTTTTAATTCCAAATATTGAACTTTTATTGAACATCATTCTTTAATTGATTTTAGGAAAATTCCATAGCCAAACAATTCACTGAGAAAAATTTTTTCCGAGAAAAGTTGAATTACGTCAGTTTCTTACTTTTGCTAGTCTTCCCAAAGCGTCCAACGCCATGTTGCTCAGCGGTTTTGCAGTATTACTCATTCCCAAAGCGTCCAACGCCATGTTGCTCAGCGGTTTTGCAGTATTACTC
>NZ_JBFTMX010000257.1:0-378 GCF_056397205.1 Massilia sp. 05N420
ATCCCGGAGACAGCCGAAGACTTCTTCCTGCAAAACAGTGCGGGCCTGATCCTGTTCCTCGATCCGCAGGGCAACGTCACCTCGGCCGGTGGCCGCGATATCAGCGAGTATCTCGCCTGGATGCGCGAGCCCAAGGGCCGCGGCTTCATCGAGCAGGTGCATGTCTCCGACCGCATCCTCTTCCTGCAGGCGCTCGATCAGCTGCGCCAGGGCGATGATGCCGTCAGCGTCGACCTGAGGCTGGACCGCCCGGGCGTCTCGCGTGATCTTCGCCAGTTCGCCTATCTCCGGATGGACATGACCGCGCGGCGCGACGGCGAAGGCGCGCTTGCTGCCGTGGTCGCCCAGCTTCGCGACGTCTCGGTCGAGCAGCAGCTG
>NZ_JBFTMX010000258.1:0-378 GCF_056397205.1 Massilia sp. 05N420
GAAGCAAGCCGCCTAGCAGCGCCAAAAGCACCTTCTGATTGATACGCCAGAGCCTACAATTAAAAGCGGGAAAAATTAACGCATAACACCAATAATAAAACGACTTTTGATTGCACTTATTCGGTTGCATCCCTATACGCGAAGGCATGCATTCTAGAAAGTTTTCAACTTTAAAGATTCTTTTTGCGGCGCTAGTTGTGACGCTTGCTTCTGCCGGGCTCAAGCCCACGGGTACCACGCTTGTCGTGGATATGCATTTCGGCGCCCTCTTGGGCGTCGGCTGGACCTCGAAAGATTTTGGAAAAGTCTCAAATCACGTGGCCACTGCGGACGTTCCTGCGGGAGCGACAGCCATACCGGTGGACGGGAACTTCGGTC
>NZ_JBFTMX010000259.1:0-376 GCF_056397205.1 Massilia sp. 05N420
GGGTCGATGCGTCGTTGTGAGAATAGATAGCCCCACCGACGAGGTCGAGGTGACCGAAATCGCCCGCGGCATAAAGACCGCCGTGATAGGAATCCGTATCCGCCTGATCGAGGGCATCGTGGCTGTAACCGGCCATCCCGCCGAGACGCCAGTGATCCGAAACCGGCACGTCGCCGCCTGCGAAGATGCCTGATGTCGTGGTGTCGATACCGGCGGCATTGCCATCGTCCTGCCAGCTGTTCGAAGACAGGAAGCCCGCACTCCAGAATGTTGCCTGGTCGTGCTGTTGATCGGCGCGCGATGCCACTTCCTCGATAATCGCATCGAGGGCAAAGCGGCTTTCCCACAGCAAAGCGCTTTTGAGCGAGGCGTGAAC
>NZ_JBFTMX010000260.1:0-375 GCF_056397205.1 Massilia sp. 05N420
AGTGCTGACCGAGACCTTTGCCGAATGGCGCCGCACCGGATCTCGTTGCGACGGCGCGCTGGTCTGGACGCTACAGGATCTGCTGCCCGGACCGGGCTGGGGGGTGATCGATTCCACCGGCGAACCCAAGCCCGCCTGGCATGCAATGCGCCGGGCCTTCCGGCCGTTGCAGGTGGTGCTGACGGACGAAGGGACCAACGGTCTGGACGTGCATGTGGTCAATGAGACGTCTGCTGACCTTGCCGTGGAACTTGAGCTTATCTGCTTCCGTGACGGCCGGCAGCAGGCGGCGAGCGCCAGCCAGAGCCTGACGATCGCAGCGCGGAGCAAGCAGAGGATCGCGGCGACCGAACTTTTCGGCGCCTTCTTCGATAC
>NZ_JBFTMX010000261.1:0-374 GCF_056397205.1 Massilia sp. 05N420
CTTCCTTGTTCTGCGACGCCATGCGTGTCGCGACGAAAGCCAGGAGAAACAGGCCAGCGAAAATGATCGACCAGATGATAATGCTCAACGCGGTCTCCAATCCGGAATTGCGGTTGCCGCCTTATAGTGCCTGAGGCTTGCGCGAGTTTGAACTCGCCTCAGATTTTCTTGCGCATCAAGGAAAAGGTCATTCCCAGCTGACGGCGCCATTGCGGCTGCTGCAACGGCCGGTCGAACAACCCTGCCCCTGCCCGTTGCGCCCTTGCCAGCACCGGCCTGGCAAGCGTTGCCGGCAGGAAAGCCGGAAAGACGGAGGGCGGGATTGCCGCCTTTTGCGCCTTGGCAAGATGATCGCGGCCGAGCCCGGCAAAGGC
>NZ_JBFTMX010000262.1:0-374 GCF_056397205.1 Massilia sp. 05N420
TCGTGAATGGTCGCGAAGACCGCACCGGCGTCGCCCTTGACGCGGGTACAGAAATTCTTCGAGCGGTCGAAGACGCCCGAATTCTTCAGGAAGTCGATGCAGCCGTAGATCTCTTCCATGTGATCGCCGGTGCCCATGACATACAGCGAGAACTGCGCCGCCGCTTGGCGGCCAGTGACCGGCGAGGAGGCAACGGCTTCCAGCGCTGACGCCTTGCGCTCGGCAAGCGGCAGGACCGGACCCGAGAGGGCTTCGGTATGGCACATCGGATCATCCGGCTCACCCGGGCAGCCGCGGGAGATGGTAGCGCGCAGCACCGCATGGATGCCATCGGCCGAACCGCTGACATAGAGGTCGCGCATCGCCGCAAAGAC
>NZ_JBFTMX010000263.1:0-374 GCF_056397205.1 Massilia sp. 05N420
CTTCAGAAACAGCGAGAAGGCGATAATCGAGAAGACGCCGATCGGTAGATTGATCCAGAAGATCCAGGCCCAGGATATATTGTCGACGATGACGCCGCCGGCGAGAGGCCCGACCACCGCCGAGGTTGCCCACACCGTTGCCATGATGCCCTGGACACGCCCGCGTTCCTCGAGCTTGAAGAGGTCGCCGATGATCGTCATCGTCACCGGCTGGATGGCGCCTGCGCCAAGCCCTTGCAGCAAGCGAAACACGATCAGCGAAGTCATCGACCAGGCAAAGCCGCAAAGCAGCGAGCCGATCAGGAACACCACGATGCCGCCGATCAGTACCGGCTTGCGGCCGAAGATGTCGGAGAGCTTGCCGTAGATGACGG
>NZ_JBFTMX010000264.1:0-373 GCF_056397205.1 Massilia sp. 05N420
TCTTGTCGTCAGAATCCACGACGAAAACCGCCAAGAGGCTCGCGGATTCCGTCTCACTGGCATTCTCACTAATCGAGTGACTTGAACCTGGCTCTTCGTAGAAGCTTTCGCCAGTTTTATAGACCTTGGTCTCTCCATCGTTCACTTTGCTCCGGATCGATCCGGACAAGACGTGAGCGAAGATGAATGCCGACTTGGCGTGGTGATGCGCCGGGGACTTTCCACCCGGTTCGTAAGTGACAACCGCGGCGATCATGCTCTTACCCGGGACATTAGGAAGTTCATGCTGGAAAACGGGTTGCACATGCTCGCCGACATCGTGCGCGCGCGTGACCAACGCCGAAAATTGGAGACAGGTCGCGGCTACCAAACA
>NZ_JBFTMX010000265.1:0-373 GCF_056397205.1 Massilia sp. 05N420
GGCTATCCCAGCTGAGCTTGCCGCGATTGATCGCTTCGAAGGCGAGATAGAGGGTCATCATCTTGGTCAGCGATGCCGGGTGATTCAGCACGTCGGCATTTTCAGAGGCGAGGACCTTGCCGGTGCGGGCATCGAGGATGAAAGAGGCGTTGCCGGCGATCGCCGCAACGGGTGCCGAAAAGGCAAGCGTCGCAGTCAAGAGTGTGGCCAACAGCCTGTTCATGGATTTCCCCTCTAGGTGCCACGCGCGCGCAGCATTGCCAAAATGTGTCCCGTTCTGTGACAGAAGCCCGCACTTTGGCGCGACTTTGAGGCAACGAACACTGGTTCTCTGAGTTTTTTCCACCCGTGGTGAAGGAAACGTAAAGATTTC
>NZ_JBFTMX010000266.1:0-373 GCF_056397205.1 Massilia sp. 05N420
GGATGACGGCGGCATCGAAACACTGGCGGCGCAACTGGCAAATGTGGATTACGATTGCGTCGTGATCGGTGGCGGCCTGCGCCTACCGCCCAAAGGGCTTTCGTTCTTCGAGAAGGTCGTCAACGCGATCCACCGCGCCGCACCGAAGGCGGCAATCGCCTTCAATACCCGTCCTGAAGACACGGCCGAGGCCGCGGCACAGTGGATCGGCGAGGGACGTGGATGATTTCCGTCACCATTCCCCCATCGAGGCATCCCAGCACAAATTCGGAGATCTGACATGAAAATCCTAGTATTAGGCGCAACCGGCGCCACAGGCCGACTGATCGTCGGAACGGCCATCACAAAAAGATACGAGGTCGTTGCCCTCGTT
>NZ_JBFTMX010000267.1:0-373 GCF_056397205.1 Massilia sp. 05N420
CTATCAACGCTTACTCGCCTTCGAGGCAGACTTGCTAGGATGGTGCAGACCGGGTTCAGCTGTGAAGACGGCCACGCTCCACCTACGCGCCGGGCATACTGTGTTTCTTGATCGTGCTTCCGACTGCGCGCAAACCGGAACATCGCTGGCCGCTCGCGAAAGTGTAAGTTGCCGACGGACTTTGTCCCAGAAGATTGCTCAGGGTGGCTGATGCGCCTTACCATCGGCCATCCAATCCGAATCGCAAGGGGGCCGGCGATCTCGATAAGGACTAGAGCCTCTAAGCAATTGTTGCCTAACGCCTCAAATGCACGTTACCGGACATTTATGCAAGCCAGTGGCAAATCTTTCTCAAAGGTGAACAAACCAGAAA
>NZ_JBFTMX010000268.1:0-372 GCF_056397205.1 Massilia sp. 05N420
AAGGAAATCGAATCCTCGTCCGGCACGGACGAGGGGCGAGCGGGGGTTTCGAGCCGCATCGCGGCGAGCCCGCGAGCGGCTTGGCGCTTGCAAGCGCCAAGCCTCCCGATTCGCCTGACCAAGCAGTCGCGCAGCGACTGTGCCTTACCTCCACCACTATTCAAACAAAAGCCCTGCCGGCGCAAGCCGGTGGGGCTTTGTTTTTGAATACTCGCATGAGCAGAAGGAAATCGAATCCTCGTCCGGCACGGACGAGGGGCGAGCGGGGGTKTCGAGCCGCAYCGCGGCGAGCCCGCGAGCGGCTTGGCGCTTGCAAGCGCCAAGCCTCCCGATTCGCCTGACCAAGCAGTCGCGCAGCGACTGTGCCTTACC
>NZ_JBFTMX010000269.1:0-371 GCF_056397205.1 Massilia sp. 05N420
GGGTAGTATTTGGGCAGTGTTTTGCGGAAAAATACCGCGCAATTCACTGATATATCTGCGAAAGTAACGTTCCGGGTAATTTTCGGCCCGTCGCGGCTACGGGGTTGACCCGACTTTTCCTGAGGTCCAAAACTCGCCCATTGCATCCCTCGCCAAAGGCTATTTCAGACTATGAAAGACAAAGACGGTCTCCTGCAGAACGCCGGTATCAACACCCGCCTCTCGCATATCGGCAACGACCCTTCGGAATACCACGGTTTCGTCAATCCGCCCGTCGTGCACGCATCGACGGTGCTGTTTCCGAATGCCAAGGCGATGGAAACACGCGGGCAGAAATACACCTATGGCACCCGCGGCACGCCGACCACCGA
>NZ_JBFTMX010000270.1:0-371 GCF_056397205.1 Massilia sp. 05N420
CCTATATCCGGCTTGGCGAGGAGGAAGGTGCGGAGATCCTCACCGGCGGCAGCGGGCGGCCCGAAGGCTTGGACCGCGGCTGGTTCGTTCGCCCGACGATCTTTGCCAATGTGCATAACGAAATGCGGATCGCCCGCGAGGAAATCTTCGGCCCGGTGCTCTCGGTCATCCCCTACAAGGACGAGGCGGACGCGATCAGCATTGCCAACGACACGAGCTATGGGCTGCAGGCCTATATCCATTCCAGCGACATCGATCGCGCCAGGCGGGTCGCCGAGCAGATGGAATCAGGCCGCGTGGTGATCAACGGCGCGCCGCACGAGCCGCTTGCACCCTTCGGCGGTTTCAAGCAATCGGGCATGGGCCGTGAG
>NZ_JBFTMX010000271.1:0-371 GCF_056397205.1 Massilia sp. 05N420
GTGCATGCGTCAGCGCTCGGCGGCACCGGCGCGGCGCAGTCGCCCCAGGCGATCAGCGGCTCGTATGAGGTTGCCCAGGATGCGCCTTCGGAAGAGGAATTGCTGAAGAAGCGCCACAAGCAGCCGGAGGCCGAACAGCAGCAACAGCAGGAGGCCGCTCCGCAGGCCGAGCAGCAGCAGGAAGCGCCGAGCCGCAAGCAGCGCGAAGCCGCGCCGCAGGCCGAGGAAGCAGCCCCGCAGGCAGAACAGGCGCAGCCATCGGAAGAGCAGCAGCCGCGCCGCAAGAAGCGGGAAGCAGCCCCCGAGCCGGAACAGGCTGCCCCTCAGGCCGAGCCGGCACAGCCAGCTGAAAACCAGGAACAGCCACGCCG
>NZ_JBFTMX010000272.1:0-369 GCF_056397205.1 Massilia sp. 05N420
TCAGTGGCATTGCTGCCATCGATGCGGAAGCGCAGAGCGCCGATCGATCCTTACCGTCTCGGTGCGCGAGGGCGCACTGAACAGTGCGGCGCAAGATAATCAAACGGGCGTTGAGCCGAGAAGCCAACCGGAGGTCCCGGTTGGCTTCGTTCTTTGATCAAGCACCTCGCCAGACGAGCTTGGCATTGGCGAGCTCACGCGCGCCGAGGCCGCCAAGCTCCCGGCCGAAGCCCGCGCCTTTGATGCCGCCAACGGGCGCGCGGGGATCGGAACGGACGAAGTCGTTGATGAAGACGGCTCCCGCCTCGATGCGGGAGGCGACGCGTTCGGCACGTTCCGGATTGCTGCTCCACACGGCGGCGCCGAGGC
>NZ_JBFTMX010000273.1:0-368 GCF_056397205.1 Massilia sp. 05N420
GAGAGATCGGCGACGACCGCGGGCCTGAGCAACGCAAGCTGGGCCTGCACATCGCCATCGCGGTCGAAGACCACGCCCTCTGCGCCTCGCTCGATCCCGGCGGCAAATGTCTCGGCCTTCTCCGCCGACCGCCCGCCGACAAGCAGATGGAAGCGCGGATCGCCGGCCAGCAAGCGTGCCAGCCGGCTGCCGAACGCGCCGTAGCCGCCGATGATCAGCACGCGAAGCCCGCTTGTACTCATCCGAGAAAGCGGCTCCTGACCTCAGGCGTCGGCACAAAGCAACTGTCGCTGCGGCCCGCGATCCGCAGCCGGTTGCGGGCGATGAATTCGTAGAGCCGGTCGGCAAGCGGCCGCGGCAGTATGCGC
>NZ_JBFTMX010000274.1:0-366 GCF_056397205.1 Massilia sp. 05N420
GATCGCCGCCGCCTTTCAGGTTGATCTGGTGAAGACCCTCCGGCGTCAGCACATGCTGACCTTCGATCGAAGCGCGGGGCTGTCCATCGAGGGCCGCCAGCAGCTTGGCCTTCCAGTTCGAAATCGGCCCGTCGCCATCGATCGACAGATTGACGGATGGATCGCCCGGCAGCGACAGCAACGTCGCCATCACGCCGCCCTTCGGTTCGGCAAGCTGAGCCTTGAGGCGAAGGTGGTTTTCCTCGGGCATGAAGGCAACGTCGGCGTTCAGCTTGGCGTCCGGCACCGACTGGCGATTGACGTTGAGAACCGCGTGGCCGCCGCTCTGATCGGCCTGGAGATTGCCGCCCGCGACCAGCGTGAAGG
>NZ_JBFTMX010000275.1:0-366 GCF_056397205.1 Massilia sp. 05N420
TCCCCATCCGCGCCGTCATGGCAATCCGGAGCTCGCCGAACTCGAAGGCAAGCTGCTCGGCGCCATTCTCGGCACCGGCCGCTGAAAGCGTCAATGCGTGCCGCTGGCCTCGCGATCGAGAAAGGCCTCGAAATTGTCGAGGCCGATTTCCGTGCCCTGGCGGCGCAGGCCATCGTCGGGATAGCCGTCGAGGAACACCACCTGCTCGGTAAACAGCATGCGGGTGCCCGCCGCTGACGGCTCGAAAGTGACGGTGGCAAGGGAGGCGGAGATGCGGGTCTCGCCGAGCTTCATCTCGTAGGCGTAGACGATGCGGGCATTCTCGACGACATCGAGATAGTGGGCGTCATAGGCATGCAGCAAACC
>NZ_JBFTMX010000276.1:0-366 GCF_056397205.1 Massilia sp. 05N420
GGCCTGAACGGCGAGCGCTGCAAGCGCGCCGTTCTGCGGCGTCGTTGCCGCGAAGGCAAGCTGCGTCGAGGGCGAGGCCGGGGTTGCGGGACGCGGCGTCGGGATCACCGACTGCATCGCGGTCATCTCTGGCGTCAGCGGAATTTCGGTGGCAACGCTGGCGCCGGCCACGGGCTGGAACGCCGCATCGGCAGGCGAAACGGCCATCGGCAGGACGGCTGTCTGTGCCGAAAGGGCGGGCGTTGCCTGTGGATTGGCGGAGGCAAATGCCATCGGGGTCTGCGGAGCGGAGCCGTCGGCAGCCGGAACGGCGGCCATCATCATCGCGTCTACACCCGGCTTCGGCGTCGGAACGACGGTCTGCAC
>NZ_JBFTMX010000277.1:0-366 GCF_056397205.1 Massilia sp. 05N420
GCTGATGGGGCTGGCGATAAGGGATGGCCTGACCGGGCTTCTGAATCGCCGCTCGCTGGACGAGGCGCTGAACCGGATCGCCCGGGACGGGGCAGGTGATGCGATCGCCATCATGGCGGATATCGATCATTTCAAGCGCTTCAACGACGAATTCGGCCATGACGCCGGAGACGAAGTCATGCGCCGGGTTTCCGCCATCCTCTCGGAAGCGGTCGGTGATGCCGGTATCGTCTATCGCTTCGGCGGCGAGGAGTTCGCAATCCTGCTGACGGGGGCTTCCGAAGACAGCGCACTCGATCTGGCGGAAAAACTGCGGACGCTGATTGCGGCAACGCCGGTGACCTATCATGGCCGCCTGCTTGGCGC
>NZ_JBFTMX010000278.1:0-366 GCF_056397205.1 Massilia sp. 05N420
CCTGTTTGGCGAACGTGGGGTCCTCATGGGTGCGGTCGAACCGGCCAGAATGCGCGCGCTCACTTTTGTCGTCGTCTACGAAATCTCTAAAGAGGTCCTGGCTGGCGTCATGCGAGACCGTCCTGGACTTGCAGAAGCGCTCGGACTGCTATTGACGCGACGCGTCGAAAGCGAGATTCACCTTTCAAACGACTTGAGGCAATCAGCAGATCAGCACCCGACCTCGATTACAGCAAGAATCCGTCATCTTTTTCAGGTTCCGCATTCGGGGCATTGAGGCCGCCTCCACCGCGACCTCCGATTTGACCGCGATGGACAACAATGCCATTCTTCAAAACCTGAAAGCAGGTGAAGCATCCCCAGCAC
>NZ_JBFTMX010000279.1:0-365 GCF_056397205.1 Massilia sp. 05N420
ACGGAGAGCGAGCGCGGCCGCACCACCTGCACCACCGTGATGCCGATCCAGTCGAGTTCGGTCACCGAACCCAGCCTGGTGATCCCGTAGTCACGTTTTCGTTCAAGGATGCGCCGGACGGTCCCGGCAGGATCGGGCGGGGAGGGTATCCGCCCGTTCTCAAGCATGGCCGAAAACGCTTCGCCCGCGATCTCGTCCATGGCTCAAAGCCCTGCCAATTCATCGAGATCGCGTTTTGCCCGCCCGGCGAGCCAGACAGCTTTTTGCGTTTCCGCGATGCGGACTGCCTTTGCGAAATCCCTGATGACTTCGGGCGCCTTGTGCTGCAGCTGGCGCTTGAGATTGGCGCGCCGCCGGTAGAGCTC
>NZ_JBFTMX010000280.1:0-365 GCF_056397205.1 Massilia sp. 05N420
CGCCGAGACGATCGCCGGGGACGAAACGGAGAACGCAGAGCATCTAGTTCTGGAGGCAATCCATCTCCTAGCCAAGTTCGAGCATGGTAGCGGTGGCAGCCGCACCATCCACTGAATGGCCGGAACAAGCTGCGCAAAGCGCCGTGCCATCGAATGTGGGTAACCGAACACTTAAGCCTCTCATAAAGGGCGGCTTTTCTTATGGCATGACAAATAAGCATGGCATCGCATTGCAAGGGCAAGGGCAGGGAGCTTGGAAATGAGCGGCAACGGGAATAGCTTCGATCCGATGGCTTCTGGGCGCGAACTGTCGGACATGAAGAGCAAGGCAGGCGGGTCATAAAAAAGGGCTCGCCACCCAATAC
>NZ_JBFTMX010000281.1:0-364 GCF_056397205.1 Massilia sp. 05N420
CTATGACGCCGATCCGGAATCGAACTATTTCATGTCCTGGAACTGGATGCGGCGCTATCTGCAAACGCGCGCCAACTGGCATGTCCTGGCGGCAAAGCGCACGGAAGCGGATGAGCATTACATCGCATTCCTGCCACTGCAGATCCGCCTGGATTTCGAGCCGGGGAAGGGTTTCTTCAATGCCATCCATATGGCGGGCATGCCTTTCTCCGTTTACAGCGGCATTCTTTCACGCCCCGAATGGTCCGACGAGGCGATGGCGGCTTTCGCAGCCTGTCTGCAGACCTTCAATTGGCGCCGGTTCAATCTCGATGAGATCTATCTGTCCGACCAGCGTCTTTCCGCACTGATCGGCAGTTTCCCG
>NZ_JBFTMX010000282.1:0-364 GCF_056397205.1 Massilia sp. 05N420
ACATTGCCCTGGGCGACGCCGAAACCGACGCTTTCGACATGAGCAGGAAACAGCTTTCCGGGCAGCGCATCGAACAGGATTTCCGCCTTGTTGCCGCTTGCGACATTCTCGAGGCTGTTCTCCTTGAAGTTGGCCGCTATCCAGATCGTGCCGGCGTCGATGAAGGTGATGGCGCTCTGTCCGGTGTTGACAAAGCCACCGACGGACAGCTGAAGATTGGTGACAACGCCATCGGCGGGCGCGAGCACGGTGGTGCGGAGCAGATCGAGCCTGGCCCGCTCCAGCGCTGCAAGAGCGTCCTGTAGCTGCGGGTTATCCTGGCCGGCCGGTCCGAGCTCTTTCTCGGCGCTCGCAAGTTCTGCAT
>NZ_JBFTMX010000283.1:0-364 GCF_056397205.1 Massilia sp. 05N420
GTATTCCTGCTAAGATTGGGCGTTGGGCCCAAGGACTGACAGGAGCGTTTTCGCGGGTGGCCAGCGTGCGATTGGCCTGCAACTTTTAGATGTTTCTCCGATCCTATGTGTCGGAGAACGGCACCGACATCGATTTAGAACGTACAAATTGGTTTTTAACAACGCCGCCGATCAGATCGGCGGCGTTGTCGGAATGGTGGCATTACTTGGCGCCGGCCGCGGCCTCGATAACGGCTGCGACTTCTGCCGCGTGCGATGCTAAGGAAGCGTGGCTACCGTCGACGGTCGTCAGCTTGGCTTTGATACGCTCGGCGAAGAACGCTTGTGCATGGGGATCGAGAGTGAGATCCTGAGCGCTCAGAAC
>NZ_JBFTMX010000284.1:0-364 GCF_056397205.1 Massilia sp. 05N420
GGGATAGCCCGCCGAGTCGGCGATCGAACGCACCATGTCAGGCATGTGGTGATAAAAGGTCCGGCTGTTGCCGATGAACAGCGCCGTCTCCTGCGGCCTTTTATCGAACACATCGGCGGCGTCGCGCACATAGCCGCTGAATGGCGGCAGGAAGACAAGTGAGCCGAGTAAAATTACAAACAGGGTGCCTGCCCGAGCGAATTTAAACAACATGTGTCCTCATGGCGGTCGCGGTGCCCTATGAGGTAGCCATCGATACGTAAAGGATGGGTTGAATAAACTGCGTGATTTTTAGGCCTGCGGGTTTTGGGATGTCGGAAATGAGTCAGCGCCGGTTGGATCTATGGCGTAAGAGCCTTCCACC
>NZ_JBFTMX010000285.1:0-363 GCF_056397205.1 Massilia sp. 05N420
GATTAACATGGTGTCGCTTTCTGTTGCCGAGCGCGCGTGTTCTCTCCCAATCGGCCGGCCTGTAGCAGCGGCCTATGTTCAGGATACACCTAATTACCAGTTATTTGGCATGAATTGTCCGCTTTCGGACATGTTAGTCGCTTCGAGAAAGCGCCGCAGGGTCGCGAGGAGCCTACTATGTCCCTCCCTAAGCTATTATACTTGTAGCGTAATTGACAAATTTATTTATGTAGAAATTGCGGGAGACCAAATATATGCGTCCGCTATCGTACGCAATTCTCTGGGAACGTCCACGTTGGCACTGCGTTGTGGCTCTTTGGGAGATCGTCAATGCTACACTTACCAGCAAGCGCAGCGCAGAGC
>NZ_JBFTMX010000286.1:0-362 GCF_056397205.1 Massilia sp. 05N420
CTCATAGGTCTTGCGGCCCATGACCAACGGCTTTCCCGAGGTCAGCGCCTTGAAGCGTTTCAGATCGGTTGACAGCCGCCATGGCATATCGCCGTCCCGGCCGATGATACCGTTTTCGGAAACCGCAACAACGATTGTCTTCACGATGCCAGACATAGCCGCCCCTCTGCACTGATTGCCGAGCGCGACACCTAACCGCTTCTCAAAAGGAAAGCTAGCCGACCGCCCGCCCGGCTATCGCCTGCTGCGGATGCGGATTGCCGAGCCAGATGACGGCGACGCGATCGCCCGTCTGCTTGGCAAGATACATGTAGTTGTCGGCCCGCTTGACGAAGGAAGCCGGCGTATCCGACGGCCCGAGC
>NZ_JBFTMX010000287.1:0-362 GCF_056397205.1 Massilia sp. 05N420
TCGACAAGGCCTGCAGCAATACCGCCCGCAATCAGTCCGCCGTAGTCGCTCGACAAGGCCTGCAGCAATACCGCCCGCAATCAGTCCGCCGTAGTCGCGATGGTGATGATGGCGGTGCCGCTCCGGCGGTGGACCTCCCCAATCTCGATCGTCATGCCAGCCCCGCCCGTAGTACTCCTGTGCCCCCGCTGTCCCAGCAGCCAGCGACACGGGAGCGGTTATCGCGGCGAGGAGAAGTGTCGAGACGATAACTTTCCTGAACATTGATCTGCTCTCCATAGACCGGGTCGGACCCAAGCTCAGTGCGATGGTCATTCCGGAATGAATGGCATTATGGCATTATGTGCTGAATGTCGGCTGAA
>NZ_JBFTMX010000288.1:0-362 GCF_056397205.1 Massilia sp. 05N420
CAGCAACAATGCCGATCTTAATCGCGGCAATGGCAGTTTCATCACGGTGCGTGGCACCGTTACGATGGCCGTCAAGCTCAAGGGTCAGGCCGACAAGCCGTAAGCCCTATCAGGCTGAAGCGGAAAGCCGCTTCAGCCTTGCGATCTGCTTCAGGCTGCGACAGCGGCCTGCTTGCGCTTCAAGAGCGCATCAATGCTGAACGAGCCGGCGCCCGCGGCGACGAAATACAGCATGACGAAGCAGAACAGGATCGCGGCGACGCCACCGGTCTGCGCCGGGTAGAAGCTCTTCGGCGCATGGGCGATGAAATAGGCGAAGGCCATCAGGCCCGAGAGAACGAAGGCGGCGGCTCGCGTCTTGA
>NZ_JBFTMX010000289.1:0-361 GCF_056397205.1 Massilia sp. 05N420
GTCCATGAGCCTTTCTGGACATTTCCGGGTGGCCGCGCCGAGATTGGCGAGACCTCGGAAGAAACGCTGCGGCGCGAGATGGTGGAAGAGCTCGGTGTGACAGTCGAGGTCGGCCGCCTGCTCTGGATCGTCGAGAATTTCTTTCATTTCGAGAAGCGCGACTGGCACGAACTTGGGCTCTATTATCTGATGGAAGTCCCCGAAAGCTTCCCTTTCCGGCCAAACGAGATCGTCCATCAGATCGAGGACGGCAAGAGCATTCTAGAGTTCAAATGGGTGCCCGCCACCCGCGAAGCGCTGAAGGCGCTCGATATTCCGCCCTATTTCATTGCTGACGAGATCGAGGCGCTTCCTCCGGCAC
>NZ_JBFTMX010000290.1:0-360 GCF_056397205.1 Massilia sp. 05N420
GATCCGTCTGGCCCGCGACGAGATCGATGACGCCGCCGCGGACCGCTTCGACGCCATGCATGCGGCGGCGTGCGGATTTTGCGGCGGCACGGCCGGCGAGGTAGGGAATGCCGAGCCCGGCAAGCAGGAGGATCAGCCCGGTCGCGGCGCCAAACAGCGGATGGATTATGCCGAGCGCCACGCTAGCCGCGATCGCGGTGCAGATCGCAACGGCAGCGGGTACGAGGACGCGCAGATAGAGGCCGTCGAGTGCGTCGATATCGGCCGTCAGGCGGAACAGAAGCTTTGACGGTCGGGCTGCGAGATTGCGCGCCGCACCGTCCTTCGCCCAGCCGCGAAACAGGCGCTCCCGGAGGGCCG
>NZ_JBFTMX010000291.1:0-359 GCF_056397205.1 Massilia sp. 05N420
GATCGATATGATTTACGGAAGCCTGTTCGGCGAATGCAGCTGGCAGGGCTTTCTGGATGCCGTCGCCAAGACTTCTCCCGATGGCAAGGCTGCCCTGCACTACCACGATCTTGCCTCGCCGGTTGCCCACGTTCCCTATATTTCAGGCTTCACCAAGGACGAGGTCGATCAGTTCAGCAATCACTTCGCGTCGGTCAATCCGTGGATCCCACGCATGGGCCTGGTGCCGGTCGGCCGCGGATTGTGCGGCGAGGATATCTATGCCCGAAAGAACCTCGTCAAGACCGAATTCTACAATGACTGGCTGAAGCGACAGGCGGGCTGCGAAAGCAGTATCGGCGTCTCCATCATCCGTGAAG
>NZ_JBFTMX010000292.1:0-359 GCF_056397205.1 Massilia sp. 05N420
GCTCGCCGTCGAATATCTCAGGCGCTACCCGGCCATGCAGCTCGAAATCGCCACCGAAGGCGCGCTTGTCGATATCAACGCGAAGGGCTTCGACGCCGGTATCCGCATCCTGGAAGCCGTGCCGCCGGATATGATCTCCGTGCCGATCAACCGTTTCATCCGCCCTGTCATCGCCGGCCCACCCGGCTATTTCAAAGAGAAGGGCATCCCCAAGACCCCCGCCGATCTCGAAACCCACCGCTGTATCCGCGCCCGCATGGCAAGCGGCACCATTTACCGCTGGGAGTTCGAGCGGCGCGGCGAGGCATTCACCATGGATGTGCCCGGCACGCTGATGCTCGACGACAGCGACCTCATCC
>NZ_JBFTMX010000293.1:0-358 GCF_056397205.1 Massilia sp. 05N420
GCTGCTGCCGTGTCATGTCCTGCTCCCTGGATCGAAGCCAGATGAGCGGGAAAGCAGGCCGGGGTCTTGAAGGAAATTGCAGGCTATCTGGAAGCGCCGCGGGCATAGATGCCGGGAGAGAGCCCGTAGCGCGCCGTAAAGGCCCGCGTCATATGGCTCTGATCGGCAAAGCCGCTGGCCGCCGCCACCTCGGCAAGCGGCATCTTCCGGCCGATCAACCGCCTCGCCAGATGCACCCGCGCCTGAACCAGATAGGCATGCGGCGTGAGACCGGTGGCGCGGCTGAAGGCCCGCACCAGCTGAAAACGGCTGAGCCCGCTTTCCAGCGCCAATGCGGCAAGCGAGACCGGTGCTGCCG
>NZ_JBFTMX010000294.1:0-357 GCF_056397205.1 Massilia sp. 05N420
CTCGATCGCTCTGTCGGAGACCAACCGATCGGCCGCGCTTGGCGGCTCCCTCTATCCTGATCACGTGATATTTCTCGGCACCGAAATTGGTGTGCTCGAAGACGGGAAAAGCGCGACGGACTATGAAGCCGCGTTGACACGAGAAGGACGCGATATTCCCAAAATGCTCCTGGTTCCCGGTAAGGGCGTCCTGCTCTCCAGCACCCTTACCGCCGGTGGTGAAGTCATGGCCCGGTGCCTCGCCGAAGTCGTCAGCCGAATTCCGGAGGGCAAAGCCGTGGCCTATCTTTCCAAGAGCGACGAGCATGAGCTGACTCATTGGGAGGCCGAGCAGTATCGCCAAGCACTCGACCGCGG
>NZ_JBFTMX010000295.1:0-357 GCF_056397205.1 Massilia sp. 05N420
GCTTTGGCCGGAGACGTATATCGGGATTGAAATCCCAGCCGACGATCCAGATTGTCTGCCGCGCTTTCCTGAGCGCCTGATCCAGGGCGGAAAAATAGGCAGATCCATCCACCAGGAACGCCACTTTCTCGGCTTTGCCGGCACGCCAGGCATTGCGGCCAGTGCGAATGATGCCACCCGGGATGGCCGTGACCGCGGCCTTCATCGTGCGCCGGGCCGCTCCGGCAATCAGATCGATTGCATTTGCCGTCTTGCGGCTATCGCCGGCCGCTTGAAAATCCATCATCCTGTGCCGGTGCCCCACGCTTTTTCGATGCGTGCCTCAACGTGCGAAACGCCGCCACAGTTCCCGTACAC
>NZ_JBFTMX010000296.1:0-357 GCF_056397205.1 Massilia sp. 05N420
GGACGGGATCCAGGCGTTTTCGCAGATCGACGATCCGGATGCGGAGATCTTCTGGGGTGCCTATCTTGGCACCGCCGACGAGATCGTCCATTCCGGGCGCCTGGGCGACGTTTCGGACGAGATCGTCAGAATGCGTGCCGCGGCGCGCGAGCGGCATGGATGGATCATGGATATCTATCTGCTGCGCAAGGGGCGCGACTTCGAGGCGTGAGCGGCTTTGCCGAGATCGCCGTCATCCTGTAAGGACAGGTGATGGAAGGGTGTGCCATGGCTGCGGCCGGTAACAGACAATTGCAGGAAACGGCGGTTGCGGGGCTTCGCCGCGGCGCCTGCCCGACGCTTGCCGCGCCGATGCAG
>NZ_JBFTMX010000297.1:0-357 GCF_056397205.1 Massilia sp. 05N420
CTATTTGGCAGCGAAGGCTATGGCAGATTTCAGGGTAAGGTTATGGCGGCGAGGCTCATAGTCTCTGCGACCGCACCGTTCGCCCTGGCGTTTGCCATGGCCAATATAGGCGCAACCTCCTCGCTCGCGATCACAACGGGGCTCGGCGCACTTGCAATTCTGGCGTTTCTGACGATCGCGAGACTTGCAAATGAAGGCCCGGCGGTTGTCAGGATCCAACTGAGAGAACTCAAGGGCGAGGCAGGAGCAGAATGACAGACAGCACGAGCACGGCCCAGACTCAAACGCCTGCCGGCACGCCCGCAGAAGTCTTTCTCACGTTCCTGAAGCTCGGCCTCACATCATTCGGCGGACCGA
>NZ_JBFTMX010000298.1:0-356 GCF_056397205.1 Massilia sp. 05N420
GCATCCTGGTGGCGCGCGATCGCAGCGGCCAGACCATCGACGCCGTGACCGGCAAGGGCAGCGTGAGCAAGCGGCAGCTGGTGCAACACCTGGGACCGCGCCTGGCACCCGACGTGCTGTTGGTGACCGATAGCCATGCGGCCTACCCGGCATTCGCGCGGGAGGTCGGGATTTCGCATGAGGCCATCAACGCGAGCGCCGGCGAACGAAAGCGCGGTGCGCTGCACATCCAGAACGTCAACGCCTATCACAGCCGGATGCGAACCTGGCTGCTGCCGTTCCGCGGCATCGCCAGCCGTTACCTGGACCACTACTTCGGCTGGCGCTGGGCGCTGGATGGCCAGCGCATTACCAGT
>NZ_JBFTMX010000299.1:0-355 GCF_056397205.1 Massilia sp. 05N420
GTTGCGAGACGACCAAATTGCAAAGTCGGCTCCCCGGAAAACGCGAGACCCTGCTCAACCAAATTTGCCATTCGATGCGATCCCCGATCGAATCGAGCCCGCCCTCGCCTTGCTTAGGTCGAAGGCACCCAGCGGCTCTGACTGGACGTTCGAGGTCAAATTCGATGGCTACAGGGTAGCGGTCCATATCGAGCCTAACGGCATTCGCATTCTGACGCGCGGTGGCCATGACTGGACGTCTCGATTTCCCACGATCGCCGAGGCGGCAAGAGACTTGGGTGTCGGGTCGGCGATACTGGATGGCGAGGCTGTCGTGCTCGACAACCGGGGTCGCTCGGACTTCAGCGCATTGCAG
>NZ_JBFTMX010000300.1:0-355 GCF_056397205.1 Massilia sp. 05N420
GAGCGGTTTTGTCGATGAGCTCGCGCGGCTGCGGGTGGTCACCTGGACGACGGTGGCGTTGTTCTCCTTCGTCGTCATGCTCGGCCTGTTCCTGATCGTCAGGCGCGGCAGCCGGACAATCGAGCATCAGCGGCAGGTGCTGAGCCACCGCGCCGAGGAGGCAGAGTCCGCCTCGAAGGAATTGATGGAGCTGAGGGACACGGCGCGCCGGGCCTCCATGGAATTCGCCAACCTCAACGAGACCTTCATCCGCCGCATCGGCGCCGACCTGCATGACGGCCCGGTACAGCTGATGACACTGGCCATCCTACAGCTCGACGAGCTGCGCGACCTGACCAAGAAAGATGAGCGCGCA
>NZ_JBFTMX010000301.1:0-354 GCF_056397205.1 Massilia sp. 05N420
GCCCAGCTCGGCGGCTTTAGCAGCGCGTTGTAGTCGAATGCGACGGCCCAGCTCGGCGGCTTTAGCAGCGCGTTGTAGTCGAATGCGACGGGATCGTAGGGGGCGAAGAGCGACGGCCAGATCGCCACGATCAGGCTGAGACCGAGCATGATGCCGCCGGAGATCAACGAGCGGGGAAGTTTGCGCCAGCGGAGCGCGGGGCGTGCGGCTTTGGCCGCTTCGGCGCTCATCTGGCGATCCTCGGATCGAGCCAGGCCTGGACGATGTCGGTGACCAGGAAGGTTAGCGACACCAGGATGGCAAGCGCGATCGTCAGGCCCTGCAGCACCGGATAGTCGCGGCCGTAGATACTGT
>NZ_JBFTMX010000302.1:0-354 GCF_056397205.1 Massilia sp. 05N420
ATCCAGATCGGCGTCGGCACCGTCAGGAAGCGCGACAGCGCCAGCTGGTAAAACGAAGGATCGTTGATGCCGACAGCACGGCCATCCGAAGCGATCAGCGCGAAGCCGCGGACGATCTGCATCGTCGCCAGCGTAGTGATCAACGCATTGATGCGGAACTTGGCGATAACCACACCGTTGATGACGCCGACGATGCTGCCGCAGATCAGCGCCGCCAGCAGGCCGAGCGGGATCGAGCCGGTGGAATTCGACACCATCACCGCGATCATACCGGAGAAGGCGACCGTCGAGCCGACCGAGAGGTCGAAGTCGCGCGACGCCAGGCAGAACATCATCGTGCAGGCAACGATGCCG
>NZ_JBFTMX010000303.1:0-353 GCF_056397205.1 Massilia sp. 05N420
CTCGCCTACCGCCAAGATCGCGCGGCAAGAGGGATCGTACGAATGGCCTAGTGGCGTGAAGGCCGCGACCTCGTCATCCGTAAGAGCAATCTCGGCCTTTAAAAAGGACTGCTGTAAGGGAAGGAGATCGTAGAGGCCGCCCAGCAACAGGGCGCCATTGACAGAGGAACCCGTGGTGCTACTTTGAAAAAGGAATGTTGAAAGATGGGCTCCTGCAGAATGACCACTGATCGTGAGCAATGAAGGGTCGCCACCGTGCTCTGCTATGTGATGAATGATCCATTGCTTGGCACGAACGACCTGATCTACCAGGACCTTCATCCTCACACCCGGCATCAACGCGTAGTCTACAA
>NZ_JBFTMX010000304.1:0-353 GCF_056397205.1 Massilia sp. 05N420
CGCCTTGCAGAAGGTCATGAAATCCCAGCTTGCAGGCGCTGCGAGCGGCGTATCCAGCGGCTCGATCTGCAGCGCACCGGTGCGTGCGGCGCTGACGGACTGCAGCTGCGCCCCGCCGCTTTCGGCGATCGCGCCCGACGTGTGCCAAAGCCCCATCTTGCAGAAACTCCACGCCGCATCCCCGGCAGGAGTGACGAAGAAGAAGCTCGCCTCCGGCATACGATTGGCAGGCTTGGCATGCAATGTCAGCTGAATGGAAAGCGCATCGCCTTCATCCAGGAACCGCAGCGAAACATACTTCGGCGCCCCATATGACGAGGATGCGCGCTCGGGCAGCGAGAGCAACATCATGT
>NZ_JBFTMX010000305.1:0-351 GCF_056397205.1 Massilia sp. 05N420
CCACCGACCATGGGCACGACCTCCGCGAGCGTGGCGGTTATGGCAAGCAGTTTCCGCACTTCGATAGCCACGCCAACATCCCGTTGATGGTCTGGCATCCCCATTTGAAATGCCATGAGGGCAGGATAGAAGCTTTAACGTCGACAGTCGATATCTTCGCTTCGGTCCTGGAGATGGGCGGCGTTACAAGACCAGCCAGGTCACACTTGCGATCATTTGTGCCGCTTCTTGGAGGCGACACTTCAAGCGCACGGGACGCTGTCATCTATGGCACATTCGGACAAGGGGATTTGCTGCGGCGACGACCGCCGTCCCTGCCCTTGCCACGGCGACCGATCCGATGGCTGGCAT
>NZ_JBFTMX010000306.1:0-351 GCF_056397205.1 Massilia sp. 05N420
GAAGGGCTTCAAGGCTTAACGGTTTGGCTTCACAGCCAGCCAGATGACGTGGCGCGCGCCGCGCCCCTTGCCGGCGCGCGTACTCACCGCTTCGGTGGCAAAACCGCCATCCTTGAGACGGCGCGTGAAGCTGGTGTCCGGTCCCGACGACCAGACGGCCAGCACGCCACCGCCGCGCAGTGCGGCCTTGGTCGCGCTTATGCCGCCGAAATCGTAAAGCCTGTCGTTCGATTTGCGGGTCAGCCCGTCCGGGCCATTGTCGACGTCGAGCAGGATCGCATCGAAACCGGCCTTTGCGGCGCGGATCGCTTCGCCGACATCACCCTCGAAGATCGTCACGCGCGGATCATC
>NZ_JBFTMX010000307.1:0-351 GCF_056397205.1 Massilia sp. 05N420
CAAGAAGGGTGAGGGCCACATCGTCAGCTGCAAGACCGGAATTACTGATCGCCATCCGGCCGGCTGCCGTGGCAAGGCCAGTCAGCGTGTCACCCTCGCTTGCCCAGTAGCGCGATCGGATGCCGGTGCGCCGTTCGATCCAGCCATCCTCCAGGCACAGCCGGTTTTCAATCTCCGCATTGTGGACAATACGCGACGGGACGGCGTGGCCGAAGCCTGCGAGCCTGGAGGAAAGAAGCGCCGTCACGACCCCACCTTTGCCAGGGCGAGCGAAGCCACCTCGTCGATGGCGTCATAGGCGGCGGCAAGGTCCGCCCCAGTCGTGCAATAGGGCGGCATCAGGTAGATGAC
>NZ_JBFTMX010000308.1:0-351 GCF_056397205.1 Massilia sp. 05N420
TTCGAGCGCCTTGTCGAGGAAGTCGTCATCCTCGGCCATCACATCGGCAAAGAAGATGTTGGGCGACTTGCCGCCGAGCTCGAGCGTAACCGGAATGAGGTTCTGGCTGGCATATTGCATGATCAGCCGGCCCGTCGACGTTTCGCCGGTGAAGGCGATCTTGGCAATGCGCGGGCTGGTGGCAAGCGGCTTGCCCGCTTCAAGGCCGAAACCGTTGACGATGTTGAGCACGCCGGGAGGCAGCAGATCGCCGATGATTTCCGCCCAGACGAGCAGCGATGCAGGCGTCTGTTCCGCCGGCTTGATGACGACGCAGTTGCCGGCGGCGAGTGCCGGAGCAAGCTTCCAGGC
>NZ_JBFTMX010000309.1:0-350 GCF_056397205.1 Massilia sp. 05N420
GCGGATGCCGAGGGTACGCCGATCGTCACATCCGCGGCGCCGGAATCCAGCATGTCGATAGCGTCGTCGCGGGCGCTGAAATTCCGGACCTGCAGTGTGATATCAGGCGCCATCTCCGAGAGTCGCCGGATGAGCTGCGGCAACAGTACGAAGGCCGGGTGATCCGATAGTCCGAGTGTGAAGGTGAGGGTGGAGGCCTGCGGCTCGAAGCGCTGCGTAAAGGCGAGCGTCTTCTGGATTTCCGCCAGTGCCTGCTGCAGCGGTCCCGCCAGATCCGTGGCCCGCGGCGTCGGCTGCAGTCCGGCCGGCCCGCGCACGAAAAGCTCGTCCTGAAACAGCGCCCTCAAACG
>NZ_JBFTMX010000310.1:0-349 GCF_056397205.1 Massilia sp. 05N420
CCTCGATAGACTTCCCGGCATCGAGCTCGAAATCCTGACGGATGTTCGCGTCCACAGCCTGGCACATCGCGAGGCCGATATCGCGTTGCGTCTCGGTCGGCCGAAGGACAGCGACCTGACCGGCAAGCGCGTTGCCACCATCACGCACGGTTTCTACGCCAGTGCGACGATGGCTGCCCGCTGGCGGGCAGGCGAGGCCGTGCCCTTGATCGGATTCGATCTCGACAGCGAGCAGTTGATCGCCGAGGCCCGCTGGCTCGAAACGCACTATGCGCATCATTCCTATTCGGTGCGCTCCGGCAGTACCATCACCCAGGCGGTTGCCGCCGCAAACGGCATGGGCGTCGTC
>NZ_JBFTMX010000311.1:0-332 GCF_056397205.1 Massilia sp. 05N420
TCGGCCTTCGACGGGCTGGCGGGGCTGGCGGCGTCGACCACCAGCCAGCCGTTGACCGGGTCGATCCAGGTCCAGACATTGCTGCGGATCGAGAATGCGCGCGGCAGCAGTTCGTCGGCCACGCGCTCCTTCAGTTCCTTCATTGCTTTCTTGCCCGGCGGGAAGCCCTGCTGCTCTTCCAGCTCGGCTGCACGGGCCTTGGCGACCTGGTTGATGACCGAGCCCGGCAGCAGTTTCTTTTCCGTGCCCAGCATCATCAGCATCTGCTTGTTCACTTCGTGGACCAGCTTGCCGTTGCCGCGCGGCGAATCCCAGCCCTGGCGCAGCAGTTC